>NZ_FSRU01000003.1:600000-921175 GCF_900142845.1 Paraburkholderia phenazinium
CGCTCGGCGTGGCGATTGCGCATCTGGTCGGCTATGCGGCGCTCGGCATCGTGGTGATCGCACTGGCCGCGCTTGGCTACTACCTCGCGCGGCACATCGCGCCGGTGCCTGTCGTACATGGCGAACGCATGTCGTATCGCAGCGTGTTCATGCGCGTGCTGCCGCACGGCATCGGACTCGCGCTCGGTTCGGCTGGCTTCGGCTCGATCGCGACCTTCATCACCCTGTTCTACGCCGCACGGCATTGGCCGAACGCAGCCCTGTCGCTGACCGTGTTCGGCACGCTGTTTATCGGCGCGCGCCTGCTGTTCGCCAATACCATCAAGACGTATGGCGGCTTTCGGGTGGCGATTGCGTCGTTTTCGTTTGAATGCGTGGGCTTACTGATGCTCTGGCTCGCGCCCGAGCCGCACTTCGCGCTGGCCGGCGCCGCGTTGACCGGCTTCGGCTTTGCCCTCGTGTTTCCGGCGCTCGGCGTCGAAGCGGTCGGCCTCGTGCCGCCGGCCAGCCGCGGTGCGGCGTTGTCCGCGTACTCGGTGTTTCTGGATCTGTCGCTGGGGATTACCGGGCCGCTCGCCGGCTATATCGCAGGTGCGTTCGGCTACGGCTCGGTGTTCCTGTTTGCGGCGGCGGCCTCCGCGGCCGCGGTGGTGCTGTCGACCATGCTGTACCTGCGCAACGCCCGCGTGCCGAACGCGCCGGCCGCGACCTGACGGGCCAGCCCTGTTACGCCCGGAGTGGCCGACCGGCCGTAACGGGCAGCCTCGCGCCGCTCAAGGAAAGAAAATTTCGTCGATCGAGCGGGTGTCGTCATTGCCGCCGCGCGCCACGCGATGCCCCACCATCAGGCCCGCATCGTAGGCGGCTTCGAGCGCATGGGTCAGATCCTCGATGTGGACAATGCGCAGGTCCTTCGTCAGCTTGCCAGTCTGCTCGAGCTGATCGATGCCGAGGATGTCGGTGGAAATCGTCCGCAGTAACTCAAGACGTTCGTCGTAGATGGTGTTGCTCATTTTGTACCCCCTTTACAGGCGGGGCGTGAGACCTCACATGAGAAATCACTGTTGCCCAATTAGCCTTTGATTTGCGTCATCCTTCAGTTGTAATAATAGTAAGGAAACGCAGGCTTGGCACGTGACCTGCAGTCGCAGGTTGAAGCTCTATTCCAAAAAAGTGACGGCATCTGCGGCGATCAGACGCTTAAATGGGGACAATGTCGCGGCTGGGCGATGTGAACAGCCGCGAACGTACCGCACCGCCCGCCGGCGAGCCGGCCTCCGCGGCCGGCCCGCACCCAGGAGACGCCGCGCCGCGCAACTAGCGCGCCGTCACGCTACGCGCTCCGCCCGACAGCGACTTTTCCAACGCCGCCACACCCGCGGGCAAATCGACGGCCACACCCAGATCCAGTACGGTCCGGCCCAGCGCATGCAGCGTCCGGAACAGGTTGTGTTCGCGGCATTGCTCGCCCATCTGCCCGATCCGCACGATCGGCAAACCAAACGAGCCCGATATCTCCACCTGATGATGCCGCGAGATGTGCCCGCAGATATCGCCGGGGCTCAGGCCCTGCGGAACCTCGATGCCGACTACCGAGTTCAGCCGACACGCCTGCGGTGTGTAGAGCTGCAGACCAAGCGCCGTGATGCCTTCCTGCAGCGCCACGGAACACTTCAGATGCCGCGCGAAGCGCTTCTCGAGCGTCTCCGCGCACACGAGGCGCAGCGCCTCATGCAAGGCCAACACGCCCGACACCGGCGCCGTGTAGTGATAGCCCGCGTTGTGCCAGAAATTCTCCGCCAGCGACGCGTCGAGACACCAGTGCGCATTCGGCGCCGTGCGGCGCTTCACCCGCTCCCATGCGGCATCCGAGAACGCGATCAGGGACACGCCGGGAATCGACGACAGTCCTTTCTGGCCGCCGGTAATCACCGCGTCGATACCCCACGCGTCCATTTCCAGCGGCATCGTGCTGAGCGTGCACACGGCGTCGACGATCACCAGCGCGCCGGCCGCCTTCGCCAACGCCGCAATGTCTTTCAGATGATGATTCACCACCGTGTTGGAGGTCTCGCCCTGCACGATCGTGACGATCTCCGGCCGCTCGCGGCGGATCGCTTCGGCCACCTGATCGAGACTTGCCACCGTGCGATCCGCTACGTCGAGCGTCGCCACCTCGGCGCCGACGCGCCGGCCCATCTCCGCCATCCGTTCGCTGAAAAAGCCATTCTTGATGCTCAGCACACGCGTGCCCGTCCAGGCCAGATTGGAGATCGCCATTTCCATCGCCGCCGAGCCTGGGCCCGCCACGCCGAGCACCCACTTGGAGCGGGTCTGGAACACGTAACGCGCCATGGTCTTCACCTGACCGATCACCTTCACCATCGTACTTCCAAGGTGATTGATCACCACCGTATTGGCCTTGGCGACAGCGGCGGGAATCGGCACCGGGCCGGCGCCCATCATCAACAGCGGTTCTTCGGGGAGGATGGCGTCGAGCGATTCGACGTCCGGACAGGGAACGGGTGTGGAAGTAGTGGTGGACATGATCGGTACGGAGGAAGTCAAGGTGCCGGAGGTGCAAGCGGCCTCGCCAACTGTGACGCTGGCGAGGCCGCTTATACGTTGACCAGCGATCATTCACCGATCCGGCCGATTGTGCAAGTTTTTTGACAGCATGGCCTGGCCGTGATGAGCGGCCCGTCTCCTCGCCCGCTGCGACGGGTATCCCGCTTCGGATCAAGGCTGGTCATGAAGGCTACTCCGCGTCACTCGTAGCCGTTCTCGTCGAGAAGTTTTTCGATCGCAAGCCAGAGCGGACGCTCGTCATAACAGCCGTTGTGCCTGGGGACGTTGCACGGATACAAAGGATGCATGCGCCCCTCGTCCGGCTCTTCGTCGGGCGTCCGCGTCCACGCCCGCAGTACGCGCAGCAGCGTAAGCGCTTCCGTGTTCGTCTGTTCGATGTTCATGACCGTGCCCTCCAGGAAGGCGCCTCGAACCCGGAGGTTCAGGACGGTTCCGTACCATGCGTGCCGCCCTGGGACTCCGGGGATGAGTTGCCTATTCGCGAATACCTATGTCTACTTCGATTAACCCCTCTTCGACTTTATTCAATCAATACGATCTCGCAGACAACGACAACATAAACGAATCCGGGCGACTTCACTATTTAACCGGCTGCAATGATCGGAATGACATTTTACGGACTCGCCTGCCGCATCGCACCACAACCTGCCACCCGTGAAAATTGCCAGACCCACTTTCCATTCCAGCCAATTTTTGTATATCATCAGATCAGTGTCAAGCGCATTTGACGCACGTGTTGAACGAATCGATCGAGCCCGAGCATGGCTCTTTTGTTGCCTGAAACCATGCACTCGTCATTGACGAACGCCACGTTCCACAGGCAACTCCGCGCGAAATCCAGTCTCTGCTTTCAAACGACTCGCACTTTTTAATTAGCATAAAAATTTAACAGCCGTTTAATTCATTTTTTAATGCAATATGCCGCCGGCTCTCTTGTGGGATATCAAGCATCGTCACATGGAGGTTTACCCGTGATCAGCGCATCTTCGCAATGCACAAAAGTATTCCGTTCTGTTTTGACGAATTCCAGTCAGTTCGAAGCGTACGTAAACCGGATCGGGCGGCCGAGGTTTGCCATTAATTGCGTTGGCGATCAATTCGACGAGCAAGGTCCAGGTCTGCTGCCGGACGAATGGCTATTCGCGGATGACCTGGAACGCCTGATGATGGATTTCTTTGCCTGGGAAGCACGCGGCATCCGCATGGAATGGGTCACACCCACGGTCAGCGGCAAGCCCTCGCCAAGGTGGAGAGTGGCCGGCTTATCCGACTACCTCAACAAGTCGGCCTCGCACCTCAACGCGGCCCTTCTCGGTACCTTGTGTCAGGCGATGGGGGCCGACGGCGCGCGCAAGGCCTTTCTCGAAGCCGTTTTCGCAGACGCCGGCAGCTACGGATTCATCGCATTGCATGCGGATCGTTACGACCACTTCATTGAAGAATGGAAAACCAACGACGACAAAGCCGCGCGCCCCGCGGACTATCGGGCAGACAAACGTTTCGGAGTGGTGAGCGCGGTCGGCGAACTGGGCGTCGAGCATGCGTCGGTTCAGTACTGGGCGTCGATCGGCTGGGCGAGCGGTTGGCTCAGCGAGGCGCAACTTCGCGAAGTCGGCCTCTCTTACGATGTGCTGATCGGTCAGACGTGCGTGATCAACGGACTGGGCGAGGTTGAGTGGATCGGCAATATTCCCCTTCCAGACTGCGACTTGTGAAGAAGCCGCTACCCAGCAAGAGCCCGCACGGCCCGACCACGGCCGTACGGGTGCGCCTGGATCGGGGCGGGCCTGGCGGGCGACTCGCATATCACGCTAGCCGCCCGCCAGGTCTTCACTTCACCGCATGCCTGTCCAGCTTGCTGCCGGTTTCCTTGTTGTAACGTTCGACGTACTCCTCGATCAGCTTGCGCATTGCACGGCCAATCTGGCGATAGTCGGACTCGTTGAGGTTGGCGAGCGACACCCGGCCCGACGGATGCTGCGTGCCGAAGCCCTTGCCCGGCAACAGCACCACGCGTGCCTCGCGCGCGAGGCGAAACAGCAACTCGCTCGGCTCCGTATTCTTGAGCAGCCATTCCACGAACTTGCGGCCGAACATCCGCTCGCCGAGAAACTCGATGTCGAGAATCGTGTAGTAGTCGACCTGATTCGGATCGTCGTCCTCGAAGGAAATGCCCACCTCCTCGTACAACGCCTGCTTGCGCTTGCGAATCAGCCGCTTCAACGCGTTCTTGTACGCATCCGGCGTATCCATCAACGAGAACAGCGAGAACAGCACCATCTGCACCTGCTGCGGCGTCGATAGACCGGCCGTGTGATTCAGCGCGACAGTGCGGCTGTCCGCCACCAGACGGTCGATGAACTTCAGCTTGTCCGGTTCCGTGGTGATCGACTCGTACCGCGTGTGCAACTCCTTCTTCACGTCCTTCGGCAACTCGGCCAGCAGCTTGTCGAGCACGTTGTCGCGATGCGTGGCGATCGTGCCGAGACGCCAGCCGGTCGCCCCGAAGTACTTCGAATAGGAGTACACGAGAATCGTGTTCTTCGGCGCCAGCGCGAACAGCGACACGAATTCGTCGGCGAAGGTGCCGTACACGTCGTCGGTGAGCAGGATCAGGTCCGGGCGCTCCTTGACGATGTCGGCGATATATTCAAGGCTCTCGTCATTGATCTTCACCGAGGGCGGATTGCTCGGATTGACGAGGAAGAACGCCTTCACCTTCGGATCGCGCAGCTTGTCGAGTTCCTTCTTCGAATACTGCCAGCCGCTTTCCACCGTCGCTTCGAGATTCACGACATTGAGCTGATAGTCGTTCAGACGCGGAATCTCGATGTACGGCGTGAAGATCGGCATGCCGAGCGCGATCGTATCGCCCGGCTTGATGAGCCGGTTTTCGCGCATCGTGTTGAAGATGTAGGTCATCGCCGCAGTGCCGCCTTCCACTGCGAAGATGTCGAACTCGCCGACAAACGGATACTTGCCGATCATCTCGCGGCGCAAATACTGGCCGACAATGATCTCCGAGAGCTTGAGCATGCGGTCCGGCACCGGATAGTTCGAAGCAAGGATGCCTTCGCACATCTCGTACAGGAAGTCGCCCGCCGAAAGACCCAGTTGGTCGCGCACGTACGAGATGGCGCCGCGCAGGAAGTCGATGCCTGGCACACCTTTGTTTTCGCGCAGGAACAGGTCGAAGCGTTCCGTGAGCCCCTCGCGGCGTGGGAAACCGCCCACGCCCTCCGGCATGTAGGCGAACGAGCGCTCCGATTCGCGCATCGCGAACAGGCCCAGTTGCCAGAAACCATGGCGCGGGATGGTCGCCAAAAAGTTCGGGTTGCCGCGGCCGGCGTTGAGCATCGAAACGTTGGCGGCACGCTCGACCGCCCCGCCGCCAGCGGCCTTGATCAGTTCATCCTTCAGTTCGAACGGGCTGAGTGCTGCCAGCTTGTCCTGTTCGGTTTCGCTTTTGCCTTTTGCCATGATGCATTCTCCATTGCAAGGGTGAGATACGCCGGCGGCGGGCGCTCCTGCGGCAGCGCCGGCGTGAAGGAATGAGAGTGGCGAATCGAGCCTTATGAGACCGGCTCTGCGTTAGACAAGACCCACGACAAGCGGCCCGAGCAGCGTCAGCGCCACATTCGCAATCGCATAGGTAATCGCGAACGGCACGGTGGGCACGGCGCTTTCCGCCTTGTCGAGCACGCCGCCGAAAGCCGGGTTCGCGCTGCGCGAACCGGACAGCGCGCCGGCCAGAATCGCGGCGTTCTTGTAGCCGAGGACATAGCGGCCGAACAGCATCGTCAGCAGCAGCGGGAACAGCGTGACGAACACGCCCAGCAGGAAGATCGTCATGCCGCTCTGCTTGACCGTCACCACGGCCTGCAGTCCGGAGTTCAGGCCCACCACCGCGACGAACGCAGCCAGCCCGAAGTCTTTCAGCAACTGCGAGGCCGCCGACGGCAACACGCCGTACATGGGATGCTTGCCGCGCATCCAGCCGAACAGCAGGCCGGCGAGCAGGCAGCCGCCGCCCGAGCCGAGCGTGAGCGGAATCCCCGCCACATTCACCACGATCAGGCCGATCAGCAGCCCAAGCACCAGACCCACACCCATGTAGATGAAGTCGGTCTTGTTGCTGTACGGCAGCTCGTAGCCGGCCGCATCCACGGCACGTTTGGTGTCTTTCGGCGAGCCGTAGAAGGTGATCACGTCGCCGTGTTCGAGCTTGGTCTCCGGCAGGATGGGCAGCGGCTGGCCGGCACGCTTCGCGCCCTGGATATACACGCCATGACGCACGTCTCGATCCACGACTTCGCGTGCAGCGGCGATCGTCGTATGGTTCATGCCTTTGCGGGTGAACACGCCTTCGCGGGTCTGCATCACGACGCCAATGTCGTCCACGTTGGCGATCTCACTGCCGTTCGCGCCGAATGCGACCACAGCTTCGCGGCGGCCGATCACCAGCACTTCGTCGTTGAGTTGCAACGTCAGATCGGGTGTCGGCTCGAGGTTCTGACCGTCGCGCCTGATGCGCTCGATGGTCAACATGTCCTGATGCTGCGTCTCGACTGCCTTGACCGTTTTTCCGGCGCTTACGTCGATCTTGTAGGCACGTCCCACCAGTTCGGGCAACGCACGAATTTGCCCCGCTCCCAGCGACGACGACGAACCGGCGGACAGCTCCTTCTCCGCCTCGATCGACGCCTCTCGCAAGCCCTGCCCCATGAACTTCGGCAGGATGTTCACGCAGACGATGATCGCGCCGAGCGAGCCGAACACATAGGTCACCGCATAAGCGATAGCCACGTCGGACTGCAACGACTTGATCTCGTCGGCGGGCAGGCTGAGTCGCGCGATCGCGTCGCCCGCCGTGCCGATGATCGCCGACTGCGTCAGCGCGCCGCCGGCCAGTCCTGCCGCGAGTCCCTTGTTGAGGTGGAACAGCTTCGCGCACACCACCACAGTGATCAGCGCGGACACCGCAAGGAAGATCGCCATGGCGATTTCACGCAGCGTCTTGCGGTTGAGCGAGTTGAAGAAGCCCGGTCCCGAGTCGTAACCGACCGCGTAAATGAAGACGGCGAACATCACCGACTTCACGCCGTTGTCGATCGTGACGCCGAACTGGCTGATCACGACAGCGGCAAGTAGCGAGCCGCCCACCCCGCCTAGCTGGAATTTGCCGAAATTGATCTGGCCGACGTAATAGCCGACTGCCAGAGAGAGAAACAACGCGATCTCAGGTGACTTATGAAAAATGCTATGTAGCCAGTCCATCGTGCCCTCGCTGTGATGAGTGACCGTACTGCCCGGTGTAATTGCCGGCGGACGTCGTGGCACTCCCGTCCGCGGCCCTGACTGCGTCAAGCCCTGTGCGACCTCTGTCTCGCCCCTGTCCTGTCGTTTTGTCGAGCCGCGCGGCGTCCGGTCTGCGTGCGGTCTCTGTGGTATTGCTGCCGTCCTGCTGCAGCGCCTAGCCGAACTTGCCGGCCAACCCCACCACCACTGGCCCCATCAACGGCAGCAGGATGTTGGAAAGCGCATAGGTGATCGTGTAACCGATGACCGGCGTCGAATTGCCGGTCACGCCGACGAGCGCGCTGATAGCCGGCGTGCTGCACTGCTGCCCGGCAATCGCGCCGAGCAGCATGGGGGTTTCGAGCTTGAGAAACATACGGCCGATCCACAGCGACAGCAGCCCTGGAATCAGCACCATGAGAATCCCGACGACCGGCAACGCGATGCCGTACTCGCGCACCAGCCTGATCGCGTCCGGCCCCGCCGACAGGCCGACCGCGGCGATAAACGTTGCAAGGCCGAAGTCCTTCAGGATTTGCGCGGCGGCGGAAGGCAGCGAGCCGATCAGCGGATGGCGCGAGCGGATCCAGCCGAACAGCAGCCCCGACAGCAGGCAACCGCCGCCGGTGCCGAGCGCAATCGAAACGCCGCCGACGCGGCCGCCCAGATGCCCAATGGCCATGCCGAGCAACACCCCCAGCCCGAGATAGACGAAATCGGTCTTCTGGGTCGCGGGCAGCACGTAACCAAGCTGGCGCGCGCCGCGTTCCACGTCGGCCTTGGCGCCGACGAGGGTCAGCACGTCGCCGCGGTTCAGTTCGGTGCCCGGCAAGGCCGGCACCGT
Source organism: Paraburkholderia phenazinium (assembly GCF_900142845.1). Taxonomy (NCBI): domain Bacteria; kingdom Pseudomonadati; phylum Pseudomonadota; class Betaproteobacteria; order Burkholderiales; family Burkholderiaceae; genus Paraburkholderia; species Paraburkholderia phenazinium. The sequence continues at coordinate 608,732 of NZ_FSRU01000003.1, forward strand.
CGTCTCGAGCCGCGTCACGGCAGCGATATAGACGCCGCGCCCTTGTTCCGGCGTGGCCTGTTCGCGCAGCTGCGCGACGGTCATGCCGTGCGCCTCGCGCCGCGTCAGGACCACGTTCACGCGCTCGGCGGCCAGCGCGCCGAAGCGCGCGTCGGACACTTCCGTGCCGATTGCCGGGCCGGCCGCCACCACCGCCTCGCGCCGCCCGGCGACCAGTGCGATATCGCCGGCAGCCAGCAGCAGATGCGGTTCGAGCGCCAAACGCGCGCCGTCCCGGTCCACCTGCTCGACCGTCAGGTTGCAGCCATAGCGCTGTTCGAGCGCTTCGATCGCGAGCCCCGCCGCCGGGCCGACGCGAAACACCCGGCTCACCAGCGCAAGCGCGCCCATGCGCTGGCCTTCGTCGAGCGCGCCGTCGCCGCCCAGCTTGCGCCACACGCGCTCGGCTTCCTCGCGCAAATTGACGCGCAGCAGCAGCGGCGCGAACTGGCTGGTAAACAGCACGATGGTGATCAGGCCGAACAGGTAGCTGACGCTATAGGCCGTCACGATGTTGGCCTGCAGACGCGCGGTTTCGGCCTCGGCGAGGCCCAACCTGCCAATGGATTCCGACGCCGTGCCGATCACCGCCGACTCCGTCGCGGCGCCCGCCAGCAGGCCGGCCGCCGTGCCGGCATCGAGACGCAGCGCGAACACCGCGGTCATCACGAGCAGCAGCACCGAAACGATTTCGACAATCGACAGCAAGCCGTAGCGCCAGCCCCGGCCGATATTGGCGAAGAACTGCGGGCCGCCGGTGAAACCGAGCGCAAAAATAAACAGGGCAAAGGCAATGTTTTTCAGGTCGGGCGCAAGCCGGGCGCCGGTTTGGCCCAATAGCAACGCCACGATCAACGTGCCGCAGACCCCGCCAAGCTGGATCGGTCCAATCTTGAATGAGCCAATGAAATAGCCTAAAGCAAGGCTCGCAAACAGCGCGATTTCCGGTTGCGACCTGAGCAATTCGCCGATCATGTTCTGGGTTGCCGCTTTACCGTTGATTTATAACAATCGTGAGAAAAAATCGCCTTGAAATTTCTAAAAAGCCAATTCCTGGCAATCCTTCCGGGTGCGACAAGCGGCACATTGCCGCAACGCGATATGCGTCATTGAATTAAGGATTAAGGATTTATTGCACTCGGACGAGGCGAGACCGGGACCCGGGACCTGAGACTCCATGTCGCAGCGTGGCGACGGCCAGCCATTCGAGTCGGATTGCATAAGCGCATTGCTTCCTCGTTGAGTTGCCCAGGTACCATAAAAAGTCAGGTTATTTGGGTCATGGGTCAATACATTGCGTTCCGAATCATGCCGATTCGGTCAATACCTATTACCCTACAGACAAGTCGGAAAATTCCCAAACCCGAATTCGACAAGTCTGATCAATAAATATTGTAATTCGTCGTAATAGTCAATATGATTTTCCACAGTAGTCGCAGCACCCCTGGTCCGGACGATTGCTGATTCGGCCGTTCGTTATGCCGCAGCAAGTCTCACCCTCGCGGTTTTTCTAGCACATGAGGCGAATTCCAATGAACCAGATTCACGCAATGCGAGTTTTCGTCCGGGTGGCCGAAACGGAAAGTTTCCGCCGCGCCGCGCAACAACTCGCGGTATCGAATGCGCTCGTCACGCGCTCCATCGCCACGCTCGAAGCCCATCTGAAAACGCGGCTGATCAATCGCACCACCCGCAATCTCGCCCTGACGGAGGCCGGCACACGCTACCTCGAAGGTTGTCGCGGGCTGCTCGAAGAACTCGATCGGCTGGAAAACGCCCTTGCCGACAGCGAGTCCGAGCCGGGCGGCACGCTGCGGCTCGTCGCCTCCGGTGCGCTCTCGCTGCTCTCGCTGACCCCGCTGCTCGACGGTTTCCGCCGCCAATACCCGAAGGTCAAGGTGCGGCTCACGCTGACCGACCGGCATGTGGATCTGATCGAGGACGGTTACGACGTCGGCCTCGTCACCGGCTTCGTCGCGCCCAGCCAGGATCTGGTCGAACGGCCTATCGGCACGCATGCGCTAGTGGTATGCGCCGCGCCCGGCTATCTCGCGGAGCAAGGTGTGCCGCACACGCCGGAACAACTCGCCCTGCACGCGTTCATCGCGCTGCCGGCGGAGCAGCCCAACAGCACCTGGCATTTCACCGGACCGGGCCGGCGCACCGAAGAGGTCACGCTGCAACCGGTCTACTCCGTCAACAGCGCGATGATGCTGCGGCTGGGCGTGCTGGCCGGCATGGGCGTCGCGATCCTGCCGTGGCAAATGGTGGCCGACGACCTGGCAGCGGGCACCCTGACACGCATCATGGACGATCACCGGGTCGACGACCCGGACCTCAAGGTGTCGATCGTCTATCCGAATCGCCAGTTCCTGCCGGCCAAAACGCGCACCTTCGTCACCCATACGCTCGAGCATTTCAGCCGGAGCGTTGCGAGCGCGGACGCCGCCGCCGTGCCGGCAGCGGCGCAAACACCGCTACCGGTGGCCGGCGAGATGAGCACCAGCCTGCATGCGCTACGGGACGCTTAAACTATCGGCATACCGTCTGCGGAGCACCTCATGCGCATGATCCTGTTCAGTAGCCGTCAGTACGACAGCGAAACGTTTAACGAAGCGAACGCCGCCTACCGCTACGACCTGCACTTTCAGGAATCGCACCTCGACGCCGAAACCGCTGTGCTGGCAGAGGGCTTCGAGGTGGTCTGTCCATTCGTCAACGACTGCGCGGACGCAGCGGTGCTCGAGCGCCTGCACGCGGGCGGCACACGCCTGATTGCGTTGCGCTCGGCCGGCTTCAATCACGTCGATCTGGCGGCCGCCCAGCGGCTCGGCGTGACGGTGGTGCGCGTGCCGGCCTATTCGCCGCACGCGGTGGCCGAACATGCGGTGGGATTGATTCTCGCGCTGAACCGGCGCTTGCCGAGAGCGGCCGCGCGCACGCGCGAAAGCGACTTCTCGCTCAACGGCTTGCTCGGCTTCGATCTGCACGGCAGGACCGTGGGTGTGATCGGCACCGGCATGATCGGCCGTGTTTTCGGCCGCATCATGGCGGGCTTCGGCATGCAGGTGCTCGCCTACGACCCCGGCACGCCCGCGCAGGATCTGCTCGCGCTCGGCGCACGCTACGTGCCGCTCGATACGCTGCTCGCCGAAAGCGACGTCGTCAGCCTGCACTGCCCGCTGGTGCCGGACACCTACCATCTGATCGACGAACGCGCACTCGCCAAAATGAAGCGCGGCGCGATGCTGATCAATACGGGGCGCGGCGGGCTGGTCGAAAGCAATGCGCTGATCGGCGCACTCAAGAGCGGGCAGCTCGGCAACCTGGGGCTCGACGTCTACGAGGAAGAAGGCGGCCTGTTCTTCGAGGATCATTCGAACCTGCCGCTCCAGGACGACGTGCTGGCGCGTCTGCTGATGTTCCCGAACGTGATCGTCACCGCTCACCAGGCGTTCTTCACCCGCGAGGCGATGAACGAAATCGCGCAGACCACGCTCGGCAATGTGGCGGCGTGGTATGGCGGCACACCGCGCAACAGGGTGTCCGTGCGCGGCTAGAACAACGGCCAGGGTGCAGCGAAGGCACCGCCCACGCTCAGCCGCAACGCAGCCGGGCAAGGACGCGGCTAAGGCGCCCGATCCATGGTCTGACGAATCGCGGTGCGCGCATCGTCGGCCGCGCCGCACACTTCGCGCAGCAACGCCACTTCGCGCTCGTGCACCTCGACCGGAAACCAGCGTGCGCCGGCATCGGCCAGATAGCGCGCGCGATGCTGGCCGTTGCGAAACGCCACGACGCCTTCGTGTTCGAGTCCAAACCAGCCCATCAGACCCGGCGCGCGGCGCGTCGAAACGGTCACATAAGGCATCTGCGGAATGCGCGGGTTGGCGGGATCGAGAAACTCGCGAATGCCGCGCACCTTGCCCGTATGCCATTCGTTGACGGGCTTCAGGACGTAGTCGGTATTGTCGCGATTCGCGCAGTCGAGCAATTTGCGGGCGTCGACCAGCACGACCTGATGACGGGTGCCGTCGGCAATGAAGACGCGCTTCAGACGAACGTGGTCGTACCACGGGTGTTCGTGCAAAGGCACGATCCAGATGGGCTCCGCCAGAGGCGATTCGAGAGTCGGCGTGGGTGATGACATGGACAATAACAAGTGCAGACTCGATGTGCCGGCGTACGAAGCCGGCATGCTAAAAAAGCGCTTACGCTACGGTTCCCTCGTGAAGTATATGTGACAGCGTCGAGCAATAATCAGCGCGCATAGCAAATAGCTGGCGATCTGGACAGCCCTCGGAGATGGCGATGACACCCGAAGAATTTGGCGACCACGTGAGAATTGAAGCAAGCGAAACCGTGGCGACGATCGTGCTCGAGCGGCCGGCGCGGCGCAACGCGGTCGACCGTCCGACTGCCGACGCACTATCCGCCGCGTTCCGACGCTTCGAAGCCGAACCAAGCTGGCGCGCAGCGGTGCTGTTCGGCGCGGGCGGCACTTTCTGCGCGGGCGCCGATCTCAGCGCGCTCGCAGACGACACGCGCCGCAACGAACTGCACGCCGATGGCAGCGGCCCCGGTCCGATGGGTCCGACGCGCATGCCGTTCACGAAGCCGGTGATCGCCGCGATTGCCGGCTACGCCGTTGCGGGCGGTCTCGAACTGGCCGCGATGTGCGATCTGCGAGTGGTCGAGGAAGACGCGGTGCTCGGCGTCTTCTGCCGGCGCGTCGGCATTCCGCTGATCGACGGCGGCACGATCCGGCTGCCACGGCTGATCGGCCTGTCGCGCGCGCTGGACCTGATCCTGACCGGCCGTGCGCTCGACGCGCACGAAGCCCTCGCGTTCGGCCTCGCCAATCGCGTCGTGCCGCCGGGTACGGCGCGGGCGGCGGCCGAGCGGCTGGCCGCGGAACTCGCCGCGTTTCCGCAGGGCGCCTTGCTGGCAGACCGTCGCTCCGCACTCGAAAACAGCCCGCTCGACGACCTGCCGGAGGCCTTGCGTCGCGAGGGCGCGGGCGGTTATCAGGCAGTCTTCGCCGAGGGCGTGGCGGGCGCGCTGCGCTTTGTTGAGCGAAAAACAACACCCTGAGCGCTCGCCAGCAGCACCGTTTTGGCTTAGGTACAATCCCTTACTTGCTTGCCCTGCCGACGCCCGCGCTCTCGTTCCGAAACGCGCGCCGGCCACGCGCGCATCGCGCGGACTTCGTACCGATCTCCCCCATCATGCCTTTGCCTCTGCTTGCCCTCGCCGTAGCCGCGTTTGGAATCGGTACCACTGAATTCGTCATCATGGGCTTGCTGCCCGATGTGGCTCGCGATCTGGCCGTCTCGATCCCCGCCGCCGGCATGCTGGTATCGGCGTACGCGCTGGGCGTGACGATCGGTGCGCCGATCGTCGCCATCGCGGTGGCCAACATGCCGCGCAAGAAAGCGCTGATGAATCTGATCGGCGTGTTTATCGTCGGCAATCTGCTGTGTGCCGTCGCGCCCAACTATGGCGTGCTGATGGCCGCGCGCATCGTCACGGCGTTTTGCCACGGCGCGTTCTTCGGCATCGGCTCGGTGGTCGCGGCGGGGCTCGTCGCGCCGAACCGGCGTGCCCAAGCCATTGCCCTGATGTTCACCGGCCTCACGCTCGCCAACGTACTCGGCGTGCCGCTCGGCACCGCGCTTGGCCAGGCAGTAGGCTGGCGCGCCACGTTCTGGGCCGTCACCGTCATCGGCGTACTGGCGGCAGCGGCGTTGGCGGCGTGTCTGCCCGCGAAGATCGAAATGCAGAAGGCCAGTCTCGTGCACGAGTTCACCGTGCTGAAGAACCCACAGGTATTGATGGTGCTCGGCATCAGCGTGCTGGCATCGACCAGCCTCTTCTCCACCTTCACCTACATCACGCCGATTCTCGAAGACGTCACCGGCTTCACGCCGCATGCGGTGACGCTGGTGCTGCTGCTGTTCGGTCTCGGCCTGACCGTGGGCAGCACACTTGGCGGCAAGCTGGCCGACTGGCGTCTGATGCCGTCGCTGATCGCGTTCCTGCTCGCCATCGTCGTGATCCTCACGATCTTTGCCGGCACCATGCACGCGGCCGTGCCCGCGATGATCACGATCTTCGTGTGGGGCGTGCTCGCTTTTGCGATCGTGCCGCCGCTGCAAATGCTGATCGTCGATCGCGCGAGCCATGCGCCGAATCTCGCCTCGACGCTCAACCAGGGCGCCTTCAATCTGGGTAACGCCAGCGGTGCATGGCTTGGCGGTATGGTCATCGGCGCAGGCGCGCCGCTCACCACGCTGCCGTGGGTCGGCGTCGCGGCGGCTGCCGGCGCGCTCGCCTTGACGCTGTGGTCGGTGCAGATGGGACGCCGCACGCAGAGCGTCGCCGTCACCGGCTAAGCCTGCCTGTCGACGCCGGCGGCGCGCCTGGCGGCGCCTTGCCGGGATGCGCATGACAGACGGGCGGTGTAGCATCTCGCCCGATGAAAGTCATCTACACACGCGATTTTCTCGCACTCATCCTCAGCGTCGCCGTGGTCGGACTCGGCAGCGGCGCGACCCTTCCTCTCACTGCGCTTGCCTTGACCCAGGCCGGCTACGGCACCGACGTGGTCGGCCTGCTGAGCGCCGCGCAAGCGGGCGGCGGCCTGCTCGTGGTGCCGCTGGCCGGCTGGATCGCGGCGCGCTTCGGCGGCCGCCAGGTGATCGTCGGCGCGGTGCTGGTCGTGGGCCTGGCCACGGCGTCGATGCAGATGAGTTCGAACCTGTGGGTCTGGGGCGTGCTGCGCATCCTCTGCGGCGCCGCGTTGATGCTGCTCTTCACGATCGGCGAAGCATGGGTCAACCAGCTCGCCGACGATGCGACGCGCGGCCGCGTCGTCGCCATCTATGCGACGAACTTCACGTTGTTCCAGATGGCCGGCCCGGTGCTGGTGAGCCAGATCGCCGACTTCACCGCCTGGCGCTTTCTGCTGTGCGGCGCGCTCTTCATGCTGGCGCTGCCGGCACTCGCGGCCATCCGCTCGACGCCCGTCTCCAGCGCCGAGCCGCAAGCGCACGATAGCTGGCGGCACGTGCTGCCGCAGATGCCAGCGCTCGTGATCGGTACCGGCTTCTTCGCGCTGTTCGACACCATCGCGCTGTCGCTGATGCCGCTCTTTGCGATGGCGCACGGCATCTCCGGCGAGGTGGCCGTGCTGTTCGCCTCCGCCCTGCTGCTCGGCGATACGACCATGCAGTTTCCGATCGGCTGGCTCGCCGACCGCCTTGGCCGCGAGCGCGTGCATATCGGCGCGGCCGTGGTGGTCGTGGTGCTGTTGCCGCTGCTGCCGTGGGCGATTGCGTCGCCGTGGCTATGCTGGCCGCTGCTGTATGTGCTGGGCGCGGCGGCGGGGTCGATCTACACGCTCTCGCTGGTGGCATGCGGCGAGCGCTTTCGCGGCGTGGCCCTGGTATCGGCCAGCTCGCTGGTCGGCGCGTCGTGGAGCGCCGCGAGTTTCGGCGGTCCGTTGCTCGCGGGGGCGTTGATGAAAAGCGTGGGCGATGACGCGATGATCGGCGTGCTGCTGGCGAGTGCGCTCGCGTTTCTGGTGGCGGTGTGGTGGGAAAAGCGGCGCGGGGCGACGCAGGCGCTGCAGTGAACGAGCGGTGGGGCCAAGGGCCCGCGCCCGTAAGTGCGCCTGCGACTTTAACGCTGCGCCGGCAGAATCTCGCCGCTGCATGCGCCGAAACCGACCCGGTAGCCTTCGCCCTGGCACCATCCGGCAAGCGTCAATTCATCGCCGTCTTCGATGAAGGCGCGCGTTCCACCCTCCTTCAACTCCAGCGGATTCTTGCCGTTCCACGTCAGCTCAAGCAAGCTGCCGTACGAGTCTGCGGCAGGCCCGCTGATCGTCCCCGAACCCATCAGGTCGCCCACTCGCGTATTGCAGCCCGACACGGTGTGATGCGCGAGTTGCTGCGCCATCGTCCAGTACATGTGCCGGAAATTGGTGCGGGCGATGGTCGTCGCCTGTTGCGCGCGCAGCGGGCGTAGCGTGACTTCAAGCGCGATATCGAACGCATGCGCGCCGTCATGCCGCAGATACGCGAGAGGTTGCGGCTCCTGCACCGGTTGCGCGACGCGGAACGGCTCCAGCGCATCGAGCGTGACGATCCACGGGGAGATCGTGGTCGCAAAGCTCTTCGCGTTGAACGGCCCGAGCGGCACGTACTCCCACTGCTGGATGTCGCGTGCGCTCCAGTCGTTGAGCAGCACCATGCCGAAGATATGCGCCTCCGCATCGGCGCAGGCAATCGGCTCGCCGAGCGCATTGCCGCGTCCGACGATAAAGCCGGTCTCCAGTTCGATATCCAGCTTGCGGCATGCGCCGAACACCGGGCGCTCCTGGTCCGGCAGCTTGAGCTGGCCGTTCGGCCGCCGCACCGGCGTGCCGCTCACCACCACTGACGAGGCCCGGCCGTTGTAGCCGATCGGCATCTCCGACCAGTTCGGCAGCAGCGCATTCTTAGGATCACGGAACATCGAACCGACGTTCGTCGCATGCTCCTTCGACGAATAGAAATCCGTGTAGCCAGGAATCTGCAGCGGCAGATGCAGCGTGGCGCTTGCCTGAGATACCAGCGCGCGTTCGCGCAGGGCGGCGTCGTCGCGCAGTGTGGCGCTTTCGCGGGCGAGCAACTGGCTCAACTGGATACGCACGCTGCGCCAGGCATCGCGTCCGAGGGCGATGAAATCGTTCAGCGTGTCGCGGGCGAAAACCGGTGCGCTTGCCGCCGTGCTTGCGCTTACGCCTGCACCTGCGCCGGCATCCGGTAGACGCAGCAGCCCGCTCGCCTGCAAGACCGCAAGGTCGACGATGCTGTCGCCAATCGCCACGCCCACCCGCCGCGCCGCATGGCGCGTATCGCTGAACACGCCGAACGGCAGGTTCTGGATCGAAAAATCACAGGCGGGATCGTTCGCCGCTTCGATCCAGCTTTTGCGCGACGCATCGAGCGTCGCCTGAAGATCGCTCGCTGCGCTCATCGTTGCTCCGGGTTGAAGTGTTTCTTGAGACCTTGCCAGCACTCGTAGTAGTGCGCCTGCAATTGCGCGGTTTCGAGGGCAAAGCGGGTCGGCTTGATCAGCGTGCGGGTTTCGAACATGAACGCCATGGTGTCGCCGACCTTGTGCGGTTTCGAGGTATCGCTGTGCGATGCCTTCTCGAAGGTACCCGCGTCCGGGCCGTGGCCCGACATGCAGTTGTGCAGGCTCGCGCCGCCCGGCACGAAACCCTCGGCCTTCGCGTCGTAGACGCCGTGCACCAGTCCCATGAATTCGCTCGCCACGTTGCGATGGAACCAGGGTGGCCGGAAGGTATCTTCAGCGGCGAGCCAGCGCGGCGGGAAGATCACGAAGTCGATCGTGTCGACGCCCGGCGTGTCGCTCGGCGAATGCAGCACGAGGAAGATGGACGGATCGGGATGATCGAAACTGATCGAGCCGATCGTATTGAAGCGGCGCAGGTCGTACTTGTACGGCGCGTAGTTGCCGTGCCACGCGACCACGTCGAGCGGCGAGTGGCCGATGTCCGCGCGCCACAGATTGCCGTTGAGCTTGGCGATCAGTTCGAATGCGCCTTCGCGGTCTTCGTAGGCCGCGTGCGGCGTGAGGAAGTCACGCGGATTGGCGAGACCGTTCGAGCCGATCGGCCCGAGGTCCGGCAACCGCAGCAAGGCGCCGAAGTTCTCGCAGATATAACCGCGCGCGGCGCCATCGGGCAGCGTCACGGCAAAGCGTACGCCACGCGGGATCACCGCGATCTCGAACGGCTCCACGTCCAGCCGCCCGAGTTCGGTGGCGATGTGCAGCCGCCCTTCCTGCGGCACGATCAGCAGTTCGCCGTCGGCGCTGTAGAAGAAGCGGTCCTGCATCGAACGGTTGGCCGCGTACAGGTGGATCGCGCAGCCGCTCATGGCCTCGGCCGAACCGTTGCCGGCCATCGTCACCCAGCCGTCGATGAAATCGGTCGGCTCGGCGGGCATCGGCAGCGGATCCCAGCGCAACTGGTTGGGCGGGGTCGGCGGCACGTCATGGAAGTTCGCCACCAGACGATGCGACGGCAGCGCCGTGAACGGCTGATGCACTGCCGCCGGCCGGATCCGGTAAAGCCACGAGCGGCGGTTGTGACTACGCGGCGCGGTGAAGGCCGTGCCCGACAGTTGCTCCGCGTACAGGCCGTAAGCGGCCCGCTGCGGCGAGTTGCGACCTTGCGGCAGCGCGCCCGGCAACGCTTCGGTGGCGAATTCGTTGGCAAAGCCCGACTGGTAGCCCGATTGATAGCCCGGCTCGATGTCGGGCCGCGCGGGGTTGCCGGTGGGGTTGTCCGCACTGGCGTGGGCGGAGCTTGGGTGGGCATTCATCGAGTCGTCTCCTCATCCTGACCGGGTTCCTGGGGGCAAGCGTGGCGAAGGCGGCGCAAGCGCAGCCACCACCGCCGCCATTCTGCGATTTACGAATGGTAAAACTAATTACGAATAGTGAAATTAACGTTAACCCTGAATCATCCGTAGGAACCCCGATATGGTTATCAGCATTTTGTTCATGTGACGACGGTGCGGACTGCTACCATCGAAAGATGCGGCCAAAGCCGCCTTTCGATGCGCGCACGACGCGCCACCACCACCACACATGATCCCGCAGACTGTTCCCGAACTCGTCGCCCGTGCTGCCGACCATCCGTTTCTCGGCCAGCATCTGGCGTTGGGCGAAGGCATCTATCACGACAGCGCACTGGCCCGTTTCGAAGGGCTGGAACTCGCCAGCGCCTATGAGCCGATCTTCGATATCAGCGTGCATGCGCTTGCCCAGTCGCTGTCGGCCGCACCGGAGAGCGTGGATCGTTTCGGCGACGAACTGGGATTTCAGGCGGTGACGGTGCGCCTCGACGGGGAACCCTACGACCCGTTCGACCGCATCGAGGACGACCCGCAACTGGTCACGCTGGACCGCATGTCGCGCGCGCTGCATGCGATCAATTTTTTCGGCGCGCAGCGCCATGGGCTGTTGTTCCTGCGGGTTCACGAACGCTTGCTGAAGAGCGTGAAGTACGACCATGGCCGGCACTTCTCGACGGTGCTGGTGTCGTTCGGACTCAATCCGTCGCGCATCGTGATCGAATTGCCGGCGGCCGCGGTCGCGCACCGCACCTTCCTCGGCTATCTGACGAAGAGCTACCAGCGCTATGGCTTCAAGGTGGCGGGAAATCTGCCGAACGCCGGCCAGATCCTCTCGGTCTCCGACATGGCGCGGCTCGACTTCATCAAGATGGATGCCGGCCTCGCCTTGCGCGACGCCATGGTAAAGCCGCTAGTGGGCTATGCGAACCGCTTGCGCATACCGTTGATCTTCAACCGCGTCGCGAGCGAAGCGCAGTTCGACTTGCTGCAGCAGTACGACGTGCGCTTCGTGCAAGGGCCTCTGTTTGCGGTGCATAGTCACAACGGCACGGTTTGACGTGCACGGCAGAGGAAGTCGCCGGTAATCAAGCCGGTAATCAGGCGTGCAATCAGGCCTTCAATCGGCCCGGGTTCAACCGGCATCGCCGAGGCGCCGCGCCAACGCCTTCAGCCGCGGCGCGACGCTCTCACGAAACACCTCTTCCCCCATTGACGACGCCGGCCCGCTGCAACTGAGCACCAGCCAGCGCCCTTCGCGCGGCTCGCGAAACGGTACGGCGACCGCGTTCACATCGTCGTGCCAGTCGCGAAACGAATAGCAGCAGCGTTCGAGCGCGAACGCCGCGATCTCCTTCTCCGCGTCCGCCACCAGCGTCGCGCCCTCTTTGCCAGCCGCCTTCTTCAACTCCGCCATCAACGCGGCACGCACGTCGAGCGCTTGCACCGCGAGATACGCGCGGCCCATCGAACTCGTCAGCATGGACAGCTTCGAACCCGACGCGAGACCGAGCGTCAACGCCGTCTCGCTGCGGATCGTGTCCAGATAAATCATGTCGAGCCCGTCGCGGCATCCCAACGACACCGCCGCCCCCACCTCGCGTGCGAACGTGCGCATATGCGGCCGCGCCAGTTCGAGCGTGTCGGTGCCCGAGAGCAGCGCGAAGCCGAGTGACAGCACCCCCGCATCGAGCGCATATTTGCCGAGCGACTCGTCGAGACGCAGGTAGCCGAGCACCGTCAGCGTATAAGCCAGACGATTGACGGTGGCCTTCGGCAAGCCGGTGCGCTCGACGAAATCGCGGTTGCCCAGCATCGTCTCGCCGGGCCGGAACGCGCGCAGCAGGTCAAGGCCGCGGGCCAGCGCGACGACAAACTTGCGCTCGTCCAGGGGTTCGAGGGGAGTAGATGCAGGCGTCATCGGGTGATACACTCGGGGCTGATTTGCAAAACATTGTTTCGCATAGCGGAACTCAAGTCAAGCACTTCAAGTCAACACCAGACACATCAGATTCGATTCAGGAGATACGCATCATGGCCGACGCCGCGCAGTTTCACTGGGAAGATCCTCTGTTGCTCGATCAGCAACTCACCGAAGATGAGCGCATGGTGCGCGACGCCGCGGCGGCCTACGCGCAAGACCGGCTGCAACCGCGCGTGCTCGAGGCGTTCCGGCATGAGAAGACCGACATCGAGATCTTCCGCGAAATGGGCGAACTTGGCCTGCTCGGCCCGACCATTCCCGAGCAATACGGCGGCCCCGGTCTGAACTACGTGGCCTACGGCTTGATCGCACGCGAAGTGGAGCGCGTCGATTCCGGCTACCGCTCGATGATGTCGGTGCAGTCGTCGCTGGTGATGGTGCCGATCTACGAATTCGGCTCGGATGCGCAAAAAGACAAGTACCTGCCGAAGCTCGCCACCGGCGAATGGATCGGCTGCTTCGGCCTGACCGAGCCGAACCACGGCTCCGATCCGGGCAGCATGGTTACGCGGGCGAAGAAGGTCGACGGCGGCTTCTCGCTGTCGGGCGCGAAGATGTGGATCACCAACTCGCCGATCGCCGACGTGTTCGTCGTCTGGGCCAAGCTCGAAGAAAACGGCAAGGACGCGATCCGCGGCTTCATTCTGGAGAAAGGCTGGAAAGGCCTGTCCGCACCGACGATCCACAGCAAGGTGGGCCTGCGCGCCTCGATCACGGGTGAGGTCGTGATGGACGAAGTGTTCGTGCCGGAAGAAAACATGCTGCCGAAGGTGAGCGGCCTCAAAGGCCCGTTCACCTGCCTGAACTCGGCGCGCTACGGTATTGCCTGGGGCGCGCTCGGCGCCGCCGAGGCCTGCTGGCATACGGCGCGTCAATACGTGCTCGACCGCAAGCAGTTCGGCCGGCCGCTCGCCGCCAACCAGTTGATCCAGAAGAAGCTCGCCGACATGCAGACCGAAATCACGCTCGGCCTGCAAGGCGTGCTGCGCCTCGGCCGCATGAAGGACGAAGGCACGGCCGCGGTCGAAATCACCTCCATCATGAAGCGCAACTCGTGCGGCAAATCGCTCGAGATTGCGCGTCTTGCCCGCGACATGCTCGGCGGCAACGGCATCTCGGATGAGTTCGGGATTGCGCGGCACCTGGTGAACCTCGAGGTCGTCAACACCTACGAAGGCACGCATGACATTCACGCGCTGATTCTCGGACGCGCGCAAACGGGCATTCAGGCGTTCTTCTGATTTCCTGAACGTTCCGAGGCGGTGAAAAGAAAAGCAAAAGGCCAACCTGTGCGGTTGGCCTTTTGCATTGCGGCAGCGCTCCGGCTTGCTGCCGCAGCTTGCTGCTTCGCTTACTTGTTCGGCTGCGGCGTCAGGCGCAGATACGGACGCAGCGCCTTGTAGCCCTTCGGGAATTTCTGCTTGATCACTTCCTCGTCCTTCAGCGACGGCACGATCACCACGTCGTCGCCGTGCTTCCAGTTGCCCGGCGTGGCGACCTGGTAATTATCGGTGAGCTGGAGCGAGTCGATCACGCGCAGCACTTCGTCGAAGTTGCGGCCCGTGCTGGCCGGGTAGGTGATGGTCAGACGAACCTTCTTCTTCGGATCGATCACGAACAGCGAGCGGACCGTGAAGGTTTCGCTCGCATTCGGGTGGATCATGTCGTACAGCTCCGAGACCTTGCGGTCGCCATCGGCGAGAATCGGGAAGCCGACGTTGGCGGCCTGCGTCTCGTTGATGTCCTTGATCCATTCCTTGTGCGACTCTGCGCTGTCCACCGACAGGGCAATCGTCTTCACATTGCGCTTTTCGAATTCGCCGGCGAGCTTTGCCGTGAGGCCAAGCTCGGTCGTGCATACAGGCGTGAAGTCCGCCGGATGGGAGAACAACACGCCCCAGCTATCGCCCAGCCACTCATGGAACTTGATGCGGCCAATGCTCGATTCCTGCTCGAAATCCGGTGCGATGTCGCCAAGACGTAGACTCATGATGCTGCTCCTTTGTATGTTCGGACGGTCCGTTCAGGCTGGCGCCTACGGTACCCCGCAAATTTAGAGCATACGGGAGCGCGCGTACACCGCGAACGAACATCGCGTCACAACTTTATGAGTTTTTGTAATTTTCATCGGAATGGAGGAAACTTTGCGGGACAGATCAACTCCATCATGATCGCGGTATGCCGTTTGACCGCCGGGTGAGGCGGTCGCTAACCGGCCGTGGATTGGCCGGGAACGGATCGTGCGTTGTCGTGCGCTAACCCGCTGCGCTCGCCACGTGACGTTTCTTTGGTTACGATTCACGCATGCCATACGAGATGGGAGCTGTAAATGTCGGAAGTCAACAAGGAGAGATTGATGTCGGATATCAAAACCGTCCTCGCGGACGCTGAAGACCTGCTGAAACAGGCCGCGAGCGCCACCGGCGAACGCGCTTCCGAACTGCGTGAAACGGCGCTGTCGCGCCTGAAACAGGCGAAGGAGAAGGCTGCTGATGTGCAGGTCGTGGTGGTCGAGAAAGGCAAGAAGGCTGCCCGTGCAACGGATGACTACGTGCACGAGCATCCTTGGGCTTCGATCGGCATCGCCGCAGGTGTCGGCGTACTGGTCGGCCTGCTGATCAATCGCAAGTAAAAACAGCTGGCGTTGCCGGGCGGTTTTTCCGGCACGCCGCCGACACGGGTTGACCGGTGCGTGCCTGACCGGTCCGCTTCTTCTGGCGCATCTCACGCGCAAGCGCCCAAGCCATGACGATCGACAATCAATCGCAGCGCGCGGATCACAGTCCCTTGCGCCGCATCCTCAGTTCCGTATTTGCGATCCTGCAAACGCGGCTTGAACTGGTGGGTATCGAACTGGCCGAGGAAAAGGACCGCCTGCTGGGCGTCCTGTTTCTCGGACTCGCGGCGATGATGCTCGCCACGATGGCCTTGATCGCGCTCACGGCGCTGGTCGCCATCGCGTTCTGGGATACCTACCGGTGGCAGGCGCTGGCCGGCATTACGGCGGTCTATGCGATCGCGGCACTGGTTTGCGCGATCAAGGCGCGCAGTGGCTTGCACAGCGCACCGATGGTGTTTGAAGCCACGCTGGCCGAGTTCGAGAAGGACCGCGAGATATTTCGCAAACCGTGACACAGGCCCGGGCACGGCCGCTGGCGCCGCTTGCCCGTTCGACAACCCCTTGCGCCCGACACCATGAGTTCTCGACACCCCGATACCGCCTTCCGCAACAAGCGCCCGGCCGCCCGCGACCTGAGCGCGCCGCACCTGCGTGCACTGCGCAAGGAATTGCTGCTGGTGCGCTCGGAAGTCGAGCGTATGGAACTCGCGCAGGCCGCGGTTGAGTTGCGTCAGGCCGTCACGCACTTCAGCTGGATCAAGTTCATCGTGCCGGGCTTCGCCGGCGGCATGCGCTGGAACAAGGCGCGCGGCGCGACAGCGGGGATCAGCGCGCTGCTCAAGGAGTACCCGCTGGTCAGCTCGATTGTTTCGATGCTGCTTGCCAAACCGTTGCGCGCCACGGTCGCGGCCACCGCCAAGCCGGTGTTGAAATGGGGCAGTCTGGGACTCGCCGCGTGGGAAGCCTATCGCGTCTGGCAGCAGATGAAGAGCGACTCGGGCCGGACCAAGGGCGAAGCCGCGGCGCAGGACAGCGGTTACTGAGTGTTCCAGCATACGTTTGAATCCGGCGCGTTGGCGCCATCCGCGGCGCGATTTCCCCGTAGACCCGTTGCGTCGAGCGTGAAGGTGCCGCAGGCGTCGTCGCGCATCGGGCCTGTCTCTAGAGGCTGCGCTTCCACCGCGTAGCCGCCGTTCGTTTCGTCAGCAGGTAGGGCGCGCAGCCGGTAGACGGGTGTGCCGAAGGGCGGCGCCTGGTCGAGTCCGCTGGGTAAGGGACTTACTGCGGGACTTACTGCGGGGCTTACTGCGGAACTCATCCCTGGGCTCACTTCTCCGGCGGCCCCCGCTTCGACAAACTGCGCCGCGCGATACAGCGCCGATGCCGCGTCGATCCGATGCGAACGCGCGACATGACTGCGATACGAGGGGACCGCGTACACCACCAGGATGGCGCCGATCGCCAACGCGATGACCAGTTCGAGCAGCGTGAACGCCGATGCTTGCGACCTCATGCCGATGCGCCTTCAAAACGGCCTGGCGGTAACCCGCCGCCAATGTTGCTCGGTCGTGCTGCCGGCCACGACCAGCTCCAGTTGCACCCAGGCTTGCGACTCCTGGGTGCGGCCGAAGCCGCGCGCCGTCAGCAGGTAAGCGCTGACCTCGGGACGCGTGCTCGGGCGCCAGGCCTCGGCCAGGCATTGCGGCGCCATGGCTGAGCCCGGCCACACGGCGATGGGCGTGACGGCGCCGGCTGTGAAGGTCGATTCGAGTCTCCATCCGGTTGGTTCGCTAGCCACTGCGCTTGCGACGCGCGCCGTACCTGCTGCGACGGCTCGGGCGCACAGGGTGAGCACCGAATCGGCGGCATGGAAGGCTTGCAGGGTGTCGCGAAGATTGGCGGAAACACGCGCCGCTGCCAGGGAGGTTTCGAACCAGGCGGCGGAAGTGATCAGCATCATCGACGAGATCAGCAGAACGATGGGTAAGGCGGCGCCACGGACGTGAGGTGCGGTCTTCATGACGCACTCACCTCGTTATTGCGGATCGCCACGCGCCGCCAGAATGCCTGGCGCGCGCGCAAGTCTGTTCCTGCGACGTTCGCGCCGTCGCAATCGACGTAGCGTGAGCGCCGCCCCTGAGGCGCACCGCGCACCAGGACGCACAGGTCCACCGCGACGACATTCGCCCATTGATCCGGCGCGAGCGCCGATGCATCGAGCGCGGTCTGCGCGCCGGCTAGCCAGTACCTGGCGCGCAGCCGTTCAACGCCCTCCACCAACGGCTGCGCGGAACCGGATTTGCCATTGCCGTCGCAATACAGCTCGGACTCGCCCGTCGAGGCGCTGAGCTTCGCGAAGAAGCGATTGACGATCAGCACGCGACCCGCACCGTAAGCCGCATTCCCGACGCTCACGGCCTGGCCCAGACAGTCGGTTGGCTGTCCCGTGGACGAAGGCCACGTGGAAACGTTGTCGCCGACGTAGCGAATCGCGATGCCATCCGATCGGCTTGTCAGCGCTTCGCAAGTGGGGTTGTCGTCGGTCCCTGTCGGCCGCGCAGCAGAGCATCCGAACAGCGTGGGTTTCTGTTGCGGCTGCGGCAGGTCGGCCGGCACAAAGCCGGTCATCTGGATTTGCTGACCGATCAAGGTGAGCGCCGTCAGGCCGGCTTCGCGAATCTGGGTCGTATCGTCTGCACGGCCAAACGCCGCGCGCTGCGAACGGTACAGGGAGACGGCGCCCACGGTGACGACGAGCCCCAGCCCCACGGCGATGACCAGCTCGACGAGCGTATGCCCGCGCGCTCGAATCCGCCAGCGCGGATGAATCTCACGCGGCTTCATTTCGCGAACGCCAGGGCGACGCACGAGCGGTTGGCGGAGAGCGCCAGATCGCCGCACGATTCGGGCTTGTCGATAATCTCGCCCGGCGTTCGCAAAGTGGCCGCTGCCGACCATGTGACGCGGGCGAACGAAACCCCGCCGCCGCGCTCGCTGACCGATGCATCGCCCTGGGGCAGCAGACTCGCCGCACGGACGCTCCATTGCCGCAGGGCAACGTCGCCGCCGGTCGGCGCCCGTGCGGCCTCGGCTACGGCATCAGCCACGAAAGCCGCATGTTCGCGCGACGCTGCGGCACGCGCCTCACGCGCGATCCACAACTGCGACGCAATCAGACCGAGGGCCGTGACTGCGGTCAGCGCGACTGCGAGCATGACCTCGATCAGCGATGCGCCGCATGACTGTTCGACTCGGATGGTTTTCATGACGTCGCTCCACAAGCACCGTCCGCAATGCGCGGCCGTCCGCCCGCAGCGATGCGGATGCAGCGCCGCCAAGGCTCGCCGCGCGTGACCTGCGAAGGCACATGCGGTGCGATGTCGAAGCTGCGAAAGCTGCCGATCAACTGCCCCGCGGGCGGTGTGAAGGTAAGGTTGGTCTGCGTCCCGGCAATACTCACTGCCGCGAGTTCGGTCTGCGCGCGCAATACCGTGGACATTCCACCGCGCTCGACCATCACCGCCCAGCCGCACGACCAGTCCGCGACTCCCACGCGGCACGCTTGCCCCGAGGCCAGACAATGGCGCGCCGCATCGACGCGGCACACCGTCACGCGCACGCCGCGCCGAACCGCCTCGCTGCGCGCGTAGGACAGCGTCGACAGCAGCGCCCGGGCTCGTGCATCGACCTGATCGCGCATGCGCCAGGCAACCAGCGACGGCGTCGCCATCACCGCAGTGACAGCCAGAACGGCGACCACCACTAGCGTTTCGATCAACGTGAAACCGCGGCGACGCACACGCGGCAATTCGGCATCCTGCTTCATCTGCATTCCTTAGCTTCGAAAGAATGCAACCAATTTACTCAGGCAGGAGCGCGTCGACAATCGGCCGAACGGCCAGGTAGCGAGCGTGCGGCGTCACCGGCAACAATGTCGGCGTGACGCATACAGAAAGGGAATACCGATGCTATTACGAGAACAATCAGCGCTTGCGGGGCGGCTTGGGCGGCGTGGCCGCACGGCGAAATTCTTCAATGACGTCTTCGAATTCAGACACGTCTTCGAAGCGGCGGTACACCGAGGCAAAACGGACGTAGGCAATCGTGTCGAGCTCGCGCAACTCGTTCATCACGAGTTCACCAAGACGCTCACTGCGCACTTCGCGTTCGCCACTGCCCAGCAACTGATATTCGATGCGGGCGACCGCCGCGTCGACCGCGTCCGCAGCAACCGGGCGCTTTCTCAGCGCCAGTTGCATGCTCGCGACAATCTTGCGGCGATCGAATTCAGTGCGGCTGCCATCCTTCTTGACGACCGACGGCAACGCCAGCTCGACCCGCTCATACGTCGTGAAACGTTTGTCGCAGGCCGGGCAGCGGCGGCGCCGGCGAATCGCGGCGCCGTCCTCGGATACGCGGGAGTCCACGACCTGCGTATCGTCGTGCCGGCAGAAGGGGCAGCGCATCGTGGCTTACTTGTAGACCGGGAAGCGCTTGGTCAACTCGGAGACCTGCGTGCGGACGCGTTCGATCGTCGCGGCGTCTTCCGGGTTGTCCAGCACGTCGGCGATCAGGTTACCTACCTGCTCGGCTTCCTTCACACCGAAACCGCGCGTGGTCATGGCAGGCGAGCCCAGGCGCACGCCGCTCGTGACAAACGGCTTTTCCGGATCGTTCGGGATCGCGTTCTTGTTGACCGTGATGTGCGCCGCGCCGAGCGCCGCTTCAGCGGCCTTGCCGGTGATGTGCTTCGCGCGCAGGTCGACCAGCATCACGTGGCTTTCGGTGCGGCCCGAAACGATACGCAGACCGCGCTTGACAAGCGTTTCCGCCAGCACGCGAGCGTTATCCACGACCTTTTGCTGGTATTCCTTGAATTCAGGCGACAGCGCTTCCTTGAACGCAACAGCCTTACCGGCAATCACGTGCATCAGCGGACCACCCTGGATGCCCGGGAAGATAGCCGAGTTGATCTGCTTTTCGAACTCGGCCTTCATCAGGATCACGCCGCCGCGCGGACCGCGCAGGCTCTTGTGGGTGGTCGTGGTCACGAAGTCGGAGTGCGGCACCGGGTTCGGATAGACGCCCGCGGCAACGAGACCCGCGTAGTGCGCCATGTCCACCATGAAATAGGCGCCCACCGACTTCGCGATCTTCGACATACGTTCGAAGTCGATGCGCAGCGCGAACGCCGACGCGCCCGCGACGATCAGCTTCGGCCTATGTTCCTGAGCGAGCTTTTCAGCGGCTTCGTAGTCGATATCTTCCGCTTCGTTCAGGCCGTAGCTGACGACGTTGAACCACTTGCCCGACATGTTCACGGGCGAGCCGTGCGTCAGGTGGCCGCCGTGGGCGAGGCTCATGCCCATGATGGTGTCGCCCGGCTTGAGCATGGCGAAGAACACACCCTGATTCGCCTGCGAACCCGAGTTCGGTTGCACGTTTGCGGCTTCGGCGCCGAACAGTTCCTTCACGCGGTCGATCGCGAGCTGCTCGACGATGTCCACGTACTCGCAACCGCCGTAGTAGCGCTTGCCCGGATAACCTTCGGCGTACTTGTTGGTGAGCTGCGAGCCTTGCGCAGCCATCACGGCCGGGCTCGTGTAGTTTTCCGACGCGATCAGTTCGATGTGATCTTCCTGACGGCGGTTTTCCTGCTCGATCGCCTTCCAGAGTTCGGGATCGATGTTGGCGATGGTGCTTTGGGCTCTATCAAACATACGGGTTCCGTTGAGTGTGTTCAGGTTGACCGGATCTCGCGCCGAATTTCGTGCAGAAAGCGTAGTGGGTACGCGGCGCTGCTGGCGGCTGGGCCAGCCCTGACGTGGCGGATGAAGATGGGCCGCACACGCGAGGCAGGACAGCCACCGGCGGCGCAGATGAATGCGCGCGGATCACGGCTGCCCAGGCGAACGGCAAAACGGCACCCTGCGCTTCACGGTGGGTCGCTCCACCTTGAACCTGTTTGGTTCTATCGCCAGTCACGCAGGGATGAGCGCGTTAGTGTATTGGAAGCGCCCCGAATAGGCAACCGCGTCTCCACCAGGCTCACGGCCACGGCGCAAACCCCGTTCACGAGCGTCACAGCCGGTCGTCGCATCATCAGTGTCCCGCCCGGAATCGGAGAGGCAGCGGCTCTCGCCAGCGGGTCGCAAACATCTGATGAAAACGGCACACAGGCAGGAGCCGCCGGCGCCCTGCATGCCCACTCCGGTGCGCCCGATCCGGCCACGGTCCGCGCGCCGACCGTCCCCAGCCAGTCCGCCCGCCTGACGGTAGTCCGCTGGGACCAGGGTCATTCTTGCCGCAGCGCCGCAATGGAAGTAGGCTTGGCAACTTTCCCCCCTCCCGACCAGGAAACCGCAATGATCGTCTTCGTCACCGGGGCGTCCGCCGGATTCGGCGCCGCCATCGCCCGCACTTTCGTCAAGGGCGGCCATCGCGTCGTCGCCACCGCGCGCCGCAAGGATCGTTTGCAAGCGCTTGCCGACGAACTAGGCGAGGCCCTTCTGCCGTTCGAACTCGACGTGCGCGACAGCGCCGCCGTCGCGGCCGTGCCGGCCGCGCTGCCGGAAGCGTTCGCCGCCATCGACGTGCTGGTCAACAACGCGGGCCTCGCGCTCGGCCTCGAGCCGGCGCAGCGAGCTAACCTCGACGACTGGCGAACCATGATCGACACCAACTGCACCGGACTCGTACAGGTCACCCACGCGCTGCTGCCGGGGATGGTCGAGCGCCAGCGCGGCCACGTGTTCAACCTCGGCTCAGCGGCCGCCAACTGGCCTTACGCGGGCGGCAACGTGTATGGCGCCACCAAGGCATTCGTGCGCCAGTTCAGCCTGAACCTGCGCGCCGATCTGGCCGGCACGCCGCTGCGCGTGACCGACGTCGAACCGGGCCTGTGCGGCGGCACGGAGTTCTCGAACGTGCGCTTTCGCGGCGACGACCAGAAGGCTGCTAACGTCTATCAGAACGTGCAGCCGCTGACGGCCGAAGACATCGCCGACGCGATCTACTGGACCGCGACGCGCCCGGCACACGTCAACGTCAACACGATCGAACTGATGCCGGTTGCGCAGTCGTTCGCGGGGCTCTCGGTGCATCGCGGTTGAACGCCTTGAGCCGGAGCGCCGCCCCGAAAATAACGCCGGGGTGTGCGTTCCGGTAAAATGCGCCGCATGAATATGTCCCCCAGCGAGTCCGGCGCCGAAATCGGCTTCACCTGGCCAATTCGCGTGTACTACGAAGATACCGACGCCGGCGGCATCGTGTTCTACGCGAACTATTTGAAGTTTTTCGAGCGGGCGCGCACCGAATGGCTCCGCGCGTGCGGCGTCGAGCAGGATCGCCTCGCGGAAGAGACAGGTGCATTGTTCATCGTACGCAGCACTGCAGTCGACTATCGTGCGCCGGCCCGGCTTGACGATCTCGTGAAAATTGTCAGCCGCCCTGAACGAATTGGCCGCGCGTCGGTCGATTTCTCGCAGGAGGCCTGGCGTGACGGCACGCTGCTTGCTACCGGAAGCATTCGGGTCGGCTGTGTCGACCGGGTAGCGCTGCGTCCTGCCGCCATTCCAGCACAGGTTCTCGCCGCATTGCGGCGCGGGCCGAAGCTTACTGCGCCCAACGTGTCAACGGACAACGCCTGAACATCGTTGTTACGGGGCCAGTGAACTCGTATCGATCAAGCAACACAAAGCATGGTTCGGCCCGCGGTTTGCCGATGCTTCCGGTTTCCCCACGGAAAGCTTCGACGGACCTTGCAGCCGGACGCCCCCTTTCGGGACGTTACAGCGAACCTATATGAACACTACACAAGATCTATCGATCATTTCTCTCGTTCTTAATGCGAGCCTGCTGGCGCAGGCAGTGATGGCACTGTTGCTGTTGCTGTCGCTGCTGTCGTGGACGTTTATCTTCCGCAAGTGGTTTGCGATCCGCCGGGCGCGCGCGCAAACTGAACGCTTCGAACGCGATTTCTGGTCCGGTGGCGACCTGCAGGCGCTGTATCAAAGCGCAGCGAACAACCGTCACACGATCGGCGCACTCGAACGGATCTTCGAATCCGGCATGCGCGAGTTCCTCAAGGGCAAGGAAAAGCGTCTCAACGACCCGGGCCTGATCCTCGACGGCGCACGCCGCGCCATGCGCGCAGCGTTCCAGCGCGAGATGGACGTGCTAGAGGCCAATCTGTCGTTCCTCGCCTCGGTGGGTTCGGTCAGCCCGTACATCGGTCTGTTCGGCACCGTGTGGGGGATCATGAACGCGTTCCGCGGCCTCGCCAACGTCCAGCAAGCCACGCTCGCCAACGTCGCGCCCGGCATCGCCGAAGCGCTGACTGCAACGGCCATCGGTCTGTTCGCCGCCATTCCGGCGGTGGTCGCCTACAACCGTTACGCGCACGACATCGACCGTCTGGCGATCCGCTTCGAGACCTTCATCGAAGAATTCTCGAACATCCTGCAACGCCAGGCGCACTAAGGAGTCCACGATGGCCGGTTCCTCCAGTCGCTCCTCCAGTATGCGCGGCGGCCGTTCGCGCCGCGCGATGGCCGACATCAACGTCGTGCCGTATATCGACGTGATGCTCGTGCTGCTCGTGATCTTCATGGTGACCGCGCCGCTCGTCGCACCGTCGATCGTCAATCTGCCTACTGTCGGCGGCGCTGCGCCGCAACAGCAAACGCCCCCGGTTGTCGTCAATATCCGCGCAGATGGCAACATGAACGTCAAATATAAAGACGACAATGGCGCCATGCAGCAGGAAGACATGACGCGCGCGGATCTGGACAGCTTCGTCACCGACCGCGAGCAGTCGCATCCGGATCAACCGGTGGTGATCGCCGCTGACAAGACGGTGAAGTACGAAGCCGTGATGAACGTGATGTCCGACCTCAAGGCTCGCGGCGTCAAGCGCGTTGGCTTGCTCGTCAAATCGCAATGATCCGCAAGAATTCCGCCCGCCCGCTCCAGCCACCGCGTGAACGCGGCACCTGGCGAGCCTTTGTGCTCGCGCTGGTGATGCACGTGCTGCTCGGATTCTTCCTGTACCACGGCATTCAATGGCAAAACAGCACGCCGGCCGGCGCCGAAGCCGAACTGTGGACGGACGTACCCGAGGTAACGACGCCCCAGCCGCCCCCGCCTCCCCCGGTGCCGGTGGCCCCTGCCCCGCCGCTGCCTGACGAGCAGGCCGATATTGCGCTTCAGGAAAAGAAGCGTCAGCAGCAGGAAGCCGCCCGCCAGGCGCAGCTCGCCGAACAACAACGCCAGCAGCAATTGCAAGCGCAGCAGGAAGCCGAGGCGAAGCGCCAGCAGCAGCTCGCGGCCGACCAGGCTGCGCAACTGGCCGCCCAGAAGGCCGCGGCAGCCAAGCTGAAGCAACAGCAGCAGCAACAGGCTGACAAGCTCAAGCAACAGCAACTCGCCGACCAGCAAAAGCAGGATCAGTTGAAGCAGCAACAACAGGAAGACCAGCAGAAGCAGGCCCAGGCCGACGCGCAGAAGAAGGCCGATGCGCAGAAGGCGAAGGCAGCCAAGGCGGCGGCCGATGCAGCGCAAGCGAAGAAGGTCGACCAGGAACGTCGGGCGCGGCTCGCGCAGATGCAGGGTATGGCCGGCGGTGAAGGCTCTACCGGCAACGGTCTTGCGAAGAGCGGCACAGGCACTGGCTCGGGTGGCACGTCAACCTCGCCGGGCTACGCGGACAAGGTCAGGCGGCGCGTGCGGCCCAACATCGTATGGTCGGGCGACACGCAAGGCCTGGAAACCGAAATTTCCGTGCGCTGCTCACCTACCGGCACGCTGCTGGACGTGACGGTGACCCGTCCCAGCAGCAATCCCCAATGGGATGCAGCCGCTGAGCGGGCGGTCCGGGCGTCCGATCCGATGCCGGTCGACGTGGATGGAAAAACGCCGTCGAGCTTCAAGATCACCTTGCGACCAGCAGGTTGACAGCAGCCCATGCGCCCCGCCCAGCGTGGCGCGCCCGGGAACGAATTGAACGTTTCCGGGTCTGTCTGCTGTCATACCGTGTTAGAAATCTGATTTTTTGGGAATCCATACAGCATGACTTTGATGACCAAGCTAGGCCTGCGGACTTTGGTGGCGTCGTGCCTGATTGCGGCCGGCGGCGCTGCGCACGCGCAACTCAACGTCCTCGTCACGGGCGTCGGCTCCACCCAGTTCCCCATCGCAACGGCGAATTTCGCCAATGAAGCGAGCTCGCCGCAACAGGTCAGCACGATCGTGCGCCAGGATCTGCAGCGCAGCGGCAAATTCACCAATATCGACGCCGGCAGCGCGCCGGTGGCGGAAACGGATTCGGTTGACCTCGGCAGCTGGAAGGCCAAGGGCGCCAACGCGTTCGTGGCCGGCAGCGTGAACCGCCTGCCCAACGGCCAATACGAAGTGCGCTTCAAGCTGTACGACACGGTCAAGGGCGAGAGCCTCGGCGGCCTCGTCCTGGTCAGCCCCGAAAGCGGCCTGCGGATGAGCGCCCACAAGGTGGCGGACTACATCTACGCCAAGCTGCTGGGCGATCGCGGCGTGTTCGCCACGCGTCTGTCTTATGTGATCAAGACCGGCAACCGCTACCAGTTGCAGATTTCCGATTCGGACGGCCAGGACGCGCACATCGCGCTGTCGAGCCCCGAGCCGATCATCTCGCCGGCGTGGTCGCCTGACGGCACGAAGGTGGCCTACGTATCGTTCGAAAAGAAGAAGCCCATCGTCTACATCCACGATCTGCCCACGGGCCGTCGTATCGTCGTCTCGGACCAGAAGGGCAACAACAGCGCGCCGGCCTGGTCGCCGGATGGACGCACGCTGGCAGTGGCGCTTTCGCGCACCGGCAACACGCAGATTTTCGCCGTCAACGCTGACGGCAGCGGCCTGCGCCGGCTGACTCAAGGCACCTCGATCGACACCGAACCCAACTACTCTCCTGACGGACAGTGGATCTATTTCACCAGCGACCGCGGCGGTCAACCGCAGATCTACAAGATGCCGGCGCAGGGCGAAAGCGCAGGCGCGGCTCAGCGCGTCACGTTCACGGGCAACTACAACACCAGCCCGCGCGTGAGCCCGGACGGCAAGCAACTGGCCTACATCTCGCGTGTAGGCGGGGCCTTCAAGCTGTACGTCCAGGACTTGCAGTCCGGCTCGGCAACCGGCCTGACCGATACAACACATGACGAATCGCCCAGCTTCGCGGCGAATGGTCAGTACATTCTTTACGCCACACAGGTGAACGGCCGTGGCGTGTTGGCCGCAGTATCGACCGATGGTCGCACTCGGCAGGTCCTGTCCGTTCAGGGCGGCATCGTTCGCGAGCCGTCCTGGGGCCCGTTTATGCAATAACACACAAGGAGAGTAACAATGATGTCCAAACTTCGTATCGTATTTGCCGCATTGCTGGTCGGTGCACTCGCTGCATGTCACTCGGGCGTCAAGCTCGACGACAACGCCAATAAGGGCGGTGCTGTCGCCACGCAACCGAACCCGAATGCAGTCGCACAGGTGAACGTGGACGAGCTGAACGATCCGAACAGCCCGCTCGCCAAGCGTAGCGTCTACTTCGACTTCGACAGCTACTCGGTCAAGGACGAATACCAGTCGCTGCTGGGTCAACACGCCCGTTACCTGAAGGCACATCCGGAACGTCACGTGCTGATCCAGGGCAACACCGACGAACGCGGCACGAGCGAGTACAACCTGGCACTCGGCCAGAAGCGTGCTGAAGCTGTGCGTCGCGCGCTGTCGCTGCTTGGCGTGCCGGATTCGCAAATGGAAGCCGTGAGCCTCGGCAAGGAAAAGCCGATGGCCGACGGGCATGACGAAGCGTCGTGGGCACAAAACCGCCGCGCCGACCTCGTCTACCAACAGTAATAGGTGATGAGCCGTATGACGCAACGTTTCTCCTGGCTGCGCTTTGCTGCAGCCGCCTGCGTGGCGGGCTCGGCCTTGATGGCCGCGCCGGCTCACGCCGGCATGTTCGACGACGACCAGGCCCGTCAGGCGATTCTCGATCTGCGTACCAAGACCGATAGCCTGTCGAGCCAATTGTCGGCCGCACAGCGGACCATCCTCGATCAGTCCAACCGCCTCGACCAGCTCAACCAGCAGGTCGCGACGCTGCGCGGGCAGAACGAGGACATGGCCAACCAGCTTGCCACGGTGCAGAAGCAGCAGAAGGACTACTACACCGATCTCGACACGCGGCTCAAGAAATTTGAACCGCAGCAGCAGACGGTCGACGGTGTGGAAGGCACGGTACAGCCGGGCGAGACGGACGCGTTCAATGCGGCTTCAACGCAGTTCCGCAACGGCGACTTCAAGAACGCGGCGGCCTCGTTCCGCAGCTTCATCGCCAAGTATCCGCAGAGCCCCTATCAGCCGACCGCGCAGTACTGGCTCGGCAACGCGCTGTATGCACTGCGCGACTACAAGGGCTCGACGGCGACCTGGGAAGGCGTCGTGAAGAATTACCCGCAGCATCCGCGTGCGCCGGAAGCGATGCTCGCGATTGCCAACAATCAGCTCGAACAAGGTCAGAAGGCTGCGGCCAAGAAGACCCTCGAGCAGATCGTCGCGCAATACGGCAGCTCGGACGTCGCACAGTCGGCACAAAGCAAGTTGTCGCAAATCAAGTAGTTTTGCAGGTAGCAGTAAACGCGTAGTGTCGGATGAAACGCCACGCGCGCCTCTCGCCGGGAAGCCCAGGGCAGTCGATGCCTTGGGCTTTTCGTTTTGTGGCGCGGCACTGGATGGGTTGACAGGATCGAAGGCTTATCGCTATAATCCCGCTTCTCTTTTGGGTCGTTAGCTCAGCTGGTAGAGCAGCGGACTTTTAATCCGTTGGTCACAGGTTCGAATCCCGTACGGCCTACCAAGAAAACCAAAGGGTTACAGGCGTAAGGCCTGTAACCCTTTGTCCGTTTACGGCTTCATGTAGGCGCTGTGTAGGCATTTGGGCGCAACACAAAACCATTCCGATCCATATCTCCATGGGGCAAAACGATTGCCAACCCTAGGCGACCAGAGCCTGCCACCGAGCGCATAGCGACTTTTAATCATGGCGGGGAACATCACTAAGTTTCGTGCGGCCTGCTGCACCGAGACCATTGGCACATTGAAAGGCTCACAATGACTGTTTTCACCGTAGGCTACGAAGGACTGGACATTGATGTGTTCATGTCGTTACTCGCAGAGCACGGCATCGAAACGGTTGTCGACATCCGCGAGCTACCATTGTCGCGCAAGCCCGGCTTCTCGAAAAAAGCTTTGGCCAGTCCGGCCTAGATTACGTTCATATGGTCGAGTTGGGGTGCCCGAAACCGGTACGTGACCGCTACCGGGAGGACGGTAACTGGAAGCGGTACACGGAAGGCTTTTCGAAGTACCTAAAGACGCAAGCAGCCGCTATCGCCGAACTGTCCGAACTGTCCGAACTTGCAGGCTCGTCGAATTGCGCACTGCTCTGTTACGAAGCCGACTTCAATTTCTGCCATCGTTCGATGGTAGCCAACGCCGTCCGTGACTACTGCGGCGCGGACGTTGAGCACATCAAGGCAACAGACGTTAGAACAGTGAGTCCTGCCGGTCGTCAGCAGGCTTTTGCTTAGGCGGATAGATCAAGCTGATGATCAGCCACTGATCTTGAAAACGATGCTGATTGCCCATCAGGAACATCAGGTCTTTGCGGCTAAGGTGTTCCTTAGCTTTGCGCGAAACGGTTCTTCCCAGCTTGCGCCGTAGGCGTGGTGACAATTCCAAAACAATGCGCCAGCCTCCCAATCGACGATCTTGTGCCTGTGCTCCTTCTCACCCTCTGGAGTCTTGCATAAGAATCGATAGTGGAAATCGAACGGCACTTTGCGCAGTTGCTTCACCTGCTGCTTCGCCTCCGCTTCTGAAAAGAGATCGCCCTGCATTTGCTCGCGCGCTAGCTTCTCCCTTTCCTCATCAGTCCAGTCCGTGTTTCGCGCCTTGGTGATGTCGAGACCAAGAAGGCGGTCTGGACGCAGCAATGCAAGAGACAATTCGTCGGTGAGCCGTGCCTCTTCAACGGCGTCGAAACTGTCAAACGAGGGAATCTTTTCCAGCCATTCCCGGCGGGCAGCCCAGTCCTTTTTGGTGTCAATCAATTTTCCGCAGGCAATCGTATCGACATAAAGCTTGTGGCTTTCTGGCCGATGATCCTTAGTGGCCTTTTCTACGCGCACGTCAACCCACTGCCATTTTTTGAACTGCTGGTCTTGCTCGATCATCCGGAACGGCACCGGGTACAAGCGGCGCATTGAGCCGTCCTGGCTGATGCCCGCTACGCAGGAGGTCTCCACGTATTGCGCGCTAGGCGAAGGATAGGTCTTCGCCAGAATCAGAATGCGCTCCACTCTCCCAAGTGCCATTGCTCCGTTTCTCCTCTTCAACCGATGTTATCGCACCACGGCTAAATCAAAACAGCGAACAACTTCTTTAGGTAGTTGCTACCGCCGCCTTCCATGAACAGCACATGACGACCCAACCGCGTTGGAAGTCGGGGAGCTGAATTTGGCCAACAGCGATGCCGTTGAGAACATCCTTCAGCGCGGGCTCTACGGTACGGAAATTCATATCGTCGGCCTCGCGATTACGTCTGTTCCGTCCGGCCAGTGTCCCACGTTGCACCGAAGTGCTTGCGCAAGGGCTCCAGTGCATGCGGTAGTTCCGCGACGCAAGTCACACCCAGATACTGAGCTGCACGGGTTGCGCCAACGTACACGAACTTATCGAACAACTCTGGCCGGATAGCGGCCAGTTGGTGATCTGCGTCTGATGAGCCTGCGCTTGTGCCGACAGTGACTCATTGACAGGAATCCACTTTCCGCTTGCATTGTTTGTGGCAACTAAAAATCAGGCTTGGCGTGCAGGTTCATTCTCATCTAATACGTGCAACTCAAATTCTCGCGCCTCGACCACAATACTCACCGATGAAGCGAACCCTTGCAGACTCCCCTCTAACTCGTACCTCGATGTTTTTTCTTGCGTCACCCCCGAGTAAATAAAATTGACGGGATCGCGCCAAATTATCCCGCCCTCTTCTCGGACATAAGGATTGACAATGAAATTAAACCTCTCAACATCCAAGAAAACCAACAAACAATGCCCAACAAATCCATCGGAATTCTTCCGCCAAAAGAATCGATCGAGTCCACCAAATGCTGCGAGCCAATGACTTACATAAATCATTGCGTTCGTTCCATCAAACATATGTGCACCGTACTGACACTCTGACGCTCCGAGCATTGCCCAACAATCTTTTATGATCTTCATCGTGATCCTCACTTCTTAACAAAGACAATAGAGCGCATTGTGCTATTCGGAATCGGCGAGCCATCTGTGCGCGCAAAATCGAGACCCTGGTACTCAGGCAGAAGAGCACCCTGATATTGGATCTTTAGTCCCAATTGGTCAAATTGAGCGGCAGTCGGCATATTCGAAAAATATGGATTGACACTGTTACCATTGATCACGACCTGCCCCCCTGATTCGGTGATCCGCGCAGCCTCTGGCAAGTAGTTCATCATCGAACCCGTACCTCCGCCAGACGCGGGAATAAATGGGTTGTTCGCCACCACTTTTGCCTGACTATTGCTCGCAATATTTGGCATGTTCGTGGCGTCAGCAGCTACCGCAGTTGGATCTGTTGGACCAACGCCCATTGCGCCAGACACCTTAGGACCACTGGAATCGGTGAACAACTCAACCGTACCACCGGCCTTAACGTTGTTTGTGGCATTTCCGCTCGACGGCGACGAACCGGAATCGCCTGCATCGTTCCCACCACTATTCAACGTGGCAGTGCTCGGCACATACCCCGGCGTACCCGATACGGCATTCGCAGCCTGTCCCGACGAATTTACCAGCACGCCTCCCGCACTCGATGCCGGCGGCTCGCCACCCTCAACCACGCCCGCAG
Organism: Paraburkholderia phenazinium; assembly: GCF_900142845.1. NCBI lineage: Bacteria > Pseudomonadati > Pseudomonadota > Betaproteobacteria > Burkholderiales > Burkholderiaceae > Paraburkholderia > Paraburkholderia phenazinium. Next base: position 639,769 of record NZ_FSRU01000003.1, read on the forward strand.
ACAGACCGTTCGCAGCGCCCCTGGCCAGCTGTGTCGTGGGAGGTTGAGACATTATCGCCCGAGCATCGCCGTCCATCTTCGCTTTAAACTGGGCTGCCCAGCCGTCCACCGTCTTGTTTGCCGAATCGAGCGGACCGGTAATCCACGAGGGCAGGTTGTTCTGCAGGTAGGAAGCGATCACGTTCTGCGATGCCGCGAGATCCTCTTTCGCCTGATCATTGCCGAGGTCATTTTTCCGGTTGTAGAGGTCGACGTTCGAGGCCGCTGCGGCCCCTGCCGTGCCCCCAACCAGCGCGCCACCCAGCCCGGCGAGGATATTGCTGCTGATGTTGCCCACCAGCGACGAGTCGGTCGCATCCGTCACTGCATCGGCGACAGCCCTGGTCTGGTCGGCGCTTTTCGATGACAGCCCTGCGCCAAGCCCCCCACCCACAGCCGTGAACACGCTGCCGCCCCCGAGACCACCGATGAGCGCGCCACCCACAACCTGTAGTTCAGCGCGCGAGTCGCCGCCTTCCATCCACTGTTTGGCTTCGTCCGAATCCACCGCGAAGGCGGCCAAATCGCCACTCTTGGCGTCCGCCGTGGCCCGTCTACGACGACAAAATCGCGAAAATCGACCTTTCCAAACTGCGTACCTCGCATCTGAAAGACTGGCTGGCGAACCAGATCGACTCGATCGAAGAAGGCACCGAAGACATTCGGCAGTTAGTGAAGGCAATGCTCTTTGCAGCGGCTCGGCCTGGAGAGCTTGCCAAAACAAACGTCAAACAGTAACCGTCCGACCCTGACCGTATAGACGCCTGATGAAGGCGACGCCATGCTTTCCGGGGGCACAAATGTGACTGTGTCCACAAAGGAATCATGGACACAGTGACTGAATTCACCGAAGTCAAAGTCGCCCGGAAGTATCGCCGGCGTACCGTGGACGAGAAACGCCAGATCGTCGAAGAGACGTTATCCAGTGGACGTTCGGTGGCGGAGATTGCACGCAGTCACGAAGTGAACGCGAATCAGCTGTTCGACTGGCGCAAGCAGTATCTGGATGGACGCCTTGGCGTGAACGGTCGCGAATGCGCCTTGCTGCCGGTCACCGTGAATGAGGCCAGTGACAGCGGCGCGGCCGAACCGGATGCATCGACGCCTTCGGCACAGGCGTCCGGCACGATCCGAATCCAGTTGCCACGGGGCGAGGTACACGTTGAAGGGAGCGTCGATCCCGACACGCTGCGCGTGGTGATCCCGTGCCTGATCCGATGATTGGTCCGCTGGCAAACACGCGCATCTGGGTTGCCGCCGGATTTACGGATATGCGCTGCGGCTTCGACGGCCTGGCCGCGAAGGTGCAGACCGTGCTGGCGAAGAATCCGGCCCTCTGTCAGCCGCGCAGCATGCGCGAGAAAACACCGGAAATTCTTCATTTTTTGAGTGGCGCTTAACGTGTCGTGGAGTCTAACCAGGCGCGCGCCTATTGTCGCGATAATGGCCGCGGCTTAGAAGCGACAACACCAATCTCCATGCAATATGAATCGCATTTTCGCGCCTATAGATCGTGAGATTTAGATACACTAAACGCCCAAACGATGCCTGCTTTTCAGCCTCAATGCATTTTGAATATCCGTGAAATCGTTCACGACTTCACCGTGTCAAACCTCACCATTCCGGCGAAATAACGTGACCCGATTCCTGCGTTCAGCACTGATTCCTTTTGTACTCGCGTTGTCCGCAATACCCTGCCATGCAGTCTCGGTTATCGTCGACGCGGGGCACACACCGGCTCATCCTGGCGCCACCGGCGCAAGCGGGCGTGTCGAGCATCTTTACAACCTCGATCTAAGTGCGGCGGTTGCTCGCGATCTCCAGGCAGAGGGTTATAGCGTGACACGCACGGGCACGGACAGCCGCGAGATCGCGCTTGCGGATCGGCCCAATGCGAAGCCGGACGCCAACTTCTTCATCTCGATTCATCACGACTCGCTGCAGCAGGCATGGATCGATGCAGGACGACGCCGCGAGTTCAAGGGGTACTCGATCTTCGTTTCCGAGCGCAATCCGCACTATCAGGAAAGCCTCGTCTGTGCGAAGGCAATTGGCGAAAAACTGCTCGCGGCGGGCGAAACGCCTTCGCTGTATCACGCCACGCCTATCAAGGGCGAGAACCGTCCGTTGATAGACCGGCGACTCGGCATTCACCGCTTCGACGATCTGGTCGTACTCAAGACAGCGCCGATGCCGGCGGTGCTGGTTGAAGCAGGCGTCATTGCGAATCCGGACGAAGAACCGCGTCTGCAGAATCCTGACACGATTGCCAAGCTCGCGAATGCGATTGCGGGCGGCATCGTGGCATGCCAGCAGTAACGACACACCTTAGCCGTCCGTCCGCCCAAGCGCCGCTTGCGCCATCCTCTTATGGAGACAAATTATCTTGAGTACGTCCAACGTAGCCGATATCAAACCGAAGTGGCGCGAACGCTTTGAATTCTTCGACGCCTACGGATCGCCCGCGTCTGCCGAGTTTCGTGCGGCCTTCAAGGCGCTGCCGCGCGGCAAAAGACGGCTCATCAATTTCAGTTTCCTCGCCTTCTTCTTCGGCCCATTCTATTTTTTCGCACTCGGTCTGTGGAAGAAGGGGCTGTCGTTGCTTGCCATCGCGCTTGCGATCGCCGTCGTGGAAGTCATCTTCTCGGCCGTCACCGGCATCGATATTCCGCGGCCCGTCGATACCGGCCTCAATATCGCGATCGCCTTCGCCTTTGCCCTGTGTGTCAACTACGCCTACTACCTGAAAGAGGTAAAAGGCAGCCAGGGTTGGAATCCATTCGAAGGCATGCGAGCGTTCTAGGCGAATCACGGCGTGCCTCGATAATGGGGCACTGTCAGCCGTCAAGGTTTGAAACGCTATCGTCGCGCGCCAACCTTGCCAATATGGCATGTCGCAGCCATCCGTATTCCATTCATACATATTTTTGAAACGTTTTCTTATGTCAGATTTAAGTCCACAGTAACAAACGTCGCTTGAGACCGGCTAACTGTCTCCGCCAATCGAGCCCGTCCTCCGAGCCACCCCATAGAAATACGCAAACGGCGAACTTACCCGGTCTTTGGGTAAGCGAAGGAATGCGCTTGCGCTTGAAAAGACACCCCCAGTTCGCGACAAATCACGCAGCAGCAAAGTAGCCGTCATTCCCGTTGCTTGTCATCGTATTGCATACACGCTCTCAAAGATCTTTCCAATTTTCGAATGGATAAGGTTTGAATATCCCGAGTGGCTGCAAACCACCGACCTGCCCAATACGACCATGGAGGTTTTGATGCGGCTTTTGCTCTCGAATGCATTTCTGTCGATAGTCAGCAACCCCGCCGATACGTCCTCGCTGACCGTGCGGGCAAGCCGGGCCGGAGATATTGAAACGGTGTTCGGCCAGGGCTTCGAGGTGGTGACATCGCCTGGCCACGTCTATCCGTTCCGCGCGTTCATCCCGCGCCGGATCGTCGCGGACACCATTGCCGCGCATGTCTTCCACATCAACTACGGCAAGTTCAGGGAAGCGGTAGTGGACGCGCCGCTGTACGACGTCTACACGAAGGTGTATGACGCCATGGTCGACCTGCGAGATAGTCCACAGCACGGCACGCCCCCACGCAACGGACTGGGTTCTCTTTGAGCGCCGTGGTCGTGCGACGCGCACTACCTTACGCATCGCGCCACATGAATGACGTATGAAACGACGATCCGTCCAGCCCGCAAGCGATCAGCCATATCTGCGGGCGCGGTCGTATTTTCCGAATTTCCCCTTAATCAGAACGCCATTTGCAGTACGGAATACTGATATCTCTCGGTTTTATTACACCATCCAGTCAAAGCACGCCTAACGTTCGCCTCTCTCCGCTCACAAGTCGTAAGCCAGTTCTTACGCTGCTAGCATTTCAATCGTCGGGAGAATCGAATGCAACCGGGCAGCATCGCAGTCTGCACGGGTGCACCCAGCTTGCCCGGCGAGAAGACGGTAGTTGCCTCAAGTGTCGGGCTGCCCCACAAACATGGCGAGGACAAACGATGAGCGATACACCGCTAGAGCCTGGATGCGCAACGTCGCATGAGAAACTGACGGTGTTTTACGTGCAACCGCTCGTCACGCGTTATCGCGTCGAGGTTGTCGACTCCCTGAACCGGGCATTCAAGGTGCGAGTATTTGCCAGTTCGCCGGAAGTCGACCCGCGCGGGTTTTCGCGCGAAACGCCCACTTGCGACGAATTCGTGGTGACCGGCATCACCCGTATCTTTTCCGAGCGAGTCAAGCTTCAGACACGGGTCTTCGGACAGATCGTCCGCGTGCGTCCCGCTGCCGTCCTGATCTTTGCCGACATGCGGTATCTGTCGCTATGGCTCGCGCTGCTGGCCGGCAGGGCGCTCGGCGTGCCGGTGATCATTCATGGCCAGGGGCTCTACCGGAACGCGCAGCCGAGCCTGATGCGCAAACTCCGCTACCGCGCCGCGGTTGCACTCTGCACGCGCTATGTGTGCTATTCCGAAGGGTCGAAGCTATCGCTCGCGCGCATCGGTTGCCCGAGCTCGAAGCTGGTCGTCGCAGACAATTCGTTGCGCGTCTCCCATACCGTCAGGCCAACCGAGAAGTCCGGCAACGAGCAAGGCGTGATGTTTCTGGGGCGCATGCGCGACGGTTCGAAAGTCGAATGCCTGATCGAGGCAGTCGAATCATTGCGCCGAAAAGGCCACGACATCGTGCTGCATCTGGTAGGCGACGGCAAACACGGCGAGCGGCTGCAGCGTACCTATGCGGACCGTCCTTACCTGGTGTGGCACGGCGCGGTGTTCGACGATGGCGAGATCGCCTCGATCAGCCGCGCCTGCCGGATAGGCTGTTATCCCGGCGACGCGGGTCTGAGCGTGGTCCACATGTTCGGCCTGAGCCTGCCACCGCTGATCCACGACCAACCGGCTTCGCACATGGGGCCCGAGCCCGAATACGTGGAAGACAACGCCACGGGGTTCCTCTACCGACGCGATGGCGGAGTCGAGGCGCTGACGACCGAGCTCGAAAAGATCTGGCTCCTGCCAGCGGACGAGATCCGGGCCATCAGCACGGGCGCGTTCTCCAAATATCAGCAACTCAACTCGCCCACCCTGGGCCAGCGTCTCGCCACCATTGTCGACAGCGCCATTCATCAATAACGCGCAGCGGACAAATCTCGTTGCGCGGGTCGACGGAGCGCTGAGTCACTCAGCGCGATGCCGCCAGCCGCCGTTCCTACAGAATGCAACCAGCCTTTAGTCGGACTATCCCAATCCATCTACAGGGACACTGACAGCACCCCTTCAATCGACTCAATCGGAGTCCGAACATTCGAATTTATTGAGATGTAAAGACGTGTGATGATCGCGCCCGGCTTGCCGATAACGTGTTGCTTCAGCCTGCTGAAGCGCGCACGGGGAAAGCCAACAACAACACCCGCGCTTTCATTCCAACATCATGAGCAACTTTCTGTTCGACCTGGCCACGAACCTCGCGATTCTTGCGACGCTGCTGATCGCGTGTCATCTGTGCAATCTGGCCAGGCCCGACCTCGCGTTAAACGGCGGTTATATCTACGTCCTGCTGGCAGCAACAGCCCTGGTGTTCGATGCCACGCTGACCTTTCTCGTGTTCGCCGATGCGGCGAGCCGCTATGGACAATTCAGCACGCCGAGCGCGTTCGTCGAGCGTGCCTGCTCCTATACGCTTGCTTGCGCGTTGGCGCTTTACTTCGCACGATGCACGCGCATCCGCATGGAAAAGGCCAAAGCCGGTCACGCGCTGGTGATCCACACCTCGCCATACAGCGAGTCGCATCTGCCGATGTGATACCCGTCCCGTGACGCCGCCATAGCGTGGTCTTGGCGCCCCGCCGCGCGCCATCCCGCAACCGGAGCACGCGGCGCCCACGCAGCCAATCCTCCGTCAAGTCGTCAAGCCGGCGTCGCGATCACCCCGGACCAGCCTGGCAGGTAACGCGCCTCGGGGGTATGGGCGAGGGTCTTTGCCTGGTCGAGCGCCTTTGCAAAGTTCTTCGCAATCTTGCTCGCGGACACTCGCGGCCGCAGGAAGTCGGCCCACAGGAACTCGCTGAACGGCGTGGCGTCCTTCGCATAGCCGCCCGCATTGCGCAGCTCGCCGGCGAGACTGCGATAAGGGTCGTCGCTCATTTCGGTGACCACCTTCGGCAGATGTTCGTAGTCGTAGCGCGAGCCGTCTGCCCCAAATGGATGGACCCACTGGTTGTGCTCCATCATGCGCCAGAAAATGGTGAAATCGAGCCACGACAGGTCTTTGAGCACCATCACCTTCACTTCCTTGACGCCCTCTTCGAGCAACGCCCGGCCAAGGTGATGATGGTCGACGATGTAGTAACAGTGCTCCGGCCCGAGCACCGCAGGAAACGAGTGCGCATCGATCGCGGCGCTACGCTCCTTCTTGTTCAGCGTCTTCCAGTGAGCCCGCTTGAGCGCGACCTCACGATAGCCCACCGTCATCTGCGTGGGCCGCAATGCCGTGAGCTTTGCCGGGATGAAATGAATGTCTCTGTTCGGGACCATGGTCTGCCTCATCAAATCGTTAAAGACAATTTCGTTGAAAGCCATTTCGCTGAAAGCAATTCCGCGGGGAACGATAGCGCGAATTGCATACGCCGTTAATACCACCGATACATTTCGCATACCTGACAGGAATGGTCCTTGCGCAGGCGCGAGCCGTCAGCTATAACTGGCGAAGACCGAGAGTGAGAGATCGCGCCCGTCGTCGGGCATTGCAGGCGCTGTGTTGAATCGAAGCAGTTCGTCATCCGTCACACGCAACCGACTTGAGCGAGGGCATTTTGAATCTCGAAACCGTACGCATCTTCCTGATGACGCGAGGCATCGACCTCGGCACCAAAGTTCTCGGCGCGATTGTCCTATGGATTGTCGGCCGCTGGGTGATCGGGGTCATCACCGGCCTGCTGCGCAAGCTGCTCTCGCGCAACGGGCGCGTCGACCCTACCCTCGCGCACTACCTCGGCTCGATCCTCGGTGCCTTGCTGAACCTGCTGCTGATCCTTGCGATCCTGCAGGTCTTCGGAGTCCAGACCACCTCGTTCGCGGCGCTGCTCGCAGGCCTCGGTCTCGCCATCGGCACAGCATGGGGCGGCCTGCTCGCCCACTTCGCGGCCGGCATCTTCATGCAGGTGTTGCGCCCCTTCAAGGTCGGCGACTTCGTGATGGCCGGCGGCGTAACCGGCACCGTCCAGGAGCTGGGCCTGTTCGGCACCACGATCATCACGCCGGACAATGTCACGACGATCGTCGGCAACAACAAGATCTTCTCGGACACGATCTCGAACTACAGCGCGCTGCCGGTGCGCCGCGTCGAGCTGACGGCGAAGATCGCCAACGGAGTGGACCCGCTCGATGCGGCCAACCGGTTGCGAGCCGCCGTCGTCAAGATTCCTAACGTTGCGGACAGTCCGGCGCCGGATATCGAGGTGCTGTCGTTCACGCCGGAGGGGCCCTTGCTGTGCGTGCGTCCCTACACGCATACGAACAACTACTGGCAGGTCTATTTCGACACCAACCGCGCCATCATCGAAACCTTTCGCGAAGCGGGCTACCCGACACCGGAAACGCCATTGGTGCGCCGCGCCGCGACCTAGCGAACCCACGCCTCTCCCCTACCGGCCCGCCCTGCGCGGAGGGCCGGCAGGGTCACTTGCGTCGCTCGCCGAGGGCGAAAAAAAGCGGCGCCGCGAAATCTCGCGGCGCCGCTTGTGTTTGCAGGGTCCTGACGACAGGCCCGATCGCCGCGCGCAGGCGGCTTGCTGACTGCTTACCGGCTGCCGGGCCCGGACTTCGCAGCCGCCGGCTTGCGCAGCATCTTCCACAGCGCGCCGAGCACCACCGGCACGACCGCCGCGCCGATCCCCACCAGCACGATCACGTTCAGGTACTGGCGAATGAACGGGATGTTGCCGAAGAAATAGCCCAGCAGCACCAGCAGCAGCACCCAGAACAGCGCGCCCACGAAGTTGAACAGCTGGAAGCGGCTCAAGGTCATCTGCGACGCGCCGGCGACGAACGGCGCAAAGGTGCGCACCACCGGAATGAAACGCGCGAGCACGATGGTCTTGCCGCCGTGCTTCTCGTAGAAGTTGTGGGTTTTCTGCAGCGCTGCGCGATCGAGGAAGCGTTCGAGCACCGGAATATGCGAATTGAACACCTTGGGTCCGATCGCCTTGCCGATCAGATAGTTGAGCGTATTGCCCCCCACTGCGGCAACGAGCAACAGCACGATCAGCAGACCGAGGTTCATTTCGCCGCTCGCGCAGAACGCGCCGCCGATGAACAGCAGCGAGTCGCCCGGCAGGAACGGCAGAACGACCAGCCCGGTTTCGCAAAACACGATCAGAAACAGCACGGCGTAGACCCACGCGCCGTATTGTTGAATGAAGACTCCCAGAAACTTGTCGATATGCAAAACAAGATTCACGAACTGCAGCAGCGTGTCCAAAAGCGTCCCTTATTGAGCGAGTGGCATGAACGGCGGAAGCGGCGCGCCGTCATGACATGGTGAAATGGGCAACGATCCGAGCGCCCGAAGGCGCCGAAATTGACCGCGCCATGATACCGAAAGTGCCCGGCTGCGATAAAAAAACTGCGTACGCGGACGCACACCCGCCGCCGGTTGTCCGCAGCGAAGGCTTGAGCCAACTGCCGGATTCCGATGCTCGCCAGCCGGTTCGCCACGAATCGCTATAATTTCGCCATGTCCGAATTCTCCGAACCGCCCGTCGACGCCGCCAGCCAACCTGTGGCGCCAGTCCTACGTCCATTGCGGGCGATCCAGCCCTTGCCCGACCTGCTGATCAGCCAGATCGCCGCCGGCGAAGTGGTCGAACGGCCGGCCTCGGTCGTTAAGGAGTTGCTGGAGAACGCGCTGGACGCCGGCGCGCAGACGTTGCGCATCCTGCTCGACGAAGGCGGGGTCAAGCGCATTTCGATCACCGACGACGGCTGCGGCATTCCCGAAGCCGAACTCTCACTCGCGCTGATGCGCCACGCGACCAGCAAGATCCGCTCGCTCGCCGAGCTCGAAGCGGTCGGCACGCTCGGGTTTCGGGGCGAGGCGCTGGCGTCGATTGCCTCGGTGTCGGAGCTGTTCATCACGAGCCGCACGGCCGACGCCCCCCACGCGGTGCGCATCGAAGCGCAAACCGGCGTGCTGAGCCCGGCGGCCGGCACCCAGGGAACGACCATCGAAGTGCGCGAGCTGTACTTCAACACGCCGGCGCGCCGTAAATTCCTGAAAAGCGAGCAGACCGAACTCGGCCACTGCCTCGAGATGATCCGCCGCGCGGCGCTGGCGCGGCCGGACGTGGCGATTTCGGTGCTGCATAACGGCCGGGCGGTCGAGCACTGGAACGCGTCGGAGCCGGCCACGCGCGTCGCAAAGATCATGGGCGAGACCTTTGCCACCGCCCATCTGCCGCTCGACGAATCGGCCGGGCCGCTGGCCGTCTATGGCTGCGCCGGCCTGCCGACCGCGAGCCGCGGCCGCGCCGACCAGCAATATTTCTTCGTCAACGGGCGCTTCGTGCGCGACAAGCTGCTGACTCATGCCGTGCGCGCCGCATACGAGGACGTACTGCACGGCGAGCGCTACCCGTCGTATGTGCTGTTTCTCGATCTGCCGCCCGAGGGTGTCGACGTGAACGTGCATCCGTCGAAGATCGAGGTGCGCTTTCGCGATTCGCGCTCGATCCACCAGTTTGTCTTCCATGCCGTGCAGCGGGCTCTGGCGCGGCATGCGGGCGCCTCGCCGGAAACCACGGCAGGCGGCCACGCGGCGCATCTCGAACCGGTCGCGGGCAGTCCGGTGTCGTTTGCGGCCACGCCGCTCGGCGGTCTGGCGAGCACAGGCGGGATCAGCGGTGCCGGTGGCATCGGTGGTGGAAGCGCAGGCGGTGGCGCCTTCGCAGGCGGCATGGCGGGTGCTGGAGGGAATGCCGGCGGCGGGTTTGGCGGCGCCCAGGCGGGCAACACCTGGCTGCGTCAGGCGCGTATGACGCAGGGCACGCTGCCGGTCGCGCAACCGTTGGCCCTTTACGACGCGCTGTTCGGGCGCAAGGATAACGGCATCGGCACCGCGCAGGGCGCGACCACGCTGGAGGCGCGCGATTCGGCCGCCGAGGCGCCGTCGTTCTTCGCGCCGCCGGGATCGGCGTCAGGCGGCCCGTCGTTTCATGCGTCGGACGAACAGCCGCTCGGCTTCGCGCTCGGCCAGATTCACGGCATCTATGTGCTGGCGCAGAACGCGCAGGGCCTGGTGATTGTCGACATGCATGCGGCACACGAACGGATTCTGTACGAGCAGTTCAAGAACGCGCTGGCTGACCGGGCGATTGCGGTGCAGCCGTTGCTGATTCCTCTGTCGATGCAGGCCGACCCGGTCGAGATCGGCACGGTGGAGGAAGAGCGCGACACGCTCGACGCGCTCGGCTTCGACCTTGCGGTGCTGTCTCCGACCACGCTGGCGATTCGCGCGGTGCCGGCGCTGCTCAAGGACGCCGACCTGCAGGCCCTGGCCCGTGCCGTGCTAACCGATCTGCACGCTTACGGCGGCTCGCGGGTGCTGACCGAACGGCAGCACGAACTGCTCGGCACGCTGGCCTGCCACCACGCGGTGCGCGCGAACCGGCGGCTGACGCTGGATGAAATGAACGCGCTGCTGCGCCAGATGGAAGCGACCGAACGCGCGGACCAGTGCAATCACGGACGCCCGACGTGGTATCAACTGACGCTGTCCGACCTCGACCGACTGTTCATGCGTGGTCAATGAGCGCGCGCATCGCGAGAAGGCTGCTGCGATCGCGCGCACCACTCACACCACTCACGCCATTCGTTCCGTACGCGCCACTCGCGCCGCGGACATGCCGGTCATGACGCAACCTACCCCCACACCGATTGCCTGCATACTGGGCCCGACTGCCTCGGGCAAGACTGCGGCGGCGCTTGCGCTGGCTGCGCGCAGGCCGGTGGAGATCATTAGCGTGGATTCGGCGCTGGTGTATCGGGAGATGGACATTGGGACGGCCAAGCCGACTGCGGAGGAACGGGCGCGGGTGCGGCACCATCTGATCGATATCGTCGACCCTGCCGATGCTTATTCGGCGGCTGAATTTCGCACGGACACCTTGCGGCTGGTGGGGGAGATTTCCGCGCGGGGGCGGGTACCGTTGCTGGTTGGCGGGACGATGCTTTACTACAAGGCGTTGACGCAGGGCCTGAACGACCTGCCGACGGCTGATCCTGAGATCCGCGCGGCGCTTGATGCGGATGCCTTGCGGGACGGCTGGCCGGCCTTGCATGCGCGGCTGGCTGCGGTGGATGCGGTGACGGCTGCGCGTCTGGCGCCGAACGATTCGCAGCGGATTCAGCGGGCGCTGGAGGTGTTCATGGTGACGGGGCAGCCGATGTCGGCCTTGTTGGCAGCGCCTACGCGTACTGACGATGCGGCGTTGCCGTGGCGGTTTGTGCCGGTGGCGCTGGAGCCTTCGGATCGCGGCGTGTTGCATGCGCGGATCGCGGCGCGGTTTGATGCCATGCTGGCGGGCGGGTTGATGGAGGAGGTGGAGCGGTTGCGGGCGCGCGGGGATTTGCATCCTGGGTTGGCGTCGATGCGGTGTGTGGGGTATCGGCAGGTTTGGGAGTATCTCGATGGGGGGGGTGATTTTTCGACCATGCGGGATAAGGGGGTTTTTGCTACTCGGCAGTTGTGCAAGAGGCAGCTTACGTGGCTGCGGAGTATGCCGGAACGGGTTGTGGTTGATTGTTGTGCTCCGGATGCTACTGAACGGGTTTTGCAGGTTGTTGAAGGGGTTATTGCTGGCTGATGTTTTTTTGTCCTTTCTGACCGGGGTTTTGCCTGCGGCGCCTTGGTTTTGGCTGTCTTCTTCGGGTGTTGGCCTTTCCTTGCATTCTTAGCGGTCTATTTGCGTTGCCCCTGTGCGGGGCGGCACTTACTTTCTTTGCCGCCGCAAAGAAAGTAAGCAAAGAAAGCGGGCTCACACCGCTAGCTCTTAGGTGTCCACATCTTTTACATATCCGGAGTGGTCCGAGACGAGGGCCGCCCTCGCATTTCCCACGTTCGTGACACAGCGCTCATCCACCCCACTCCGCACTACGTGCGTCGCGGATGGGTATGCAAGGGAACCCCGTTTGCCATCGGAGCCGGAAGAAGGTCGAGCCGACGAGGTACTGGGGACGCTCGCATGCAAAGCGCCCCGCCCCAACGGCGACAAGCCAGGATAGTTAGAATACCTACAGAATCCGCCGAAGGCGCTATACCCGACGGCGGGGCGCGCAGCGCAACGCTGGAACGGATGACAGCCTTGTCACTAACGTGGATGGTGCGAGGAAGGATCTTGTGTTGGGCCGTTCCCGGATGCAGACTGGGATGGCTCACTACGGGCTGGCGGTTGCAGCCCGCTTTCTTTGCCTACTTTCTTTGCGGCGGCAAAGAAAGTAGGTGCCGCCCCGCACAGGGGCAACGCAAATAGACCGATAAGAATGCAAGGAGAGGCCAACGCCATAGGCAAACAACCAACAACAAGGCGCCGCAGGCAAAACCCCGCCCGGAAGGACAAAAAAAACCTCAAACCACTACAGTCTGCGCCTCACCCTCAAGCGACTTCCGCACAGCCCCGATCGCCCAAACCTGCTCCCCGGCGGCAGCCAGCAAACCAATAGCCTTATCAGCATCCGCAGCAGCAACAACAACAACCATCCCGATGCCGCAATTAAACACACGGTGCATCTCAGCATCAGCCACGCCACCGTGCTTCTGCAACCACGAGAACAACGGCGGCAGCGGCCAGGCCCGATGATCCAGCTCAGCAGTCAAGCCATCACGCAAAACGCGCGGAATATTCTCCACCAGCCCACCGCCGGTGATATGCGCCATCCCCTTCACCGACACCTGCTCCATCAGCGAAAGCAAAGGCTTCACATAGATATGCGTAGGCGCCATCAACGCATCCGCCAACGACCGCCCATCAAAGTCAGCGTTCAGATCCGGCTGCGCCCGCTCAATAATCTTGCGCACCAGCGAGAACCCATTCGAATGGATGCCACTCGAAGCCAGACCCAGTACAACGTCGCCCGGGACAATCGTGCTACCGTCAATGATCTTGCTCTTTTCGACCGCGCCCACCGCAAAACCGGCCAGATCGTATTCGCCGTCAGGGTACATGCCCGGCATTTCCGCCGTCTCGCCGCCAATCAGCGCGCAGCCAGCCAGCTCGCAACCCTGCGCGATGCCCTTCACGACCGTCGAGGCCGTGCCGACATCCAGCTTGCCGCAAGCAAAGTAATCGAGGAAAAACAGCGGCTCAGCACCCTGCACCAGGATGTCGTTGACGCTCATCGCCACCAGATCCTGGCCCACCGTGTCATGCTTGTTCAGATGAAACGCCAGCTTCAGCTTGGTGCCGACGCCGTCCGTGCCCGAGACCAGCACCGGTTCGCGGTATTTCTTCGGCACCTCGAAGAGCGCGCCAAACCCGCCGATGCCACCCAGCACGCCGTCGCGCATCGTCTTTTTGGCAAAGGGCTTGATCGCGTCGACAAGGGCGTCGCCCGCGTCGATGTCCACGCCGGCGTCGCGATACGACAGACCTTGGGCCGAATCGGTTGAATGCTGGGCGGATTTCGGTTGATTCATGGGGAAGAGCTCGAAGGTCGGTAAAATGCGATTTTACCCGATGCCGACCCGAGTTGGCGCTTCAGCGCTTACTCGGGTCCCATACAGAGTTGCCGGCCAGTTGGCTGGACTTTCCCCTGCGCCAATCATCTGGGAACCGCACTTTGCAGCAAAACTCGTCATTTCTTACGCCGTATCAGCGCCAGGCTTTCATCTGGGTCGCCATCGCGCTCGGCCTCGGCATCCTGCTGTGGCTGCTCAGTCCGGTCCTCACGCCGTTCCTGCTCGGCGCCATCCTCGCCTACATCCTGCAGCCCGGCGTAGCGTGGATGGTACGGCGCCGCGTGCCGCGCAGCCTAGCCGCCCTGCTGATGATGCTGCTGTTCACCATCGCCCTGACCCTCATGATCCTGCTGGTGCTGCTGGTGATCCAGAAAGAAGGCCCGCAGCTCAAGCAGCAGGTGCCCGTACTGTTCGCCCACGTCAGCGCATGGCTGCAGCCCAAGCTCGCGCTGCTGGGCCTCGCCGATTCGCTCGATTTCGCCAGCATTCGCGACCTCGTCACCGGCCAGCTCGAAGGCAGCGCGCAAACCATCGCGCTGTACGCCTGGACCTACCTTCGCACCAGCAGTAACGTAATGATCACCGTGATCGGCAACGTCGTGCTCGTACCGCTCGTTCTGTTCTATCTGCTTTACGACTGGAACCGCATGCTCGCGCGCGCCGAAGGTTTCGTGCCGCGCCGCTGGCTCGACAAGACCGTGCAGCTCGCCCACGACATGGACCAGATGCTGTCGCAATACCTGCGCGGCCAGTTGCTCGTGATGGCCGTGCTTGCCGTGTTTTACGCCGTCGCACTGAGCATCGCCGGCTTCGAGATCGCGCTGCCGGTCGGCATTTTCACCGGCGTGGCCGTGTTCATTCCGTACATCGGTTACGCCACCGGCCTCGCGCTGGCGCTGCTCGCCGCGCTGCTGCAGTTCGGCGACTGGTACGGCTTCGGCGCGGTCGCCGTCATTTACGGGGTCGGGCAGATTCTCGAGAGTTTTTTCCTGACGCCACGCCTCGTCGGCGAACGGATCGGCCTGCACCCGCTCGCCGTGATCTTCGCCCTGCTCGCGTTCGGTCAACTGTTCGGCTTTTTCGGCGTGCTGCTCGCGCTCCCCGTCAGCGCAATCCTCTCGGTAGCCCTGCGCGAATTGCGGCAAGGCTATCTGTCGAGCACGCTTTACAAGAACTGACCATGAGCGAACCGGCTCCTGGCCGCCCCCATTTCCGGCTTCCACTACTGTGCTTCGTCAACTGACGCTCGATCTCGGCACCCCGCCGCCATCGACATTCGACAACTTCTTCGCCGGCGCCAACGCCGAGCTGGTCACGCGGCTGCGCGAGCTGGAAGGCGCGCTCGCCGCCGGTCCGGTGGCCGATCGTACCTTCTACGTGTGGGGCGAAAGCGGTAGCGGCCGCACCCATCTGCTGCAGGCGCTGATCCACGAGGCACAGCCCGGACACGCCCGCTTTGTCAGCCCGCAAAGCAGTCTTGCAGCCTTTGCCTTCGACCCGCGCGTCGCGCTGTACGCCATCGACGACTGCGACGGCCTGTCCGGCGCGCAGCAGATCGCCGCGTTCAACCTGTTCAACGAAGTGCGGGCGCATCCCACCAGCGCGCTGGTGGCCGCGGGCAACGCGGCGCCGATCGGGCTCGCCGTGCGCGAGGACCTGCGCACGCGGCTCGGCTGGGGCCTCGTATTCCACCTTGCGCCGCTGGCCGACGAAGGCAAGGCCGCCGTGCTCAAGCACGCCGCCCGCGAACGCGGCATCGCGCTCGCCGACGACGTGCCGGCCTACCTGCTCACCCACTTCCGGCGCGACATGCCGAGCCTGATGGCGTTGCTGGACGCGCTCGACCGCTTCTCGCTCGAACAGAAGCGCGCGGTCACGCTGCCGCTCTTGCGCACGATGCTGGCGTCGCCTGCAGGCACCGAAGAACTGAGAACGGCAACCGTTTCACCCGCTTCAAGTAAAATGGGCCCCCATGGCTAATCTCGCTCTCTTCGACCTCGACCACACCCTCATCCCCACCGACAGCGACCACGAATGGGGCCGCTTCATGGTGAAGCACGGCATGGTCGACGCCGACAGCTTCGCGCGTGAAAACGATCGCTTCTTTGCCGACTACAAGGCCGGCAAGCTGGACATTCACGCCTACCTTATCGCCATGCTGACGCCGCTCGCGAAGTATTCGCGCGCGCAACTGGCCGAGTTCCACCAGATGTACATGCACGAGGTGATCAAACCCGCCATCGTGCCGGCCGCGCTCGAGCTGGTACGCCGGCACCGCGATGCCGGCGACCTGTGCTGCGTGGTCACCGCCACCAACGAATTCATCACCGGCCCGATCGCCGCCGTCTTCGGTGTCGACAAGCTGATCGCCTGCGAAGCCGAAACCGTGGACGGCCAGCCGCACTCCGACTACACCGGCCGTCCCACCGGCACGCCCAGCTACAAGGAAGGCAAGATCGTCCGTACCGAGGCATGGCTCGCTTCGCTCGGCAAGACATGGTCGGATTTCGAGCGCAGCTATTTCTACAGCGATTCGCACAACGACATCCCGCTGCTCCAAAAGGTCACTGACCCGATCGCGACCAACCCGGACGACACGCTACGCGCTCACGCGCAGGCAAACGGCTGGCGCATCCTCGAACTCTTTCAACCCACGTGATCAAAAAATTTATCCGCAAACTGTTCGGACAGGATCCGGCACCCGCTGACGACACCGCAGCCTCCGAAGCAGACGAAGCCGCCCGCGCAAGCGCCGGGCACGACCGCGAGCGCAACGCCGCCACGGCCGCCAGGCCGCGCCGCAAGACGGCGCGCGACACCGGCAAGCCCGCGGCGCGCGATCCGGACGTGCCCGTCATCATTCCCGCGGACGTCCACGGCATCAACCCGGCGCTGATCTCGCGGAACGCCATTCGCGTCACCGAAGGACTGCAGCAGGCGGGCCACCGGGCGTTTATCGTCGGCGGCGCGGTGCGCGACCTGCTGCTCGGCATCGCGCCGAAAGACTTCGACGTCGCCACCGACGCCACCCCCGAACAGGTGCAGAAGCTGTTCCGCCGCGCGCGCATCATCGGCCGGCGGTTTCAGATCGTGCACGTGCAGTTCGGCCAGGAAATCATCGAAACCTCGACGTTCCGTGCGCTGGTCGATCCGCCCGCGGCCGACGCCGCTCCGCCGCGGCGCCTGAAGCGCGACGAACTCGACCGCCGCACCCACGCCGTCGACGCCAGCGGCCGCGTGCTGCGCGACAACGTCTGGGGCGAGCAGCACGAAGACGCCACCCGCCGCGACTTCACGATCAATGCGATGTACTACGATCCGGCCACGCAAACCGTGCTGGATTATCACAACGGCATGGCCGACATGCGCGCCCGCTTGCTGCGGATGATCGGCGACCCGGCCACGCGCTATCGCGAAGATCCGGTGCGCATGCTGCGGGTGGTGCGGTTTGCCGCCAAGCTCGGCTTTGAAATCGAAGACGCCACACGCGCGCCGATCAAGGAAATGGCCGACCTGATCAACAACGTGCCGGCCGCGCGTCTGTTCGACGAAATGCTCAAGCTGATGCTGTCGGGCCACGCGCTCGCCTGCCTGACGCGTCTGCGCCAGGAAGGCCTGCATCACGGCCTGCTGCCGTTGCTCGACGTGGTGCTCGAGCAGCCGCACGGCGAGAAATTCATCACGCTCGCGCTCACCAACACGGACAACCGCGTGCGCGCCGGCAAGCCGGTCTCGCCGGGCTTCCTGTTCGCCACGCTGCTGTGGCACGACGTGCAGCAACGCTGGCAGGCCTTCGAGGCGCAGGGCGACTATCCGGTGCCCGCGCTGCACCGCGCGATGGACGACGTGCTCGACATGCAGACCGAGAAACTCGCCATCCACAAGCGCTTCTCGTCGGACATGCGCGAGATCTGGGGCCTGCAGTTGCGCCTCGAAAAACGCTCGGGCCGCGGCGCGCTGAAGCTGATGGAACACCAAAGATTTAGAGCGGGGTATGATTTCCTCCTGTTGCGCTGCGAATCGGGCGAACTCGATGAGTCGGTCGGTACGTGGTGGACGGAGTTCATCGACGGAGACGCTGCCGCGCGCGAGACATTGCTCACGCAAGGCGGGAAGGACCGAAGCCCCAAAAAACGGCGGAGGCGCAGCAGTGGCGCCAGGAACCGCCAGCCGGGCGACGGAATGGAGGGCGGCACGACAGTCGACCGCGCAGCAGACGACGTGAGCCAGGGCGGCTCGCACGAAGACTGACGCGGCCAGGCTTCTGGCCGTCGAACGATAGTCGCAGGAAGTTATGCCATGACGGTTGCTTATCTCGGCCTCGGCGCGAATCTCGGGGATGCGCGCCAGACCCTGAAAGACGCGGTGGTGTGCCTGGCCCAACAGCACACCATCACCGTGCTCGCCAAGTCGAGCCTGTATCGCACCGCCCCGATCGACGCCGGTGGCGACGACTACTACAACTGTGTCGTGAAGCTCGAAACGACCCTGCCGGTGCGGCATCTTCTGGCGCTGTGCCACAAGATCGAATCGCACTTCGGTCGCGAGCGGCCGTTTCGCAACGCACCCCGCACGCTAGATCTCGACATCCTGCTTTACGGCGATCACTCGATCGACGAACCCGATCTGATCGTGCCGCATCCGCGACTCACCGAACGCGCCTTCGTGCTGGTGCCGCTGACCGAACTCGCTCCGGATTTGACAATCCCCCAACGTGGCCGCGCCGACGCCTTCCTTGCCGCCGTCGCCGACCAGCGCATCGAAAGAATGAAATCGCCCTGCCAGTGCCCGGTGCTCAACGCGCTCGGCGGCAGCAACGACAGCACCAGCACCACCAAGGGCCGTTGCTCATGAACGCCACTCCGCTGACGGTCACAGCGCCGCAGCTGCGCCCGCCGTTCCGCTACATCGCGATCGAAGGGCCGATCGGTGTCGGCAAGACTTCGCTGGCGCGGCGCCTTGCCGAACGCTGGTCGATGCATCCGTTGTTCGAACGGCCGCAAGACAACCCGTTTCTCGAACGCTTCTATCGCGACACCGCCCGCTACGCCCTGCCCGCACAACTGCACTTCGCGCTGCAGCGCGCGCAGCAGGCCCAGGAAGTCGCGGCGATTCATGCTGCCGGCACGCCGCTGATCGCCGATTTCATGACGCAGAAAAACGAGATCTTCGCGCGCCTGACGCTGCCTGAAGACGAGTGGCAGTTGTATCGCGCGCTCTCGGCGCGGATCGATGCGCAAGCGCCGCGCGGTGCGGTGGGCGGCAATCCGGGCGCGGCGCCAGCACCCGATTTCGTCGTGTACCTGCAAGCCAGTCCGGAGGTGCTGTTTGCGCGCATTCAGAAACGCGCGGTGCCGATGGAATTGCAGATCTCCGACGCGTACCTGCACGCCCTGTGCGACGCGTACAACGAGTTCTTCTATCACTACGACCGCACGCCGGTGCTGACGGTCAACGCCGAACATCTGAACCCGCTCGACTCGGACGCGGACCTTGCACTGCTCGTCGAACGCATCGGGACGATGCGCGGGCGCAAGGAATTCTTTGTCAAAGGCACGTCGCTCTGAGCGACGGCGCCCTCTTCTTTTTCCAACGGAATACCCCATGAGCTATTTGCAGGAAACGAGCCGGAACGCCATTACCGTCCCGAAACTGCAGGCAATGCGCGATGCGGGCGAGAAGATCGCCATGCTCACCTGTTACGACGCGAGCTTCGCTGCGCTGCTGGATCGCGCGGGCGTCGACGTGCTGCTGATCGGCGACTCGCTCGGTAACGTGCTGCAAGGCCAGACGACGACGCTGCCGGTCACGCTCGCTGAGATCGCCTATCACACCACCTGCGTGGCTCGGGCGCGGCCGTCGGCGCTGGTCGTCGCCGATCTGCCGTTCGGCACCTACGGCACGCCTGAGGCGGCCTTCGCCAGCTCGGTGGAGCTGATGCGCGCGGGCGCCCAGATGGTCAAGCTGGAAGGTGGCGAATGGCTGGCCGATACGGTGCGCTTTCTGGTCGAGCGGGCGGTGCCGGTGTGCGCGCACGTAGGCCTCACACCGCAGTCGGTGCATGCGTTCGGCGGCTTCAAGGTGCAGGGCAAGACGGAAGCGGGTGCAAGCCAGTTGCTGCGCGACGCGCGTGCCGTGCAGGACGCCGGTGCCCAGTTGATCGTGATAGAAGCGATTCCGACGCTGCTCGGCGCCGAAGCTACCAAGCAGTTGCGGATTCCGACCATCGGCATCGGCGCGGGCGTGGATTGCTCGGGTCAGGTGCTGGTGCTGCACGACATGCTTGGGATTTTCCCCGGCAAGCGACCGCGCTTCGTGAAAGATTTCATGCAGGGCCAGCCGAGTATTTTTGCGGCCGTCGAGGCCTATGTGCGGGCGGTGAAGGACAGCTCGTTTCCGGGCCCGGAACATACGTTCTGAACTGGGTGTTTGGCATGTGCGGCCGGATGGTGGGTGGTTAATCCGGTCTCATCCGGTCTCATCCGGTCTCATCCGGCCACATACGGTCTCATCCGGCAAGACGCGCCGGCAACGCGCCCCGCAACGCGTTGCAGACTAGAAGCGCCTCGGCATTCAATACGTCGTCCCGCGTCAGCACGCGCTCTGCGGCGCCCAACGCGGCATCTTCCAGCAGCACGCCTCGCATCACACCAGGCAGCACGCCCGACGATAACGGCGGGGTCCACCAGCGCCCCGCCAGCTTGACAAACACATTCGAGCGACCGCCTTCGGTCAGTTCGCCACGCTCGTTGAAAAACAGCGTGTCGAACGCGCCGAGCGCCTCCGCGCTGCGCCAGCCGCGGTCGTACGCTTCCCGACGGGTGGTCTTGTGATGCAGCAGCACGTCGCTCGCGGCGGTCGCGGCGAAACCGTGATCCGGTGCGAGCAGCACACCCACTTCGCTGTCTTGCAACGGTATCAGCGGCGCAGCGCTGATCTGTGCCGCGCCGCTCATGGCGAGGGCCAACCTGACACGATGCGGTGTCTGCGGCGGCAATGCATGGCACTGTGCGTCGAGACGCGCACGCAACTCCATTTCGTCGAATCCGAAGCCGAACCACGCGGCGCTCGCCGCGAGCCGCGCGAGATGGCGCGCAAGGTGCCGGACGCCGGCCTCGCGCGTTGCGTGCATGGTTTCGAACAGCTCGAAACCGGGATCGGCGTCGGTCAGGAAACGGGCTTTCAATTGGCACTCCGCATGTTCGTCGGCAGCGACGCTGTCCAGTACGATCCCTGCGCCGACGCCCATGCTGCCGTGACGCGCGTGGCCGCTGCTTGCGGGGGCGTCGAGCGTCAGCGTGCGGATCGCGACGGACAGGCAGAAGTCGCCGCAGGTGTCTGTCGAATCCGCCGCATCGAGCCAGCCTATCGCGCCGGTGTACAGGCCACGCGGCGTACTCTCGAGCGTCTCGATCAACTGCATCGTGCGATGCTTCGGCGCGCCGGTGATCGATCCGCACGGGAACAGCGCGCGCAACACCTCGGCGAACGACGTCCGCGCGCGTAACCGCGCTTCCACCGTCGACGTCATCTGCCAGACGGACGCGTACGGCTCGACGGAGAAGAGCGCCGGCACCTTGACCGAGCCGGTCTCGGCGACGCGCGACAGATCGTTGCGCAGCAGATCGACGATCATGACGTTCTCGGCCCGGTTCTTCGGGTCGTTGGCGAGAAACTCCGCTGCGTGGCGGTCGGCAATGGGATCGTCAGGCGCCCGCGGCGCGGTGCCCTTCATCGGCCGCGCACGCAACGTCGCGCCCGCTTTCTCCACAAATAGCTCCGGCGAGCACGACAGCACCCAGCGCTCGCCCGGCAACGCGATCAACGCGCCATACGGCACCGGCTGCCGGGCCCGCAGACGCCGGTATAGCGCAGCCGGAGTACCGAACACGTCGAAGTCGAGCCGGTATGTGTAGTTGACCTGATAGGTATCGCCGATACGCAGCGCGTCGTGAATCGCGCCGATCGCCGCTTCGAATTGCGCCGGATCGACGCTCGCGCGAACACCGGCCGTTCCCGCCACCGACGGCTGTGCCGCGTCGCCGTCGAGCTGCGCCAGCCATGCATCGGCTTCGTCACGCGAAAGCTTCGCGCATCGTTCGAACAATAAAAAACGCAGCGTGGCATCGCCACGCTGCGTTTTATACGACTGGAGTGATTCAGCACCGGACGGTGGTACGCCGCCCCCGGAGATGTTCCGTTCGGTCAAGGCGAACCGCGACGTCCCAGATACACGCTCCTCCAGTACAAGCTGACGGCCGAACTCATAATCGCCCAGCACAACGGCATGCAGGCCGCCGCGCAGGTCGGCCGCCACCGCTTCGCACACTGCCTCGAGCGACGCCGCGCCGGCGCAAACCCTTTCGTGCACAAACGTCGTGTACAGACGGCTCGAGCGGCGCGCCGCCGTCGCGTCGCAATCGTCGAGCAATGCGAACACGGCGCCGCGATCATCCACCATCTTGCCTGCCGCCAACTTCAAACTGCGATTAATCGAAGAAGCTCTTCACGCGATCGAACCAGCTCTTGCTTTGCGGGCTATGACGCGCGCCACCCTCGACCAGCGACTTCTCGAACTGCTGCAACAACTCGCGCTGCGGCTCGGTGAGCTTGACCGGCGTCTCAACCTGGACATGCACGTACAGATCGCCGGCGATGCTCGAACGTAGCCCCTTGATGCCCTTGCCGCGCAGACGGAACGTCTTGCCCGACTGGGTGCCTTCGGGCACGGTGAAGCTCGCGCGGCCCGCCAGCGTCGGCACTTCGATCTCGCCGCCGAGTGCTGCCGTGGTGAACGGAATCGGCATCTGGCAATGCAGGTCGTCGCCGTCGCGCTCGAACACCGAGTGCTGCTTGATATGAATCTCGACGTACAGGTCGCCCGACGGACCGCCGTTGATGCCCGGCTCGCCGTTGCCGGCCGAGCGGATCCGCATGCCGTCGTCGATGCCTGCCGGAATCTTCACTTCCAGCGTCTTGGTTTCCTTCACCTTGCCCGCGCCATGGCAGTGCAAGCAGGGATCGGGAATGTGACTGCCGGTGCCATGGCACTTCGGGCAAGTCTGCTGGATGCTGAAAAAACCCTGCGACATCCGCACCGAACCCGAGCCGTTACAGGTCGGGCAGGTTTCGGGCTTGGTGCCGGGTTTTGCGCCCGAACCATGACAGATTTCGCACGATACCCAGCTCGGTACGCGAATCTGCGTGTCGTAACCGTGCGCGGCCTGTTCCAGCGTGATTTCCATGCTATAGCGCAGATCGGCGCCACGATACACCTGCGGACCGGCACGGCCGCCGCCGCCGCGTGCGGCGCCGCCGGCCGCCTGGCCGAAGATGTCGCCGAAAATATCGCCGAATGCATCGGCAAAGCCGCCGAAGCCCTGGGCGCCGGCGCCGCCCATGTTCGGGTCGACACCCGCATGGCCGTATTGGTCGTACGCGCCGCGCTTCTGCGAGTCCGACAGCATTTCATAGGCTTCCTTCACCTCTTTGAAATGCTCTTCCGCATCCTTGTTGCCCGGATTGCGGTCAGGGTGATGCTTCATCGCAAGCTTGCGATAAGCCTTCTTGATTTCGTCGTCGCTCGCGTTCTTTGCGACGCCCAGAACCTCGTAGTAATCCCGTTTCGCCATATCGGTTCAACGCCCTCCGCGCAGCAAGGCGCGGCGGCTCCTCTTGAATGCTGGAGTCTCACGACTCGTCCGGCCGCTGCTCGCTCCTCGTTTGCACGATTTGAGCAACGCCCTCCATAAAACAAATGTGCCCGGAGAGCCCAAAAGGCTCACCAGGCGCGATAACCGCTTTGCAGGTTCATGCCCCCGGAGACGGGTGCAGACCGTTTTGCAGCCGAGCCGCACACATTGCTGTGTGCGGCTTTACGGTCAAATGGCGACCTGGCTTTAGTCCTTCTTGACTTCCTTGAACTCGGCGTCGACCACGTCGTCTTCCGGCTGGCTCGCGCCGCCGGCCGAGGCACCGCCTGCGGCACCCGCGGCACCGGCCGCAGCGCCTGCTGCACCCTGGGCAGCCTGCATGTCGGCGTACATCTTTTCGCCGAGCTTCTGCGAGGCCGTTGCCACGACTTCGATCTTGGCTTCGATCGCCGCCTTGTCGCTCGAACCGCTCTTCAGCGTGTCTTCGAGGTCCTTCAGCGAGGCTTCGATCTTTTCCTTCTCAGCCGCTTCCAGCTTGTCGCCGTATTCGGTGAGCGCCTTCTTCGTGCTGTGCACCAGCGCGTCGCCCTGGTTGCGGGCATCGGCCAGCTCACGCAGCTTGTGATCTTCTTCCGCGTTCGCTTCTGCGTCCTTCACCATCTTTTCGATTTCGGCTTCCGACAGACCCGAGTTCGCCTTGATGACGATGCGGTTTTCCTTGCCGGTGGCCTTGTCTTTCGCGCCGACGTGCAAGATGCCGTTCGCGTCGATGTCGAAGCTCACTTCAATCTGCGGCACGCCGCGCGGGGCCGGCGGAATGCCTTCGAGGTTAAACTCGCCCAGCAGCTTGTTGCCGGCTGCCATTTCGCGTTCGCCCTGGAACACCTTGATCGTGACGGCGCCCTGATTGTCGTCCGCCGTCGAATACACTTGCGCGTGCTTCGTCGGGATCGTGGTGTTCTTGTTGATCATCTTCGTCATCACGCCGCCGAGCGTTTCGATACCGAGCGACAGCGGGGTCACGTCGAGCAGCAGAACGTCCTTGCGGTCGCCGGACAACACCTGGCCCTGAATCGCGGCGCCCACGGCCACGGCTTCGTCCGGGTTCACGTCACGGCGCGGTTCCTTGCCGAAGAATTCCTTAACCTTTTCCTGCACCTTCGGCATACGGGTCATACCGCCGACGAGAATCACGTCGTCGATTTCGCCAACCTTCACGCCCGCGTCCTTGATCGCCAGACGGCACGGTTCGATGGTGCGTTCGATCAGTTCTTCCACCAGCGCTTCGAGCTTCGCACGCGTGATTTTCAGGTTCAAGTGCTTCGGACCCGACGCGTCTGCCGTGATGTACGGCAGGTTGATTTCGGTCTGCTGGCTGGACGACAGTTCGATCTTCGCCTTTTCAGCCGATTCCTTCAGGCGTTGCAGCGCGAGTACGTCCTTCGACAGGTCGACGCCTTGCTCTTTCTTGAACTCGCCGATGATGTAGTCGATGATGCGCTGGTCGAAGTCTTCGCCGCCGAGGAACGTATCGCCGTTCGTCGAGAGCACTTCAAACTGCATTTCGCCGTCAACGTCGGCGATTTCGATGATCGACACGTCGAACGTACCGCCGCCGAGGTCATACACGGCAATCTTGCGGTCGCCCTTTTCTGCCTTGTCGAGGCCGAACGCGAGCGCAGCTGCGGTCGGTTCGTTGATGATGCGCTTGACTTCCAGACCGGCGATGCGGCCTGCGTCTTTGGTAGCCTGGCGCTGGCTGTCGTTGAAGTACGCGGGAACCGTGATCACCGCTTCGGTGACCGGCTCGCCGAGGTAGTCTTCAGCGGTCTTTTTCATCTTGCGCAGCACTTCCGCCGAGATTTGCGGCGGAGCGAGCTTCTGGTCGCGCACTTCGACCCAGGCGTCACCGTTGTCGGCCTTGACGATCTTGTACGGCATCAGGCCGATGTCTTTCTGCACTTCTTTTTCTTCGAAGCGGCGGCCGATCAGGCGTTTGACCGCGTACAGCGTGTTCCTCGGGTTCGTGACCGACTGACGCTTCGCAGGCGCGCCGACGAGAATTTCGCCGTCTTCCATGTAAGCGATGATCGACGGCGTGGTGCGCGCACCTTCCGAGTTCTCGATCACCTTGACCGAATTGCCTTCCATGATCGCCACGCACGAGTTGGTCGTGCCGAGGTCGATGCCGATGATTTTGCCCATTTTTACTAATCTCCTGACTTTGATCGCTGCGGAAAGTGCCTTGTGCCCATCTGGCGGCAAGGCACGCCGCCTTCAATTCATACCTGCACTCAACATAAGTGCGTCCGCATCGTTTTCAAGACCTTGAATGCAATGCGGTCTTTAATTTTTTTCAATCTCCTGCTGCTTCGGGATTGGCGAGGCAAGCTTCGCCCGCACCTTCTCCCGCGCGGCTGCCACCGCTGCCTCGAACTGCCCGAGGCCGTGCCAGCCGGTTGCCCGGCCAAGCCGCTTGCCATGGTGAAAGAAGAACCACGTCGGCACGCCGTGCAACATGAAGCGGCGGCCCAGCTCGCGGTGCTCGTAGACGTTGCTGTGAAACCATTTGAGCCCGAGCGCGCGAATCGCCTCGGGCTGCGCCAGCATCGCCTTCTTCGCTATTTCACAGTTAAAGCAGTCCAGCCCCCAGAAGAACACCACCGCCAGCTCATCGCCGGCCGCCTCGAGTCCGGCGTCGAACGACTCCGCGCTCAGTTCCTGCATCTCGAACACGGCAAAAGCCGTGGCGTCGACGGGAAGGTTGGCCATAGTAACGGCGTGCCGGCCTTGGCGGCTCTTAAACGCAACCGGGCGCTTACTTCGGCTGTGCGACGGTGACGAGTGCCGGACGCAGCACGCGGTCGGCAATCACATAGCCCTTTTGCAGCACGGAAACGACCGTGTTCGGCTCCTGCTCGGCCGGCACCATGGAAATAGCCTGGTGACGATGCGGGTCGAACTTCTCGCCGGCCGGAGGATTGATCGCGGCCACGCGACCTTTCTCGAGCGCCCCGTTCAACTGACGCAGCGTCAGCTCGACGCCTTCGCGGACCTTCTGCAGGTCGTCCGACGAGTGGGCAACGGCGGCCTCGAGACTGTCGACCACCGGCAGCAGATGCTCGGCAAAGCTTTCGATCGCAAACTTGTGGGCCTTGGTGACGTCTTCCTGCGCACGGCGGCGCACGTTTTCGGTCTCGGCCTTCGCACGCAGGAAGCTCTCCTGCAGCTCGGCAATCTTCGCTTGCGCTTCGGCCAGCGCGGCCTCGACGCCGGCCGGCGCGGCAGCGCCCGGCGCAGCATCAGCCGGGTTCGCGTCGGGCTGAAGCGCGGCGGCCTCGGCGGCCTGGCGCGCGGCTTCTTCGGCGGGCGTGGGATTCTGGCTCGTCGGGTTCTCTTGCGTGTTTTCCATGTCGCTGAAAGTCGTTAGAAAGTTAAAGCCAAGGGCGGCCGCATGGTGTTCGCGGGGGCTCGTTCGAGCGTTGCAAAAACACGACACAGACCACCGCTCATCGTTCGATAAGTTGGGGACCTAAAGCACGATTTCAAGCGGTCAAAACGACCTTTTTGCACCGCAGCAGTGCGGGAGAAATGCCTGGTTACAACCATTACTCTGACTTCATGAGAATGAGATTGAGTGGGGTCGAGGACTGACCTAAACTGCAGATGTCCGCCGGAAAAGGCACGTTTACCCTAGCCCGGTATATACCACTTCAATTCACTCACTACGCGCGTTCGTTCAGCACCTTTCGGGGGAGTACCGTGAAACTGACCTTCGCAATATCCGTGGTCGCCTTGGTGCTCATCGCGGGAACCACGACCATCTGCATGTCCGGGGCCGTCAATGACAGCACGACCGAGTATGGCGGCGTGCATGCCACGATGGAACAGTTGTTCAATCCCCACCTGAAAGTTTGTCGATAGTGCGCCGGTCGCGCTTGGTAGGACGCCCGTGCAAGGCGGCCGCCGGTTCGCGATACGTCTTGCGCCGCTCCTGTTCCACCTGCCGCTTTACCTTGCTGTCCTCGGTTTCCGCGTAAAGCGTTTGCGCCACGCTGGCGGGCCCGCGCACATCGCACATGCCCAGCACCTCGACCTGCCAAACGATCCTTTCGATCTCGACTTCAACGAGATCGCCGACCCGCACGTCCTTTGCCGGCTTGACCGTGGCCCCGCCGATACGCACATGGCCTTTATCGACGGCATCCGCCGCCAGCGAGCGCGTCTTGAAGAAGCGTGCAGCCCAAAGCCATTTGTCGATACGCAGACGCGCACCCGGTTCGGTTGAAATCCTGTAGTTCATCGATCAGTCCGGCGCCCTAAGCGCGTTCCCTAAGCGCGTTGAAACACGGCCTCACGCCTCCACCACCCCTTGCAGCGAAGCCGCCTGCACCGGCCAGCCCTGCAGATTCTGCGCGACGATCTCACCAAGCGCGGCAATCCACGCCTGCGAGGCGTTCAGGCAAGGAATCCGGTGAAACTCCTTGCCGCCGGCGTGAACGAACTCGTCGCGAACCTCCATGCCGATTTCCTCGATCGTTTCGAGGCAGTCAGCGGTAAAACCCGGACAAAACACGTCGGCCCGACGGACACCCGCGGCGCCCAGTTCCTTGAGCGTCGGCGCGGTGTAGGGCTGCAGCCATTCGGCCTTGCCGAAGCGCGACTGAAACGTAATGCGGCATTCGACCGATGTCAGCTCAAGCGCCTGCATCAGCAGCGCCCCGGTTTGCTGACACTGGTCGTGATACGGATCGCCCAGATCGAGCGTGCGCTTGGGCACACCGTGGAAGCTCAGCACCAGCTTGTCGCCTGCTGCGAAATCCGGACGGCCGTGAGCGTGCCAATACTGGTGCACCTGCGCCGCCAGCGCCGCGATATAGGCCGGATGATCCGCATACTGGCGGACGGTGCGGATTTCCAGCTGGTTGCGCATGCGCCCAAGCGCCGCAAATGCGGCGTCGAAAGCCGTGGCGGTGGTCGACGACGAGTATTGCGGATACATCGGCACGAGCAGCACACGTTCCGCACCGGCCAGCTTGAGCTGGTTCAGCATGTCCGGAATGCCCGGCATGCCATAGCGCATGGCGTAGTCGACGAGCACCGTGTAGTCGTTCGCCTGCAGCAGATGCCGCAACCCTTCCACCTGCTTCTCGGTGAACACGCGCAACGGCGAGCCTTCCGGCGTCCACACCGCGGCATACTTGCGCGCCGACGAGCGCCCGCGAAACGGCAGGATCAGGAGCCGCAAGATGACCTGCCAGACGGCGGCGGGAATCTCGACCACCCGTGGGTCCGACAAAAACTGCGCGAGGTAGCGCCGCACGGCCTTCGGCGTTGGAGCGTCGGGCGTGCCCAGATTGATCAGCAACACCGCAACACGATGGGCTGTGGCGGGCTGAGATGGCCGCTCGAGGTCGAAACGCATAGGCAACAGGGCTAACCGCTTAAGGCGGGAAATCGATTCAGGTGAAACTCATTATAGCGGCGCGATCCGCCGCCGATACCTGGCCATTCGGCCAATTGGCAAGCTCCGCGCCGCCAGGCATTATTACCGGCATGACGTTGCGGACGTCGACCGGCGGTCGGTTGCAGGCAGTGGCAATGGCATCGGCCGCCGCGCCTCGCGACAGGCGGTTGCTATTGCTGGCTCAGCGTCAACGAAAGCAGACGCGCCGTAATGTCGACGATCGGGATCACGCGGTTATAGGCCATCCGCGTCGGTCCGATCACGCCGAGCGTGCCGACGATCTTGCCGTTCACTTCATACGGTGCGGTCACCACGCTCATTTCTTCGATCGGCACGAGATTCGACTCGCCGCCAATGAAAATCTGCACGCCCTGGGCGTGACTCGACACGTCGAGTAACTGAAGGAGGCTGGTCTTTTGGTCGAATACATCAAACAGCTTGCGCAGCCGCGCCATGTCGGAAGACAGGTCGGCCACTTCGAGCAGATTGCGCTCGCCGGAAATCAATACGGTCTCGCCGGTGTCGGCTTCGTCGGTGCTGGCGGTGACGGCCGCGTGCATCAGCGTAGTCATGTCGCCGCGCAGTTCGTCGATCTCTTCGCGCAGGCGTCGGCGCACCTCGTCGAAGGACAGGCCGGCGAAGTGTGCGTTGATGTAATTGGAGGCTTCCACCAGTTGCGACGGCGAAAAGTCGCGCTGCGTCGCCATGATGCGGTTCTGCACGTCACCCTCGGGCGTGACGATGATCAGCAGAATGCGCTTGTCCGACAGGCGCATGAACTCGATCTGCTTGAACACATGGCTGCGCCGCGGCGTCAGCACCACGCCGGCAAACTGCGACAGGCTGGACAGCACGCTCGCCGCCGCCGCCACAATCTTCTGCGGCTCGCCCGCCTGCAAGGTGGTCTTGACGGTACGGGTGACGGCTTCTTCGTCCGCGGCGGACTCGACCGTGAGCATGGTGTCGACGAAAAGGCGGTAGCCACGCGGCGTCGGAATGCGGCCCGCCGAAGTATGCGGGCTGATTACGAGCCCCAGCTCCTCCAGATCGGACATCACGTTGCGGATGGTCGCCGGGCTCAGTTCGAGGCCGGAATAGCGGGACAACGTGCGCGAGCCGACCGGCTGACCCTCGGCGATATAGCGCTCGATCAGCGTTTTGAGGAGGGTTTGTGCGCGAGGATCTAGCATGACGGAAAATTTTAGCTTAATGACGCAACAACCGCGAGCGCTAACAATACCACTCGGTTCCGTGCGGGTCTCCCCGCGGACCTGGCAGGTAAGGCAGCGCCCCGCCCAGGCCGGGCGCCCGTGTGGCCCGGACGGTTCTTTTCAGTCCCCACCTATGGTGTAATGCCGGCATGCAAGTTACCAGCCAGTTCAAGACCGTTGCGCTAGTCGGGCGCAACAATACGCCAGGCATCGGCGAGCCTCTGACCGCGCTCGCCTCGTGCATCGCCAGGCGCGGCTTCGACGTGGTGTTCGAAGCGGACACCGCCGCGGAGATCGGCATCACCGATTACCCGGCCCTGCGCCCCGCGGAGATCGGCGCGCGCGCCGACGTCGCCGTGGTGCTCGGCGGCGACGGCACGATGCTCGGCATCGGCCGCCAGCTCGCGCCGTACCGCACGCCGCTGATCGGCATCAACCATGGGCGCGTCGGCTTTATCACCGACATCCCGATTTCCGACATGCAGGAAATCGTCCCGCTGATGCTCAGCGGCCACTTCGAGCGCGAGGAGCGCACCCTGCTCGAGGCGCGCATCATGCGCGACGGCAGCCCGATCTACCACGCGCTGGCGTTCAACGACGTGGTGGTGAACCGCAGCGGCTTCTCGGGGATGGCGGAACTGCACGTTTCGGTCGACGGCCGCTTCATGTACAACCAGCGCTCGGACGGGCTGATCGTCGCCACGCCGACCGGCTCGACGGCCTATGCGCTGTCCTCGTCGGGGCCGATCCTGCATCCGCAGTTGCAAGGCATCGTGCTGGTGCCGATCGCGCCGCACGCGCTGTCGAACCGGCCTATCGTGCTGCCGGACGACTCCAAGGTCAGCATCCAGATCGTGGCGGGGCGGGACGTGAACGTCAATTTCGACATGCAGTCGTTCACTGCGCTCGAACACAACGACACCATCGAAGTTCGCCGCTCGCGCCACACCGTGCCGCTGCTGCATCCGGTCGGCCATAGCTATTACGCGACGCTGCGCAAGAAACTTCACTGGAACGAATACCCGTCGCACGAAGACGACATCAAGCCCTGAGCGGATCGCCCCAGCCGGTAACCCACGCCCACCAGACGACCCCATGCTTCGCCACCTCTCGATACGCGACTTCGTCATCGTCGCCGCGCTCGATCTTGAATTCGACAGCGGCTTTACGGTTTTTTCAGGCGAAACAGGCGCCGGCAAGTCGATCCTGATCGACGCCCTGGCATTGGCGCTCGGCGCCCGTGCCGACGCGAGCGTCGTGCGTACCGGTGAGGCACGGGCCGACATCACTGCGGAATTCGAAACCCATGCGCAGCTCGAGCACTGGCTCGACGAGCAGGCGCTGGCCTCGGCCGCCGCCGCAGGGGCCGACGATCCGCACGGCAGGACCGTCATGCTGCGACGCGTGGTCGACGCGAACGGCCGCTCGCGCGCCTTCATCAACGGCACGGCGGCGACGCTCGCGCAACTGCGCGAGGTCGGCGAAATGCTGGTCGACATTCACGGCCAGCACGCCCACCAGTTGCTGATGCGCCCGGACGCCCAGCGCGAGCTGTTCGACACCCACGCCGGACTGATCGACAAGGCAGGCGCCGTGGGCCGCGCCTGGCGCAACTGGCGCGACAAGGTGCAAGCCATCGAACTCGCCAGGACGCGCGACCGCGAACTGCAGCTCGAGCGCGAACGCCTAGCATGGCAGTTGGCCGAGCTCGACAAGCTCGCCCCGCAGCCGGGCGAATGGGAAGAGGTCAACGCCGAACACAACCGCCTGTCGCATTCGGCCAACCTGATCGACGGCGTCCAGGGTGCGCTCACTGCGCTATCCGAGTCGGACGAGGCGATGATCACGCATCTCGCCTCGATCGTCTCCAAGGTACGCGACCTCGCGGAGATCGATCCGGCGCTGAACGACGCCCTCGCCGCCCTTGAACCCGCCGAGATCCAGTTGCAGGAAGCGGCGTATTCGCTGAGTCACTATGCGCAGCGGCTGGAGCTCGATCCCGAGCGCCTTGCCCAGATCGAGAAGCGCGTCGACGCGCTCCATTCGGCCGCCCGCAAATTCCGTTTGCAGCCGCAGACGCTGCCGGAGGAACACGCCGCGCGTCGCGCGCAACTGGCCGCTCTGGATGCCGCCGCGGATCTGGACAGCCTGCATGCCGCCGAAGTCAAAGCGAAGGAAGCCTATCTCGCCGAGGCCAGGCAGCTATCGAAAGCACGCGCCAAGGCCGCCAAGGCACTGGGCTCGGCGGTCACCACGGGCATGCAGGAACTGTCGATGAAAGGCGGCAGCTTCGAAGTCGCCCTCGTGGCACTGCCGGATGGAGGCCCGCACGGGCTGGAACAGGTCGAGTTCCGGGTGGCGGGCCACGCGGGCGTGCCGCTGCGGCCGCTCGCCAAAGTCGCCTCGGGTGGCGAGCTGGCGCGGATCAGCCTTGCGCTCGCCGTGATCGCCAGCGCCGCCAGCCCCACCCCCACGCTGATCTTCGACGAAGTGGACACCGGCATCGGCGGTGGCGTCGCGGAGGTGGTCGGACGCTTGCTGCACCAGCTCGGCCGCGCCCGCCAGGTGCTGTGCGTGACCCATTTGCCGCAGGTCGCCGCGCGCGGCGACCATCACTTCCAGGTGGCAAAAGCCGCCAACGGCAAGGGTGGGACGGTCAGCAGCGTCACGCCGCTCGACAAGGCAAGCCGGGTCGAAGAAGTAGCGCGCATGCTCGGCGGGCTGGAGATCACCGCCACGACGCGCAAGCACGCCAAGGAAATGCTGGCAGCGTAAGAGACGCCATCACACAGGGGCTGCGGGCCGTGCCGACACCACGGCGAGGCGCCCCGATACACTGCGGGCCGCCCCACTACCAGAGCCAGAGCGACCCCTCGCCCGTATTCACGGGTTTCACCGAGCAAATCCGCACAACACGCTCCGAGCCTTCAGCGCCCCGAGCCGGCCAGGCCCCAACCCTCACCCGAACACCCGTTGCCACAACGCCAGCACCGCCTGGCGCTCCGCTTCGACGGCGGCCGGCTCGACGCGCGCCTTCTCCATGCCGTCGAGCCTCAGCTTGTGCTGCAACTTGCGGTAAGTGCGATACGCCGCGCCCACCGTCTCGGCTTCCTCCTCGCTCATCATCCCGAAGCGCGACACCTCGCGTAGCAGCGCGATATTGCCGGTATTGCGGATCAACTCCGGATCGCGCGCCGCGTGCAGCAGCACCCAGTATTGAACGGTGAACTCGATATCCACCATCCCGCCGCGATCGTGCTTCAGATCGAACAGTTGGGTCCGGTTCGGATGCCCGGCCTCCACCCGCTCGCGCATCTCGACGATCTCACGCGCGAGCGGCCCTGCCTCGCGCGGAGTGGTCAGAACCTGCTCGCGGATCGCCTCGAACTTCGCGCCGATCTCGGCGTCGCCCGCGCAATAGCGCGCCCGCGACAGCGCCTGGTGCTCCCAGACCCATGCGGTATTCGCCGCGTCGCCTTCGCGCAACTGGTAACGCCTGAACGCGTCCAGATCCGTGACGAGCAGCCCCGACTCGCCGTTCGGCCGCAGCCGCAGGTCGACGTCGAACAGCGTGCCCGCGCCCGTGGCCATCGTCAGACAGGTGATCAGGCGCCGCGTGTACATGGCGTAGATCTCCGCTGCGTTCTCGTCGGCGTCGTCGTAGAGGAAGATCAGGTCGAGGTCCGACGCGTAGCCCAACTCCTTGCCGCCCAGCTTCCCGTACGCGATGACCGCAAAGCGCGGCACCTCGCGGTGGCGTCGGGCCAACTGGTTCCAGACGGCTTCGAGCGTGACGTCGAGCACGGCATCCGCGAGTTCCGAGAGCCGGTCGCTCACATGTTCGACGCTCAGCTTGCCGGCCAGATCGATCAGCAGAATGCGGAACACTTCGGCCTGATGGGCATGGCGCAACAGATCCATCTGCTGTTCGACGCCGTCCGCCGCGGCGAGCCGCAAGCGCAGGGTGCGCTTGAATTCGGGCCAATCGAACGGGCTCGCAATCGCTTCGTCGTCCAGCAGTTCGTCGAGCAGTTGCGGATGGCGGATCAGATAGCCGGCCGCCCAGTGCGAGGCGCCCAGCACCGACAGGACCCGGTGCAACGCTTGCGGATACTCGGTGAGTAGCGCCAGATAAGCGCCGCGGCGACTCACGGCTTCGAGCAGGTCGAAGAAGCGCGCCACCGTATCGCCGCGCCGCGCCGGCGGCTCCAGCGTGCGCGCGGCTTCGAGCGCGCGTTGCGCCACGATGTCGAAGCGCTGCCGGCTGCGCTCGGCGAGCCCCGCGTAACGCGACGATTGCCAGAGGGCGCGCAGCCGCGCGAGCAGTTCGGCCGGCTCGGCAATGCCAAGCTCGACGAGGCGCGCCTGCAAGGCAACGTCCGCGCTATCGTCGGCCAGCGCGCTGCTCCACACCCACACCGCCGCGCCGTCCTCCGGCGCGCCGCAACCATCGCGGCCCGTCACCTTGTCGGCGAAGATCTGATCGAACTGCTGTTCGACCAGCTCGCGGTGCGCCTCGAGTTTCACCATCAGCGCCGCATAGTCGTCGAAGCCCATGGCCTGCGCCAGCGCCGCGCGCTCCTCCGGGTCGACCGGCATCGCGTGCGTCTGCGCGTCGTTGCGATATTGCAAGCGGTGTTCGAGCTCGCGCAAAAAACGATAGGCCTGCGAAAGCTTCACGCACACGGTCGGCGCAAGCAGGCCGTGCGCCGCCGCGTGGCGCAGCACGGCGAGCGTCGGCCGCACGCGGAAACCTGCATCCTGCCCGCCACGAATCAACTGGAACACCTGCGCGCTGAATTCGATCTCGCGAATGCCGCCGCGGCCGAGCTTGATGTCGTCGGCCTTGTCGGGCCGCATCGAGGCGCGGCGTTGCGCTTCCTGGCGGATCTGCAGATGCAGCGCACGGATCGCGCTGATCACGCCGAAGTCCAGATAGCGGCGGTAGATGAACGGCAGAACGATTGCATCGAGCTGCTTCGACAGCCGGCGCGCGGCGTCGCTGCCGCGCTCGGATACGAGCCGCCCCTTGATCCAGGCATAGCGCTCCCACTCTCGGCCCTGCACGTAAAAATACTCTTCGAGCATGCCAAGACTACACACGAGCGGTCCCGAATCGCCATTCGGCCGCAAGCGCATGTCAACGCGAAACACGTAGCCATCGGCGGTGACTTCGGCCAGCGCGGCGATCAGGCGTTTGCCGAGGCGGGTAAAAAAGTCCTGCGTGGCAATCGGCGAGCGCTGGCCGCCGGCGGTTTCGCCGTCCTCTTCATAGAGGAAGATCAGGTCGATATCCGATGACACGTTCAGCTCGCGCCCACCCAGCTTGCCCATGCCGACCACGCCGAGCGTCAGGCGCTCGCCCTGCGGGTCGCGCGGCTCGCCGTACAGCACTTCGAGATCGGCGGAGAGCACCGCCAGCGCCCGCTGGATGGTCGTTTCAGCCAGATCGGTCATCGCACCGGTCACTTCGGCGACGTCCGCATGACCCGCCAGGTCGCGCTCCATCACGGCGCAGAACACCTCGGTGCGCAACTGGCGCAACGCCCGCTTGAGCCCGTCCTCGGTCAACGCGCCGCCGGCAGGGCCGGCCTGCGCGGCGCACAACGCGTCGAAGCGGGCTTCGATCCGCTCGCGCGTCAACGGCGCGGCAGCCAGCGCCGCAATGCGCTCCGCCAGTTCAGGACGGGCCGCCAGCGCGCGCGCCGCATAGTGTGAATAGCTGGAACTCAGGAGTATGGCGTCAGTCATCAAAGGTCTGGATCGCTTGTTGCGTCATCCGTCTCATCACGGAGCCTTGAAGCGCGTCGCGCAGGTCGCGAGGCGGCATGGGCACAGGCTTTGACGGATATTCGTCGCGGCTGGCCCGTGTGTTACATTTCGTCGTCAGACCGCAAAACTACCATACGCCCACCCCCGCCGCAGCATGTCCGAGCGAAACGAATCCGCCGCGCCACACGAACCCGGACAAGTCAGGCCAGTGCGCGGCGGCGACCATGTGGTGCTGCGTCACACCCTGAGGGTGCTGGCGGCCATTGCGCTGGTCATCTACTTCATCGCGGCGGCGCTCTTCATGGGGCTGCGCTACGGCTTGCTGCCACGGGTCGACGCGTTCCGGCCGCGCATCGAAGCACTCGTATCCGAGAAAATCCACGCGCAACTCAGCATCGGCAAACTGGCGCCGCACTGGACCGGTTTTCAGCCTGGCATCGACGTCACCAATCTGACCATTCGCGACCATGACGGCAAGGTCGGGCTCGCGATCCCGCACGCCACCGCCACGGTGTCGTGGAGTTCGCTGTGGCAACTCAAGCCGATCCTCTCGAGCCTGATCGTCGATCAGCCCGACGTGCTGATCGCGCGCGGCAGCGACGGCGCGCTATCGGTCGCCGGCGTCACGATGCCGAGCCGGCACACGGGCAACGACACCTTCACCACGTGGCTGCTGCGCCAGCAGGCCATCGTGCTGCGCGGCGGCACGCTGCGGTGGAAGGACGCGAGTCACGACGCGCCGGAACTGGCGCTGCAGAACATCCGGCTCGCTATCCTCAACGACGGCTACGACCACCACCTGGCACTGCAGGCGCCGCCGGACGGCAGCGTGCTGCACGGTCCGCTCGACTTCCGCGCGCAATTCAAGCACGCGCCGCTCTCGGCGATCGGCAAGCCGATCAACTGGACCGGCCAGGCGTACGTGTCCACCGGCCCGGTCGACCTGCCCGCCCTTGCGCACTACATCGACTTCCCGATCGAGACCTTCGCGGGCCGGGTCGACAACGCCATCTGGATCGAGTTTGCCCAGGGCCGCATGAAATCGGCGAGCGGCGAGCTGGCCGGCACCAACGTCTCGATGCGGGTGCGTCCAACCCAGCCGCGCCTCGACGTGCCGACCGCCAGTTTCTCGTGGAAAGTCGAGGTGGCGGAGACGGGCGACTACACGCTGCAACTGAACCACCTGCACGCCGAACTGGGCCAGCCGCCGCTCGACGACGGCACGCCACTCACCCGCACGCTCGCCTTGACGACGCTGACCGGCCACTACCGCAGGGCCTCCCTGCAGCACGGCCAGTTGATCAGCGTGACCGGCGACCGCGTCGACCTCGGGATCCTCGCCGAATTCAGCCGCGCGCTGCCGCTCTCCGGACACCTGCTCAACGAGCTGGTGCGCTTCAATCCGCGCGGGCTGGTGGCGAACTACCTGATCGAGGTCGAACGGGCCACGCCGAACTCCGGCGAAGCGGCCACCGAACATAACGCAAGCGGCGCCGAACCGATCGTGCGCTACCGTTTCAAGGCGGACCTGCAGGGCATCAGCGTGGCGGCCCAGGAACCGCCGCCGGGCTTGACCCCGCTCGGTCACCCGCGAGCCGGCTTGCCCGGGGTCGAGAACCTGTGGGGCAGCGTCGATGCCGACGAAACCCACGGCTCGATGACGATCGACACCAACAATGTGGCGCTCACGCTGCCGGGCGTGTTCGACGACCCGCGCCTCAAGTTCGACCGCCTGCAGGGGCGCGGCAACTGGACCGTCAAGCCGGCGGCGCCGGGCGAGGCGCATAAGGCGTTTGCGATCACCGTCCCGGAACTGAGCGTGGCCAACGCGGACACCGCCGCAAAGGTCACCGCCGACTACAGCAACCCCGGCCACGGCCGTGGCTCGCTCGATCTGAAGGCCCAGTTCGATCACGCCCAGGTCACGCGCATCGTCCGCTACCTGCCCACCAGCATCAGCGAGAAACTGCGCACTTACCTCGGTCACGGGCTGCAGGCCGGCATATCGCGCGGCGCGGTCATCGAGGTGCATGGCGACCTCACCAAGTTCCCCTACTCGCGCGATCCGAGTGCCGGTGTGTTCCATATCGTCGCGCCCTTCAAGGGCGGCAAGTTCGACCCCTCGCCGTATCCGCCGCGCCTGATGAAGGACGGCGTGACGCCGAACGTGTGGCCGGCGCTGGACGGCATCGACGGCACCTTCGAGCTGAAAGAGAACGTGCTGCGCTTCGATGTCGATCGCGCCCGTTACAAGCGCATCGCGCTCACCAAGGTCGGCGGCAAGATCGACGACCTGGGCACCAAGGCCTCGCCCCTCGTGATCAGCGGCGACGGCCATGGCCCGCTCGCCGACATGATCGATTACGTCAATGCGAGCGCGCTCGGCGGCCTGTCGAAGCACGTCGGCGAGAAGGTGCGCGCCGACGGCCCCGCGTCGCTCGCGCTGAAGCTGACCGTGCCGCGCACGCCGAAGCCGCATATCGCCGTCGAGGGCGCGCTGGGCTTCCAGAACAACCGCCTGAGCATGGACAACGTGCCGCCCTTGTCGCAACTCACCGGCAAGGTTCGCTTCACCGAACACACCGCCCAGCTCGACCGGCTCTCCGGCCAGTTCCTCGGCGGCGACGTCCACGCCAACGGCGGGGTCAAGAACAACGGCAGCTATGCGCTCGACCTGAACGGCCACATTGCCGTCGATGCCGCACGCGGCCTGAACCTGCACGGTCCGGCCGCGCAAGTGCTCACGCGCATGAGCGGCAGCGCGCCCTACGACCTGAGCGTGAGCGGCGCGAAGGGGCGCCTGCCCGACGTTACCGCGAACTCCGACCTGAGCGGCCTCGCGCTCGACTTCCCCGCGCCGTTCAACAAGCCGGTCGGTCAGCCGATGCCGCTGCACTTCACCTTCAAGCCGGCCGTCCCGGCAAGCGACGCCGGCCTGCAACGCACCGACCTGCGGTTCGGCCCGATCGCCGCCACCTATCTGCTGCGCCATACGCCGGGGCAACCGCCGACGGTGGTGGTCGGCGCGGTGGGTGTCAACAAGCCGGCCGAACTGCCGACCGAAGGGGTGATCGCCGCGGTCGACATCGACAGTTTCGACGCCGACCAGTGGCGCGCGTTCGTCAACCAGATGCGCAGCAAGGAAGCAGCGGCTGCGCCCGCTGCGTCGGCACCGGCGTCGGCAGCCAACGCGCCCAATCCGGCGCTGACGCAGTTCCTGCCGAACCGCTTTGCCGTGCACATCGGCATGCTGACGCTGCTCAAGCGCCACTGGGAAAGCGTGATCGTCGGCGCGTCGCGTGACAACGGCAACTGGCAGGCCAACGTCGCCTCGAATCAGGTGTCCGGGCACCTCGCCTGGCTGCCCGGTCCCGTCAAAGGCTCGCCCGGCACGCTGCAGGCCCGCCTCGCCCGTCTCGTGATTCCGTCCGCCACCGAAAACGACCTGCTCGGCCAGGCGATCTCGGCGCCGGCGCAGAACATGCCGTCGATCGATCTGGTGGTGAACGAGCTGATCGTGCGCGACCACAACATAGGCAGCCTGGAAGTCGACGCGCACAATTTCGAGGAAGACGGCGTCCCGGTCTGGCAACTGGACAAGCTCGACATCAGCAATCCGGCCGCCACCCTGACCGCGACGGCCAACTGGCGCACCTCGACGCGCCTCGGCGCCAATGCCGACGAAGACACGCCGAAGCGCACCGTGTTCGATTTCAAGCTCGACATCAAGGATGCCGGCGCCCTGCTCGAACGGGCCGGCCAGCCGCGCACGCTCAAGGGCGGCAGCGGCACGCTGTCGGGTAAGGTGGTCTGGCGCGGCGGCCCGACCCGCATCGACTACCCGACGCTGAACGGCAACCTCGCGGTCGACCTTCAGCACGGCCAGATCCTCAAGGTCGATCCGGGCGTCGCCAAGCTGCTGGGCGTGTTGAGCCTGCAAAGTCTCGCGCGCTTTGCGACGCTGAATTTCCGCGACGTGATCGGCGAGGGCCTGCCGTTCGAAAGCGTCAAGGGCACCGGGCAGATCAGCGACGGCATCGGCCGCACGGAGAACTTCCAGATGGTCACGGCGCCGGCCCGCGCCG
Organism: Paraburkholderia phenazinium; assembly: GCF_900142845.1. Classification (NCBI taxonomy): domain Bacteria; kingdom Pseudomonadati; phylum Pseudomonadota; class Betaproteobacteria; order Burkholderiales; family Burkholderiaceae; genus Paraburkholderia; species Paraburkholderia phenazinium. The sequence goes on from NZ_FSRU01000003.1 coordinate 679,750, forward strand.
AGATGACCGGCTCGGTCGACCTCGCGCAGGAAACCCAGGACCTGCATGTGCATATCGTGCCGACGATCAGCGCCGGCGCCGGCGTGGTCGCCGCCACCGTGATCAATCCGCTGTTCGGTCTCGCCGCACTGGTCGCCGATTTCGCGCTGTCCAAGTCGATTTCAAAAGCCTTCGCGCTGGACTATGCAATCACCGGTTCGTGGTCGAAACCGCATGTCGAGCGGGTGCGCAGCGATCGAGGTAAGATGGACCTGCCGGCTTCGACCGTGGAAGCGCATTGAGCCACCCCGCATTGACCACCGTGAGTGCCGTCTGACGATACTCGCGGCGCCGGACCGGCAACGGTACGCCCTTGATCGACACAGGCAGCGCCCGCAGTTCGCGCCAGCCTGCTCACTGCCGGGAGTCTTTCGAAACGCCCATGAGCGAACACCACGCCCACCCAACTTCCCCTGCCCTGTCCTGCCGCGTCGCCGCCCTGCAAATGGTCAGCACGCCGGATCGCGAGCGCAATCTGGCCGAGGCGGAACGCCTGATCGCCGAGGCCGCGGCCGACGGTGCGCAACTCGTCCTGCTGCCCGAATACTTCTGTTTCATGGGCTTCAAGGACACGGACAAACTCAGCGTACGCGAACCCTACGGCGACGGCCCGATCCAGCGTTTTCTGGCGGATGCGGCGCGCCGCCACGGCGTCTGGGTGATCGGCGGCACGCTGCCGATCACCGCGCCGGAAGCCAGCCGCGTCCTCAATACCACGCTGGTTTTCAATCCACAGGGCGAAGAAGCGGCCCGCTACGACAAGATTCACCTGTTCAATTTCGAAAAAGGCGAAGAATCGTTCGACGAGGCGCGCACCATCCGGCCTGGCGAGGAAGTTCGCACCTTCGACGCGCCGTTCGGACGGGTCGGCCTGTCGGTCTGCTACGATTTGCGCTTTCCGGAGCTGTATCGCCGCATGGGCGATTGCGCGCTGATCGTGGTGCCCTCGGCCTTCACCTATACGACCGGCGCCGCGCACTGGGAAATGCTGCTGCGCGCCCGCGCCGTCGAAAACCAGTGCTACGTGCTCGCCGCGGCGCAAGGCGGCAAGCACGAGAACGGCCGCCGCACGTGGGGACACAGCATGCTGATCGACCCGTGGGGCGAGATCGTCGCGGTCCGCGACGAAGGCGCCGGCGTCGTCGCCGGGAATCTGGAGCGCGCACGCATCGACGAGGTCCGCCAAAGCCTGCCGGCCTGGCGCCACCGCGTGCTCACGAGCTAAAGCTGAACTGGACATTGAAAGTACGACGCCGCCCACCCATGTATGCGATGCGCGTGCGCCAACCGAACCCCTTTGTATCGAGCAGAACAGACCTCGCATGAATATCATCGAACCCGGTATCCGCAATCTCGCCACCGCCAAGGACGTGCTCCTCACGCCTTACGGCCTCGACGAAGCCGTGCTCACCCGCACGCTCGCCGAAATCTTCACGCACCGCATCGACTACGCGGACCTGTACTTCCAGGCCACCCGTAGCGAAGCATGGAGCCTTGAAGAAGGCATCGTGAAATCAGGCAGCTTCAGCATCGATCAAGGGGTGGGCGTGCGCGCCGTGTCAGGCGACCGGACCGCGTTTGCCTACTCGGACGACCTGTCGCCCGAGGCGATCCGCCAGGCGGCCCTCGCCACCCGCTCGATCGCCAAGGCCGGCGGCGGCAAGCAGAAGATCAAGGTGGCCTCGTCGCTGACCGGCGTGGCCGGGCGCGACCTGTATCTGCCGTCCGATCCGCTGCATTCGCTCGACGCGACCGCCAAGGTCAAGCTGCTCGAGCGCGTCGAACAGATGGCGCGCAGCCGCGATCCGCGCATCACCCAGGTGATGGCGGGTCTGGCCGGCGAATACGACGTGGTGCTGGTGGCGCGTAGCGACGGCGCGATGGCCGCCGACATCCGGCCGCTGGTGCGCGTCTCCGTCACGGTGATCGCCGAACAGAACGGCCGCCGCGAGATCGGCAGCGGCGGCGGCGGTGGCCGCTTCGACTACGGCTATTTCACCGACGCCGTGCTGTCGAAGTACGTCGACGACGCCGTGCATGCCGCGCTGGTCAATCTCGACGCCCGCCCGGCCCCGGCCGGCGCGATGACGGTCGTGCTCGGACCGGGCTGGCCCGGCGTGCTGCTGCACGAAGCGATCGGCCATGGTCTGGAAGGCGACTTCAATCGCAAGGGCTCGTCGGCGTTCGCCGGACGCATCGGCGAGCAGGTGGCCGCCAAGGGCGTCACCGTGGTCGACGACGGCACGCTGCCGAACCGCCGCGGTTCGCTCAACATCGACGACGAAGGCAACCCGACCCAGTGCACCACGCTGATCGAGGACGGCATCCTGAAGGGCTATATCCAGGACACGCTGAACGCACGCCTGATGAAGATGCCGGTGACCGGCAACGCGCGCCGCGAATCGTACGCCGCCCTGCCGATGCCGCGCATGACCAACACCTACATGTTGAACGGCGACAAGGATCCGCGGGAAATCATCGCCTCGGTCAAAAACGGCCTGTACGCGGTGAACTTCGGCGGCGGCCAGGTGGACATCACCAACGGCAAGTTCGTGTTCTCGGCCTCCGAGGCCTACATGATCGAAAACGGCAAGGTCACCTACCCGGTCAAGGGTGCGACGCTGATCGGCAGCGGCCCGGAATCGCTCAAGTACGTCACCATGATCGGCAACGATATGGCGCTGGATTCGGGTGTGGGCGTCTGCGGCAAGGAAGGCCAAAGCGTGCCGGTGGGCGTCGGCCAGCCGACGCTGCGCATCGAGAAGATGACGGTCGGCGGCACGGCCTGATCGTCATCTGACGCATACTTCGTGCACGCTAAGCACGGAGTATGCGGATTATCCGCATTTTCGCAGCCCCCTGGTTGTCAACTGGGACTGCACGGGTTATAAAGTCACTCACCCTTTTTCGCCACAGACCTTACTTTCGCCATGTCCGCCAAGTTTTATTTTTACTTTTTTTGGCATCTCAGACCGCTGGCGGATCGAGAGGGGTGTTAGTGCACGTAAGGCACCCGAAATTCCCGAAAAACCGCCAGCGAGTCTGGCGGTTTTTTTTCGCCCTGCGCGAACACACTGCTCACGCTACGAATTGAATCCTGGAGAACAACCATGCCCCCACACAACACCGACGACGTCCGTATTCGAGAATTGAAAGAACTCACGCCGCCCGCCCACCTGATCCGCGAATTCGCCTGCGAAGAAGCGGTGTCGGACCTGATCTACCATTCGCGCCAGTCGATGCACCGCATCCTGCACGGCATGGAAGACCGGTTGATCGTGATCATCGGGCCATGCTCGATCCACGATACCAAGGCGGCGCTCGAATACGCGGGACGGCTGGTCGAGCAACGCAAGCGCTTCGCCGGCGAGCTCGAAATCGTGATGCGGGTGTACTTCGAAAAGCCGCGTACGACGGTGGGCTGGAAGGGTCTCATCAACGACCCGCATATGGACAACAGCTTCAAGATCAACGAAGGTCTGCGCACCGCGCGCGAGCTGCTGTTGCGCATCAACGAACTCGGCCTGCCGGCCGGCACCGAATACCTCGACATGATCAGCCCGCAATACATCGCCGACCTGATCTCGTGGGGCGCCATCGGTGCACGCACGACGGAGTCGCAGGTGCATCGCGAACTGGCGTCGGGCCTGTCGTGTCCGGTGGGCTTCAAGAACGGCACCGACGGCAATGTGAAGATCGCCGTCGACGCCATCAAGGCGGCGTCGCAGCCGCACCATTTCCTGTCGGTGACGAAGGGCGGCCATTCGGCGATCGTCTCGACGGCAGGCAATGAGGACTGCCACATCATTTTGCGCGGCGGCAAGACGCCGAACTACGACGCGGACAGCGTCAACGCAGCGTGCGCCGATATCGGCAAGGCCGGCCTCGCGGCACGTCTGATGATCGACGCGAGCCACGCCAATAGCTCGAAGAAGCACGAAAACCAGATTCCGGTCTGCGCGGACATTGGCCGTCAGGTTGCCGGCGGCGACGAGCGGATCGTCGGCGTGATGGTGGAGTCGCACCTCGTGGCCGGCCGCCAGGATCTGAAGGAAGGCTGCGAGCTGACCTACGGTCAGAGCGTGACCGATGCGTGCATCGGCTGGGACGAAAGCATCGCCGTGCTGGAAGGCCTCGCCGAAGCAGTCAGGCAGCGCCGCGTGGCGCGCGGCAGCGGAAATTAAGCGGCCACGCTGCGCGGTAATCCTCGGCAGCATCGCAAGCCCGGCTCGGTGAGCCGGGCTTTTTTTCGTCCTGTCACAGGCCGTTGCGAATCATTTAGTTGGCCGAACGGCCGAATGGTGGCGCGCCCCCCACCCCTGTAACGTAGGTACCCATGGCGGGAACGGAAAGGTATTGAGTTTCCCGGAAGATGGGTATACAATTTTATACATGCAAGGGACACATGGGGAACGAGAAAGAAATCCGCTGGGTAGGCTCCAGCTACAACGATCTGCTGGCATTCCCAGAGGAACCGCGTCGGCAAGCTGGCTTTCAACTGGGCAAAATCCAGGCAGGTCTTGACCCGGACGACTGGAAGCCCTTCGCGGCGGTCGGCCCAAGTACGCGTGAAATCCGCGTCAAGGAGAGTGACGGCATTTACCGGGTGATGTACGTAAGCAAGTTTGAGGAAGCCATTTATGTACTGCACTGCTTCCAGAAAAAAACCCAGGCCACCAGCCGGCATGACTGTGAGATTGCAGAGGTGCGGTATCGCGCCATAGTCAACGAGAGAAAGGTATTGCAATGACGATCGACACCAAAATCCGTCACGTAACCAAGCCGGGAGACAACCTCTTCCTTGAGCTCGGATTTGCCCCTGAAGAAGCGGCGCGGCTGCACGCGGCGTCGCAGAAACAGATCAACGACACGCGGCTGCTGAAGGAACAGTTGATGACCGAACTGTCCAGCTGGATCGACGAACACCATCTTAAGCAGGCCGAAGCGGCCGAGATCCTGATGGTGTCGCGCCCGCGGGTATCCGACGTGGTCAACAAGAAGACCGCCAAATTCACCATCGACACACTGGTGGAAATGATGAGCCGGATCGGCAAGCCGGTTACGCTGGCCGTCGGCTGACGCGCGCCGGGTCGGTGCGTGGGGTTTGCCTCGCGTTTGCCTCGCGCTTACCCTTTGCTTGCCTCGCGTTCAATCAAATCATGCGCCTGGCTTTTACTCGACTGTCCCCGAGCCGAACACCTCGGTATGAATGCGCCCGGCGTCCACACTGAGCGCCACCAGCGCGTCGCGTTGCGCCTGCATGAACGGAACCGGTCCACAGATGTAGTAATCCGCATCGGGCACGCCGCCCTGCGCGAGGAGTTTCGTCAGGTCGAGACGGCCCTCGAAGTCGTAATCCACGCCTTGCCTGTCGGTCGCGTCAATCGCTTCGTAGAACACCGCACGCGCGACGTTCGGATGCGCCGCAACCGTGTCGTTCAACCACTGCCGGAAGGCATGCACGCGGCCGTTACGGCACGCATGGACAAAGGTCACCCGGCGCGGACTCCGCTCGGCAAGCAGCGTCGACAGCATGGAGATCATCGGCGTCACGCCCACGCCGCCGCTCACCAGCACAACAGGCGTCGTCCGGGCGCGCTTGAGCGTGAAGTCGCCCATCGGCGCGCTGACATGCACAATCGTGCCGGCCTCGACGCCATCGTGCAGCAGGTTCGACACATGACCCGCCGGCGTGTCTTCACGTCCCGCTTCACGCTTCACGGAGATGCGCAACCAGTGTCCATTCGGTGCGTCGGACAGGCTGTACTGACGCGGTTGATCGACACCCAGCTCATCGACAAAACGCTTCACGCTCAGATACTGGCCGGGTTCGAAGCTGCATGCCGGCGAACCGTCCGCAGGCGCCAGATAGAACGACGCGATCTCGTCGCTCTCGATCTCTTTGCGCGCTACCACGAAGGGCCGGAAGCCGGTCCATGCGGCGCCGCTATAAAGCCTGGCTTCGGCGCCGATCATGATGTCCGCGAGTTGCCCATAGGCCGCTTCCCACGCGTCCATGGTCGGCTTGTCCACCGCATCGCCAAGCACATCGACGATCGCACCCAACAGATGCCGTCCCACGATCGGATAGTGCTCCGGGCGGATGTTCAGGCTTGCATGCTTGTGCGTGATCCGCGAGACGGCTGAGCCAAGTACGCCGAGATTGTCGATGTTCGCCGCGTAGGTGTAGACCGCCCGCGCGAGGGTTTCTGGCTGGCTGCCGCTGATCTGGTGGGTCTGGTTGAAGACGTTCTTCAACTCTGGATGGTGCGCAAACATGCGCTTGTAGAAGTGCCGGGTAATCGTCGTGCCGTGCGCGGCCAGAACGGGAACCGTGGCTTTGACGCGGGCAATCTGGTCAGTTGTCAGTGTGCTCATTGCGATGTCCTCGCTTAAAGATGTATTTACAATACATTTTTAAGCGGCACTGAAACCCCGGCATTTTGTCGCAGTGCAGCGTGCCGGCTGGACGCCTCGTCTATGCAGGTGCCTTACTTCGAGCCGCGCTGATGCTGCCAGAGCACATCGCTGCCGCCGTCCGCCCGATTGAGCACGCGCGCCAGCACAAACAGCAGATCGGACAGGCGGTTGACGTATTGGCGCGGCGCAGCGTTGATGGTCTCACTCTGGCCGAGCGCCACAATGGCGCGCTCGGCGCGCCGGCACACCGTCCGGCACACGTGCGCGAGCGCGGCCGGCCGCGAGCCGCCGGGCAAAATGAATTCCTTGAGCGGCGGCAGCGTCGCGTTGTATTCGGCGAGCCACCCGTCGAGCTGGCCGAGATGCCTGTCAGTAATCATCGTGTGGCCGGGGATGCACAGCTCGCCGCCCAGATCGAACAGATCGTGCTGGATTGCCGTGAGCGCCGAGCGCACGTCGTCCGGCAAGGTTTCGCACAGCAGCACGCCGAGATTCGAATTGAGCTCGTCCACCTCGCCGATCGCCGTGATCCGCAAGTCGTCCTTGCGCACCCGGCGGCCGTCGCCGAGACCCGTGGTGCCATCGTCGCCGGTGCGGGTGGCGATCTTGCTCAAGCGGTTGCCCATGATATGTGCCGTCCTTTCAGTGTCCGAAGCGCCTGCCATTCACCGGGCGCACGCATTCAACGCATTCCACGCTTCTGCCACGCTTCTGCCACGCACATCCCGATAACGCCGCCATTATAGGATCGGCTGTCCGGCCAGGCGCCGGCCGCCGGACGATCGGCGTAAAATGAATCAGAAGCTACAGACGCCATGCCCGTCACCAGGAGACACGTGTGAATCATCCCGCGCCGCCGGCCCCCTTGCGCCGTCCCTTCCCCGCCGAACTGCTCACCTCGCTCAAGTCCGCTTTCGGAGAGCGCGTCTCGACCGCCGAAGCCGTGCGCGCCCACCATGGCCGCGACGAGTCCCCGTTCGACCCGCAATTGCCCGACGCCGTGGTGTTCGCGCGCAATACGGAAGACGTGCAGACCATCGTCAGGCTTTGCGGGCAGCACGATGTGCCGATCATCCCTTATGGCAACGGGTCGTCGCTGGAAGGCCATCTGCTGGCGGTCCAGGGCGGCGTGTCGATCGATCTGTCCGAGATGAATCAGGTGCTGTCCATCAACGCGGAAGACCTCACCGTCACCGTCGAGCCGGGCATCTCGCGCAAGCAACTGAACGAAGCGTTGCGCGACACGGGCCTGTTCTTCCCGATCGACCCAGGAGCGGACGCGAGCATCGGCGGCATGTCCGCGACGCGCGCCTCGGGCACCAACGCCGTGCGCTACGGCACGATGCGCGAGAACGTGCTCGGCCTCACCGTCGTGCTGGCGGACGGCCGCGTCATCAAGACCGGCACGCGAGCCCGCAAGTCGTCGGCGGGGTATGACCTGACGCGCCTGTTCGTCGGCTCGGAAGGCACGCTCGGCGTCATCACCGAAATCACCCTGCGGCTCTATCCGCAACCGGAAGCCGTCTCGGCAGCGGTGTGCACGTTTCCGTCGATGGGCGACGCGGTGCGCGCCGTCATCGAAACCATTCAGATGGGCGTGCCGATTGCGCGCGTGGAGTTTGTCGATTCGCTCGCCATCCGCTCGATCAACCGCCACTCCAACCTCACGCTGCGCGAAGCGCCCACGCTCTTCTTCGAATTCCACGGCACCGAAGCCGGCGTGAAGGAGCAGGCTGAAACGGTGCAGGAGATCACCGCGCAGAACTCAGGCGAAGGCTTCGAATGGGCCACCCGTCCTGAAGACCGCAGCCGTCTGTGGAACGCACGGCACAACGCCTATTTCGCCATGCTGCAACTGAAGCCCGGCTGCCGCGCCGTGACCACCGACGTGTGCGTGCCGATCTCGCGGCTCGCGGAATGCGTGGTCGAAACCGAACAGGATCTGCTGGCCTCGCCGCTGCCTTGCCCGATCGTCGGGCACGTGGGCGACGGCAATTTCCACGTCGCGATCCTGATCGACCCGGCCAAGCCCGAAGAACTCGTCGAGGCCGAACGGCTCAACCAGCGCATCGTGCAGCGCGCGTTGCGGATGGACGGCACCTGCACGGGCGAACATGGCGTCGGTCTGCACAAGATGGGCTTCCTGCTGGAAGAACATGGCGAGGTCGCCGTCGACACGATGCGCTCGATCAAGCACGCGCTTGACCCACGCAATCTGATGAACCCCGGCAAGATTTTCTCCTGGGCCGCTTAAGCCTCGCCCGCTGACACCTGTCACACCTCGCGCGGCATGACCGCGCCCCGGCGCAACAGAGTACGAGGAGACGAAAGATGAACGCACCCGCCGAACTGTCGGCTGAAGTGCTCGCGCAGCGCCAACGCGAGGTCGTGCAGGCACTGATGGCCGTGCTGCCGACCCACTGCCTGCTCTACCGCGAGGAAGACACCGTCGCCTACGAGTGCGACGGTCTCGCCGCCTACCGCCGGCTGCCGCTGGCGGTTGCCTTGCCGGAAACCGAATCGCAGGTGCAGCGCATCGTGCAGATCTGCCACCGGCTCGATGTGCCGATCGTGCCGCGCGGCGCCGGCACGGGTCTGTCGGGCGGCGCCATGCCGATCCGCCACGGCGTCGTGGTGTCGCTCGCGCGCTTCAGAAAAATCGTCGAAGTGGATTCATATGCGCGTACCGCTACGGTTCAACCGGGCGTGCGCAACCTCGCTATTTCTGAAGCCGCCGCGCCCTATGGGCTCTACTACGCTCCCGATCCTTCGTCGCAGATTGCCTGCACGATCGGCGGCAACGTGTCGGAAAATTCCGGCGGCGTGCACTGCCTGAAATACGGCCTGACCGTGCACAACGTGCTGCGGGTGCGGGCCATTACGATGGAAGGCGAAGTGGTCGAGTTCGGCTCGCTCGCGCCCGACGCGCCCGGGCTCGACCTGCTGGCGGTACTGATCGGCAGCGAAGGGATGTTCGCGATCGTCACCGAAGTCACCGTCAAGCTGATCCCCAAGCCGCAGACCGCGCAGGTCGTGATGGCGAGTTTCGACGACGTCGTGAAAGGCGGCGATGCGGTCGCCGGCATCATCGCGGCGGGCATCATTCCGGCCGGTCTGGAGATGATGGACAAGCCGGCGACGCGCGCCGTCGAAGAATTCGTCAACGCCGGTTACGATCTCGACGCCGCCGCCATCCTGCTATGCGAGTCGGACGGCACGCCCGAAGAAGTGGCCGACGAAATCGTCCGCATGACGGCCGTGCTGCGCGAGCACGGCGCGACGCGCATCCAGATTTCGCGCTCCGAAAGCGAACGCCTGCGCTTCTGGTCCGGGCGCAAGAACGCGTTCCCGGCGGCGGGCCGCATCTCCCCGGACTACTACTGCATGGACGGCACGGTGCCGCGTCGCAGTATCGGGCCGCTACTGGCGCGCATCGAAGTGATGGAAAAGAAGTACCAGCTGCGCTGTATCAACGTTTTCCATGCCGGCGACGGCAACATGCATCCGCTGATCCTGTTCAACGGCAACGATCTGGACGAGTGGCACCGTGCCGAGGCGTTCGGCTCGGACATCCTCGAGACGTGCGTCGAGTTGGGCGGCACGGTGACGGGGGAACATGGCGTCGGCATCGAAAAGATCAATTCCATGTGCGTGCAGTTCTCGCCCGAAGAACGCGATGCGTTTCACGCCGTCAAACGGGCTTTCGACCCGCCCGGCCTGCTGAACCCGGACAAGGGCATCCCTACGCGAGCGCGCTGCGCCGAGTACGGCAAGATGCACGTGCGCGGCGGCTTGTTGCCGCATCCGGACCTGCCGCGCTTTTAGGCGGCTTCCCCCGATCCACCGACAACCCGATGCGGGTCCGCTCCGGGTTGTCAGCACGCCTCTGCCAGGTACAATCGAGCGAAACACAACGAAGCAGGACACCATGGAAGAGGACGACACCGTCGCCGCATGGTCCGAACGCATCCGTTCGGCCACCGCCGAAGGCCGCCCGCTACGCATTCGCGGCGGCGGCACCAAGGACTGGTACGGGCAGACGCTGGAGGGAGACATCCTCGACACGCGCGCGCATCGCGGCATCATTGCGTATGACCCGGCCGAGCTGGTCATCACCGCACGCGCCGGCACGCCGCTGCTGGAAATCGAGGCGGCGCTGGCCGACCATGCCCAGATGCTCGCCTTCGAGCCACCCCATTTCGGGCCTAGCGCTACTCTGGGCGGTTGCATCGCGGCCGGCATCGCCGGTCCGCGTCGCCCGTCCGCCGGGGCCGCGCGCGACTTCGTGCTCGGCGCGGTCATCATGAACGGCCAGGGCCAGGTGCTCCATTTCGGCGGCCAGGTGGTGAAAAATGTGGCCGGTTACGACGTCTCGCGGCTGTTGGCCGGTTCGCTCGGCACCCTCGGCCTGATCCTCGAGTTGTCGGTGAAAGTGTTGCCGTTGCCGAAGGCCGAAGCCACGCTCAAATTCGACATGAACGGCACCGACGCCGTGCGCAAGCTCAACGAATGGGGCGGCAGGCCGCTGCCGATCACCGCGAGCGCGTGGCGCAACGGCACGCTCGCAGTGCGCCTCGCCGGCGCCGAAGCGGCCGTCAAATCGGCGCGCTCGGCGCTGGGCGGCGAGGTGGTCGATGCCGTCGAAGCCGAACGTTTCTGGGCCGGCCTGCGCGAGCAGACCGACCCGTTCTTCGCGGCCATTGGACCGAAAAACGCCCTGTGGCGCCTCGCGCTGCCGTCGATCACGGAGCCGCTGCAACTGCCGGGCGCCCAGTTGATGGAATGGGGCGGCGGCCAGCGCTGGTGGATCACCGACACCGACGCGCAAACCGTGCGCATCAGCGCCAAACAGGCGGGCGGGCACGCCACCATCTTCCGCACCGGTCACGGCTATGACCGCAGCGCGGGCGTGTTCACACCCTTGCCCGCCCCGCTGATGAAAATCCACCGTGGCCTGAAAGCCGCTTTTGACCCAGCCCGCATCTTCAATCGCGGCCGGCTGTACCCCGACTTCTGAGCGGCGCGATGCAAACCAACCTCGCGGAATTCATTCGCCACACCCCCGACGGCGCCGAAGCCGACGCCATCCTGCGCAAGTGCGTGCATTGCGGCTTCTGCACCGCCACCTGCCCGACCTACCAGCTGCTCGGCGACGAGCTGGACGGACCGCGCGGGCGCATCTATCTGATCAAGCAGATGGTCGAAGGCGCGGAGGTGACGCGCAGTACCCAGACCCATCTGGATCGCTGCCTGACCTGCCGCAATTGCGAAACCACCTGCCCATCGGGCGTGCAGTATGGGCGACTGGTGGAAATCGGCCGCAAGATCACCGAAGAAAAGGTGACCCGTCCTTTCGGCCAACGGCTGCTGCGCCGCGTGCTGGCGAGCTTCGTGCCGAACAGCGCGCTATTCACGCCGGCCATGCGGCTCGGCCAGCACGTGCGCGCATTCTTGCCGAAGAAGTTGCGCGACAAGGTGCCGGCGCGCCAGCGCCCGCTCGAGTGGCCCGTCGCCAAGCACGAACGCAAGATGCTGATGCTCGCCGGTTGCGTGCAGCCGGCCATGATGCCGAACGTCAACATCGCCACCGCGCGCGTGCTCGATGCGCTCGGCGTCGAGACGATCGTCGCCGCCGAAGCCGGCTGCTGCGGCGCGATCCGGCTGCATCTGGGCTACAACGACGAAGCGCTCGACGATATCCGCGCCAATATCGACGCCTGGTGGCCGTACGTCGAACAGGGCGTGGAGGCGATCGTGATGAACGCTTCCGGCTGCGGCGCCACGGTCAAGGAATACGCGCACCTGCTGCGCCACGATCCGGCGTATGCCGAGAAAGCGCGGCGCATTGTCGGACTGACGCGCGACATCTCCGAGATCCTGCCGGAGTTCGAAGAGTCGCTCGTCGCCGTGACGCGCCGCCGCGCCGTCCATACCGTGGCGTTCCATCCGCCCTGCACGCTGCAGCACGGTCAGCAGTTGCGCGGCCAGGTCGAGCACGTGCTGGCCGCGCTCGGCATTGAAGTGCGTCTGCCGGCGGACAGCCATCTGTGCTGCGGTTCGGCCGGCACCTATTCGCTGACGCAGCCCACGCTCTCGTATGCGTTGCGCGATCAGAAGCTCGAGAAACTGCAGGCCCAGGAACCGCAGGTCATCGTCTCGGCCAACGTGGGCTGCATTGCGCACCTGCAAAGCGGCACCTCGACGCCAGTGGCGCACTGGATCGAACTCGTCGAGCACATGCTGTACGCGTGATGAACGAGATGGCGCGGCGGGGGTCCGTATAATCCGGTACATCGTCCCTGTGCAGATTTCTCCTGACGTCTCATGCCCGATCTCGTACACAACTTCCACGCGGTTCTGGAGCGGATTGCCCTTGCCGCGCAACTCGCGGGACGCGACCCGCGTTCGGTCGCCCTCCTCGCGGTGTCGAAGACGTTTCCCGCCGAAGACGTGCGCGCCGCGCATGCGGCCGGCCAGCGTATGTTCGGCGAAAACTACGTGCAGGAATCGTTGACGAAGATCGAGGCGCTGGCGGACCTGCGCGCATCGCTCGAATGGCATTTCATCGGGCCGCTGCAATCGAACAAGACGCGCCCGGTTGCGGAGAATTTCGACTGGGTGCATTCGGTCGACCGGCTGAAGATTGCGCAGCGGCTCGCCGAACAGCGTCCGGCGCATTTGCCGCCGCTCAATGTGTGCCTGCAGGTGAACGTGAGCGGCGAGGCGTCGAAAGCCGGTGTGACGCCGGCTGAAGCGGCCGAAGCGGCGCACGCGATCGCCGCCCTGCCGCAACTGCGCCTGCGCGGTCTGATGTCGATTCCCGAACCGGCCGAAACCATCGAAGCACAACGCGCGCCGCATCGCCAGCTACGCGAACTGTTCGAGCGGCTCCGTGCCGACGGACTCGAACTGGATACGCTGTCGATCGGCATGTCGGGCGATCTCGAAGCCGCGGTGCTCGAAGGCGCGACGATCGTGCGCGTCGGCACGGCGATTTTCGGCGCCCGCGATTACTCCCACTGACCTCTCCCGGATCATCATGAAAATTGCCTTCATCGGCGGCGGCAACATGGCTGCTGCAATCATCGGCGGCCTGATCAAACACGGCGTCGCGCCGACCGACCTGTACGCGATCGACCCCAACGAAGACGCCCGCAAGCGCAACGAGCAACAGTTCGGCGTTCGCACGGGCGCCGGCGCGGATGCCGCGCTCGCGCCGTTCGACGCGATCGTGCTGGCCGTCAAGCCGCAGATTCTCAAGACGGTGGCGGAAGGACTGGCGCCGCATCTCGGCGACAGGCAGGTGGTGATCAGCATTGCCGCGGGGATTCGCAGCAACAATCTGTCGCGCTGGCTCAACGGCCATCAACGCATCGTGCGTGTGATGCCCAATACCCCTGCGCTGATCGGCATGGGCGTCGCCGGCCTGACGGCGACGGGCAGTGTCGACGCAGCAGACCGTGCGCTCGCCGCCCAGGTACTGGGCGCGGTGGGTGAGACCGTCTGGTTCGACGACGAAGCGAAGATCGACGCCGTGACTGCCATCTCGGGTAGCGGGCCGGCCTACGTGTTCTACTTCATCGAAGCGCTGCAGGAAGCCGCGCGCCAGCTCGGCATGGACGAAGCGCAAGGCCGCGCGCTGGCCGTCGCAACCTTCACCGGCGCCGCACAACTGGCTGCGCAATCCGACGAGCCGCCGGGTGTATTGCGCGAACGGGTGACGTCGAAAGGCGGTACGACGGCGGCCGCGCTTGCCTCGTTCGACGCGAGCGGCATCAAGGATGCGATCGTGCGCGGCGTGCTGGCGGCCGATGCGCGGGCCAAGGAAATGGGCGACGAGTTCGGCAAGCTGTAAGGGGGATCGAGCGGCCCGCGGCTAACCACCAGGCCGCTTCAGTCCGGCAGACTGCGCGGCCGCGCTGCGCCGCCCTCAGAACGACGCAGCCGCATAGTGCGCCGCAATCCCCACAAACAGCGCGCCGCCCAGCCAGTTGTTATGGCGAAAGGCGGCAAAGCACGGCATGCGCTCGCGATTGCGGATCAGCGTGTAGTGGTAAATCGCGCAGCCCGCGGCCGCGGCCCAGCCGAGCCAATACAGCGGACCAAAACCCAGCGTCAAGCCAATACGAATGTAGATGCCGAGCGTGAACGCGTAGCACAGCATGATCGCAAAGACATCGTAGCGGCCGAAGGTCAGCGCCGAGGTGCGGATGCCGATCTTGATGTCGTCGTCGCGATCGACCATGGCGTATTCCGTGTCGTACGCCACCGACCAGAACACGTTGGCGAGCAGCATCAGCCAGGCGAGCATCGGCACATGGCCCTGCACGGCGGCAAAGGCCATCGGGATGCCGAACCCGAAGGCGATGCCCAGATACGCCTGCGGGATCGCGAAGAAACGCTTGGTGAACGGATACGAACCCGCCACGAACAGCGCCGCCACCGAGAGCTCTTTGGTCAGCGTATTGAGCGGCAGAATCAGCAGAAACGACACCAGCGCGAGCGCCGCGGCCAGCACCAGCGCTTCCCACGCCTTGATCTTGCCGGAGGTGATCGGCCGGTTTTCGGTGCGCTTCACGTAGCGGTCGAAATCGCGGTCGGCATAGTCGTTGACGGCGCAGCCGGCCGAGCGCATCAGGATCGTGCCCAGCGTGAAGATCACCAGCAGCGACAGCGATGGACGCCCTTCCGACGCAATCCACAGCGCGTTGAGTGTCGGCCAGAGCAGCAGCAGGCTGCCGATCGGCTTGTCCATGCGGACGAGGCGCAGAAACAGGGGAAGTCGGGCGAACATGGGCGGGCGTCGTCAAGTGCAGGCGGTGGCCACATTTTAAGGTATGTGCGCGAGGGGCACTGCGAAAGCGCGCAGCGCAATGGCGCGCCGCTTCGGTTTAAGTTCGGCCCACCAAAAACAAAGCCTCCCGTTCAGGGAGGCCCGGTACTTCAGCTCGCTACCGCTTAAGCCAGCATCGAACGCAGCATCCACGCGGTCTTTTCGTGCGTCTGCATGCGTTGCGTGAGCAGGTCGGCGGTCGGCTCGTCGTTGGCGGCTTCCGTTGCCGGGAAAATGCCGCGCGCGGTGCGCACCACGGCTTCCTGGCCTTCCACCAACTGGCGAATCATCTCTTCCGCTGCGGGCACGCCGTCCGCTTCCGGGATCGACGACAGCTTCGCAAACTCCTTGTAGCTGCCCGGCGCATGCACGCCCAGCGCACGGATGCGTTCGGCGATCGAATCGACGGCCAGCGCCAGTTCGTTGTACTGCGTCTCGAACATCAGGTGCAGCGTGTTGAACATCGGACCCGTGACGTTCCAGTGGAAGTTATGGGTCTTCAGATACAGCGTGTACGTATCGGCGAGCAGATGCGACAGGCCGTCGGCGATCTTCTTGCGATCCTTGTCGCTGATACCAATGTTGACGTGTTGCACGGTTTCTTTTTTGGCCATGACGACTCCTTTTGACGAGTGGTGCGAAGCGGCAGGCAGAGCACGATGCGCCAATGCGCAAACCCTGTACCTGCGAACGTCCGCCAGTTTATCGTACAAATACGCAAATTTTGCACGACCGCTGCCCGCGAGCCGCGTTGCACACCAACGCCAGACCGTCAGCAACCTGAGGTTGCCCACACCACCAGGGCGTTGCCCTCGGCTGTGTCTTCACTCGCGTTACTTTGCGTAGTGATGGGCTTCGACCTTCCACAAATATTCGTCCACGGCACGCGAGATCTGGGTGAAGAGATCGGATGTCGTCGGATCTCCAGCGCTACCCGACTCCATGATGGCCGCAAGCATCTGCTGTCCGTATTTCGCAAGCGCACCCGCGATCTGGCGCACGTGGTCATTGCCGTCCTGCCATTCGAGCGAATACCGTTCGAGCGGCGTTTTGTCCGCCACCTGCTGGACCCGGCCGTCGGCCGTGCCGCCGAGGGCGACGAGACGCTCCGCACTCAGATCGGCCCACTCGATAGCGGCAGTGTGAAGCTCGTCGAACAGCAAATGCAGCGCGATGAAGTTGGGACCCTTCACGTTCCAGTGCGCCTGCTTCGCCTGCCGCTGCATGTCGATCGCGGTGACGAGCGAATGGCCGAGCAGATCCACAGACTTGCGCCGAATCTCTTGCGGCAGAGTATTGCGCGTAGGGTGAAGCGACATGACAACCTCCGTGTGAAAAGTGCAAAAAACTTCGTCGGTCAGGGTTAGTGGCCCGACAGGTGTTGCAGCGCGTGCGACGCGATCAACGCATAGCCGCTCGTCACGATGGCGAGCCCGACCAGCTTGCGCGAGAAGTTGCCGCCAAACACCATCCGTGCGTCACGCGCGAGCCGTGCGCTGCCGGTACTCAACATATGAACCATGATCGTTCTCCTTCGCTTCGTCTTCGAACCGGCAACACGCGCATGCGCTCGCCATCACTATCGGATCGGCCCAGGCGGTGTGCTTTAACCGCCTGAGCCTGCAGCACCTGCCGGCCCCGTTAGCCGGCATCGCGCATGCTTCGCTTGATACTTACTTCGCAGCCTTCTGGAGTGCCGCCAGCGCAGCCGCCACCCCTTCCGCATACGCCGGATCGATCCGGCGGAAATGCTCCATCTGACGCGCGACGATCTCTTGCGGCACACCGTTGATATGGCGTGCGATGTTGCCGAAGAAGCGCTCGCGTTGCGCCGCGTCGAACAGCCGGAACAGCGCAGCCGGCTGGCTGTAGTAGTCCTCGTCTTCGCGATGGTCGTAGCGGTCCACCACGCCCGCGGCGAGCGGCGGCTCGGCCGCGTTGCGGTCCTGCGCGAAGTCGCCGAAGCGGTTCGGCTCGTAGTTCACCGTCGCGCCGAGATTGCCGTCCGTGCGCATCCCACCGTCACGATGGAACGAATGCTGACGCTGCACACGCGGAGCATTCACCGGGATCTGGTGGTGGTTGATCCCGAGGCGATAGCGCTGCGTGTCGCCGTACGAAAACAGACGCCCCTGCAACAGACGGTCGGGCGAGAAGCCGATGCCCGGCACCACGTTGGCCGGCGTAAAGGCTGCCTGCTCGACGTCCGCGAAGTAGTTCTGCGCGTTGCGGTTCAGCTCGATCGTGCCGACGTCGATCAGCGGGTAGTCCTTGTACGGCCACACCTTGGTGATGTCGAACGGGTTGTAGCGATACGTCGCCGCATCCGCTTCCGGCATCACCTGAATGCAGAAGCGCCATCTCGGGAAGTTGCCGCTGTCGATGTTGCCCACCAGATCGCGCTGCGCGCTTTCACGGTCTTGCGCCACGACCTGGGCCGCTTCGGCGTCGGTGAAATTCTCGATACCCTGCATCGACTTGAAGTGGAACTTCACCCAGAAGCGCTCATCCTTGGCGTTGATGAACGAGAACGTGTGCGAGCCGAAGCCGTGCATCTGACGGTAGTTCTGCGGAATGCCGCGATCGCTCATCAGGATCGTCACCTGGTGCAGCGACTCCGGATGACGCGACCAGAAGTCCCACGCCGCCACGTTGCTGCGCAGGTTCGTGTACGGATCGCGCTTTTGCGTGTGAATGAAGTCCGGGAACTTGAGCGGATCGCGGATGAAAAACACCGGCGTGTTGTTGCCGACGATGTCCCAGTTGCCCTCTTCCGTGTAGAACTTGATCGAGAAGCCGCGCACGTCGCGTTCCGCGTCGGCGGCGCCGCGCTCGCCTGCTACCGTCGAAAAGCGCATGAAGAGCGGCGTTTCCTTGCCGACCTCAGCGAACACCTTGGCCTTCGTGTAGCGCGAGATGTCCTGCGTCACCTTCAGCGTGCCGAACGCGCCCGAGCCTTTGGCGTGCACACGACGCTCCGGAATCACTTCGCGGTCGAAGTGCGCCAGCTTTTCGAGCAGCCAGACGTCTTGCAGTACGACCGGGCCACGGGCGCCGGCGGTCATCGAATTCTGGTTGTCGGCGACGGGCGTGCCGGCCGCGGTAGTAAGTTTGCTTTCAGACATCGTGTATTCCTGGTGAGGTAGTGTTGTTGTGAGGAAAGCAGGCTGCGCGCGCAGTCTTGCGATGCAGCGGCCCACCCGTCCGGAAGACGGCTCAGGCGCTCAGCGCGCGGTCGACCAGCAACGAGAACGCAACGGTGCGCATGCTGCTCAGCGACGCCGCAAGGCGATTGACCGGCACAGTACGTTGGGTGGAAAGCGGCTGGGATTGCTGCGCGTGAGACTGGGTCATGACTTCCTCCGTGTCTTGTGGGATCGGGTGATCCATGGAGGAAACTATAACAATGCTATCGAAAATTAGTATTTGATTAATTTTATCTATTCGATAGGGGCCGACGCTATCGGCCCGAAGTGCTGCCGGCCAGCGCCCGCGGCGGCGCCGGCCTTGCCTCGAAAGGCGTGCTCAGTTCACCGCGACGGGCAGATCGAGCTTGTTCACGCCGGGCAGATCGCAGGCGTTGATGGCGTCGCAGATCGCGTCGATGGCGGGCATGCGCGTGAAGCTCTTGCGCCAGGCCAGCACCACCCGGCGATCCGGCACCGGTTCGTCGAAGGCCACATAGCTGAGCAGCCCCGCATCGATGCCGCCCGCATGCGCCTTCACTTCATGCACCGACATGCGCGGCAGAACCGTGATGCCGACGCCGCTCGCCACCATATGGCGAATCGTCTCGAGCGACGAGCCTTCGAACGTCTTCTGGATGCCGTCCGCATTCTGCGAGAAGCGCATCAGCTCGGGGCACACGCCCAACACGTGATCGCGGAAACAATGACCGCTGCCGAGCAACAGCATGGTTTCCTGCTTGAGGTCGTCCGGATCGATCTTCGCGCGGTGTTCCCAGGCATGGCCGGACGGCAGCGCCACGACGAACGGCTCGTCGTAGAGCGGGCGCAGCATCAGGCCCGTTTCCGGGAACGGCAGCGCCATGATGGCGACGTCGATCTCGCCCTGCTTGAGCAACTCGATCAGCTTGAGCGTGTAATTCTCCTGCAGCATCAACGGCATCTGCGGGACGCGCTTGATCATCTGCTTGACCAGCGTGGGCAGCAGGTACGGTCCGATCGTATAGATCACGCCAAGGCGCAGCGGCCCAACCAGCGGGTCTTTGCCCTGCTTGGCGATTTCCTTGATGGCAAGCGTCTGCTCCAGCACCCGTTGCGCCTGGGTGACGATCTGCTCGCCGATGGGCGTGACACTGACTTCGCTCGTACCGCGCTCGAAAATCTGCACGTTCAGCTCGTCTTCGAGCTTTTTGATCGCCACCGACAGCGTCGGCTGGCTGACGAAACACGCCTCGGCCGCGCGGCCAAAATGCCGCTCGCGAGCAACCGCGACGATATATTTCAATTCAGTGAGCGTCATTGGGGACCAATCAGTGCGATGAATTCGATAGGTTTCAGTTATACACCTATGGGGCCAATTCGCCAACCACCCCCGGCACCCGGGATTGCCCGTAAAGGTTACCGACCGTCACCGTTGCGTTCGACGTCTTCGGCGACACGCCCGCTTCGAACCTTCGTTCGGACCTTCGCTGGACCTTCGTTTGGACTGTCAGGCCTTCAGGTACTGTTCACGCGCCCCGAGCCAGCGCGCCAGATGCTGGGTGACGACGTCCGGATGCGCTTGCAGCAGATGCGCCGCCGCTTCGCGCGCCGGCTCGATCAGCCAGCCGTCCTGCTCGAGGTCGGCAAACCGCAGCATGGCGGCGCCGGACTGGCGCGCGCCGAGAAACTCGCCGGGGCCACGGATTTCGAGGTCGCGGCGGGCGATTTCGAAGCCGTCGGTGGTTTCGCGCATGGTTTGCAGACGGGCGCGGGCCGTCATCGAGAGTGGTCCGGTGTAAAGCAGCACGCAGACGGACGCCGCGCTGCCCCGCCCGACCCGACCGCGCAACTGATGCAACTGCGCGAGGCCGAAGCGTTCAGCATGCTCGATCACCATCAACGACGCGTTCGGCACGTCCACACCCACTTCGATCACCGTGGTCGCCACCAGCAACTGCACCTCGTTGCGGGTGAACGCGTCCATCACCGCCGCTTTTTCCGCCGGCGCGAGCCGCCCGTGCACGAGACCCACGTTCAGTTCGGGTAACGCGGCGATCAGCGTTTCGTAGGTTTCGACGGCGGTCTGAAGCTGCAGCGTCTCGCTTTCTTCGATCAGCGGACACACCCAGTAGACCTGGCGCCCCGTCAGCGCCGCCTCGCGCACGCGGCCGATCACCTCCTCGCGGCGCGCGTCGGAGACGAGCTTGGTCAGGATCGGCGTGCGGCCGGGCGGCAACTCATCGATGGTCGAGACGTCGAGATCCGCGTAGTAGGTCATCGCCAGCGTGCGGGGGATCGGCGTGGCGGACATCATCAACTGGTGCGGCTGGAAGCCGCTCGCGCCGTCCGCCGCGTTCCGCCCCGGAGGAAGTCCCCCTGGGGGATGCGCCTTGGCGCGCAGCGCGAGCCGCTGCGCGACGCCGAAACGGTGCTGTTCGTCGACGATCACGAGGCCAAGACGCGCGAACTCCACGGCATCCTGAATGATCGCGTGCGTGCCGATCACCAGTTGCGCGGTGCCGAGCGCCGCGGCTTCGATCGCCGCACGCTTTTCCTTTGTCTTCAGACTGCCGGCCAGCCACGCGACGCTCACCCCGAGCGGCTCCAGCCAGCCGCGCAGTTTGCGCGCGTGTTGTTCGGCGAGGATTTCGGTGGGCGCCATCAGGGCGGCCTGATAACCGGCGTCGATCGCCTGCGCGGCGGCCAGCGCGGCGACGATGGTCTTGCCGCTGCCCACGTCGCCTTGCAAGAGGCGCTGCATCGGGTGAGGCTGGGTCAGATCCAGCGCGATCTCGCCGCCCACGCGCTCCTGCGCACGGGTCAGCGAAAACGGCAGCGCCTTCAGGAGACGCGCCACCAGCGAGGCCGGGTCGTCCGCCGTCCGCCGCGGCATGCTCGGCGCCGCGCGAGTGCGGCGCTCGTCGTGCGCGCGCTTGAGCGACATCTGCTGCGCGAGCAGTTCCTCGAACTTGATCCGCACCCAGGCGGGGTGCGTGCCGTCCATCAGCGCGGTTTCATCGGAATCCACGCCCGGGTGATGCAGCATGCGCACCGCCTCCATCAGCGGCGGCACGCCGAGCGGCTGCAAGTACGTCCTGGCGACGGCTTCCGGCAACAATTCCGGCAACGCCGTGCGCGACAGCGCGTTATCAATGGCTTTGCGCAGATACGCCTGACTCACCCCCGCCGTGCTCGGATAGACAGGCGTCAGCGCCTGCGGCAAGGGCGTGTCGCCGTCGACGACGCGCACCGCCGGATGCACCATCTCCATCCCGAAGAAGCCGCCACGGACGTCGCCGCGCACGCGCAGCCGCGCGCCGATCGCCATCTGCTTGACCTGCGAGCCGTAGAAATTCAGAAAGCGCAGCACCAGTTCGTCGCCGTCTTCGTCACGCAGTTTGACCAGCAACTGACGGCGCGGACGATAGGCGATCTCGTTGTCGAACACCACGCCTTCGGTCTGCGCGATGCCGCCCGGCAACAGATGCGCGATCGGCGTGAGCGAAGTCTCGTCCTCGTAGCGCATCGGCAGATGCAGGACCAGATTGATGTCGCTTGTGAGGCCGAGTTTGGCGAGCTTGTCCACGGTTTTGGCGAGCGCCGGCGTGGCCTTGTCCGCGGTCTTGGCGGCCTTGGATGTCTTCGCCGCCTTCGGTGTTCTGGACGTCTCGCCCGTCCCGGCGACCTTGGTCACCTTGGCCGCTTTGGCTTCTTTCCCCGGTCCGGCATTGAGCAGTTCGCCCCCCTTGCCGCGAGCGGCGGGGCGCTTCGGCTCGGCGCTCACTTCGTCAGTAGCAGAGGGCAAACGGCGGTCGGACAAAGGCATGGGTTGCTTCGCAAGTACAATATCGGCTTTCAAAGGTTTCGCGGCCTCGCAGCGCGCCGGCTGGAACCAGCCGTGTGGCGCCGCTGCGGCGTCCCGCAATCATAGCCGCACGCCGCGGGGCTTCGGTGCAATTCCGCCCGGCTTCGGCCCAATTCCGTTTCGTTTCACGTCCAGCATCCAGCCCGTTCGCATGTTCACGCTTTCCGATTTCGATTTCGACCTGCCGCCCGAGTTGATCGCGCAAACCGCGTTGCCGGAGCGCAGCGCGAGCCGTCTGCTCGAGGTAGACGGCCTCGCTACGCCCGCGCGCCTCACCGACCGCCGCTTCGCGGAACTGCCCGACTGCATTGCGCCGGGCGATCTGCTGGTGTTCAACGATACCAAAGTCCTGAAGGCGCGCTTCCTCGGCCAGAAGGCCAGCGGCGGCAAGATCGAGGTGCTGGTCGAACGGCTGACCGGCGAGCGCACGGCGCTCGCGCAGATCCGCGCCAGCAAGAGCCCCGCGCCCGGCACGACACTGCGCCTCGCCGACGCGTTCGACGTGACGGTCGGCGAGCGCGTCGAGCCGTTCTATACGCTGCACTTCCCTGAAGACTGCCTGACGCTGATCGAGCAGTTCGGCCGCCTGCCGCTGCCGCCCTATATCGAGCACGGCCCCGACGCCACCGACGAAACCCGTTACCAGACGGTGTTCGCGCAGAATCCGGGCGCGGTGGCCGCGCCGACCGCGGGCCTGCACTTCGACGACGCGCTGCTCGCCCGTCTCGACGCACGCGGCGTGGAGCGCGCCACACTGACGCTGCACGTGGGCGCGGGCACGTTCCAGCCGGTGCGGGTGGAGAACCTCGCCGAGCACAAGATGCATAGCGAGTGGTATCAGTTGCCGCAAACGCTGGTGGAGCGGATCGCCGCGACGAAGGCGCGCGGCAACCGCGTGATCGCAGTGGGCACGACCTCGATGCGCGCGCTCGAAGCCGCCGCGCGCGACGCCGAAGCCGCCGGCCGGCCGCTCGCCGCGACCGCCGCCGAGACCGATATCTTCATCACGCCGGGGTACAGGTTCCGCGTGGTGGACCGGCTGGTGACGAATTTCCATTTGCCGAAGTCGACGCTGCTGATGCTGGTGTCGGCGTTTGCGGGCATCGAGACGATCCGCGCGGCTTACCGGCATGCGATCGAGGAGCGCTATCGCTTCTTCAGCTACGGCGACGCGATGCTGCTGACGCGCAACGACGGCTGACTTCGCTTGCCGGCCAGGCGGCGCTCAGGGTAGTCTGCCGCACCTTGTTTTTCTTTACCCGCCGCCGCGGCTCGCCCGGCGGCGTTCACGTTATGCGCCGGACTGTTCTCCGGTGGCACAGGAGTCCCCATGACCGACGGTCATACCCACGATACAGGCGCCGCCCGCGCCGCTTGCCCAACCTGCGCCGATCACGGCGGCAACCCCGCGGAACGTCCCGCCAACGGCCTCAAATTCGAGCTGCTCACCACCGACGGCCAGGCGCGTCGCGGCCGCCTGACGCTGAATCACGGTGTGGTCGAAACGCCGATCTTCATGCCGGTCGGCACCTACGGCACGGTGAAGGCCGTCCAGCCGCGCGAGCTTGAAGAAATGCACGCGCAGATCATCCTCGGCAACACGTTCCACCTGTGGCTGCGTCCGGGGCTCGAGACGATCGGCGCGCATGGCGGCTTGCACCGCTTCATGGGCTGGAACAGGCCCATCCTGACCGATTCCGGCGGTTTCCAGGTGTTTTCACTGGGCGATCTGCGCAAGATCACCGAAGATGGCGTCACGTTCGCCTCGCCGATCAACGGCGACAAGCTGTTCCTGTCGCCGGAAGTGTCGATGCAGATCCAGAAGGTGCTGAACTCGGACATCGTCATGCAGTTCGACGAATGCACGCCGTACGCGACCAACAACGTGCCCACCTCCCACCAGGACGCCGCCGACTCGATGCGCATGTCGATGCGCTGGGCCCAGCGCTCCATCGACGAATTCAACGGCCTCGGCAATCCGAACGCACTATTCGGCATCGTCCAGGGCGGCATGTTCGAAGACCTGCGCGACGAATCGCTGGCGGGCCTGGCGGCGATGGACTTCCACGGCCTCGCGATCGGCGGCCTGTCGGTCGGCGAGCCGAAGGAAGACATGATGCGCGTACTCAACCACATCGGCCCCAGGCTGCCGGCCGACAAGCCGCACTACCTGATGGGCGTGGGCACGCCGGAAGACCTGGTGGCCGGCGTGGCGGCCGGCGTCGACATGTTCGACTGCGTCATGCCCACCCGCAACGCCCGCAACGGCTGGCTCTTCACGCGCTTTGGCGACCTCAAGATCCGCAATGCGACCCACAAGAACTCGCTGCGCCCGCTCGACGAAACCTGCGGCTGCTACACCTGCCGGCATTTCACCCGCGGCTACCTGCATCATCTGCATCGGGTCGGCGAAATTCTTGGCGCGCAGCTCAACACGATTCACAATCTGCATTACTACCTCGAACTGATGGGCGAAATCCGCGTATCCATCGAGGCGCACGAGTTCGAAGCGTTCCGCAAACGCTTCCACGAGAACCGGGCCAGAGGGGTCGAGCAGGCCGCCTAAAGGGTTTCTACGACAGTTTCATTTCGCGACGGCCCAAATAAGCTTTAACAGCTTGATCGGAAAGCCCATTTGCCGCGCCGTCGTACCAAATGCCGGTGGTAGAATAATCGGCTGATTTTTTTGATCGTTATAACGGAGAGACCAACGTGTCGTTCATTTCAAACGCCTTCGCTCAAGGCTCAGGCGGTGCAGAATCGAGCCTGATGAGCTTCCTGCCGCTGATCCTGATGTTTGGCGTGCTGTACTTCATCATGATTCGCCCGCAAATGAAGCGCCAGAAGGAACATCGCAACATGCTCTCCGCCATGGCGAAGGGCGACGAGGTGGTGACGAACGGTGGCATCGTCGGCAAGGTGACCAAGGTTAGCGACGCGTATGTGGGCGTCGAAATCGCCGAAGGCACGGAAATCACCGTGCAAAAAGCATCGGTCACGACGATTCTCCCGAAGGGCACGATCAAGTCGCTGTAAGGCCTGCTCTCTCGCGTCCGGCGCGGCCTCGCGGAACTGGAGCCAGAATGCCTGTCATGTCATCCATGCAACCAGGCAGGCTGTGTTCCCCGCGCTCATCGCCGGACGCATCGCTTCCAAGCCAACCTTCCCGTTGGACCACTCCATGAATCGTTACCCCCTCTGGAAATATGTCGTGATGGTCGTGGCGCTTGCCATCGGCCTCATCTACACGCTGCCCAATTTCTTCGGCGAAGCGCCGGCGGTGCAGGTGTTGAGCGGCAAGGCAACGGTCAAGCTCGATTCGACGACGCTGTCGCAAATCGAAGCCGCACTGGCTGCCAATCAGATCACTGCTTCCGACGTGACGTTCGACAACGCGTCGACCAACGCGAACATTCGCGTGCGTTTGTCGGACACCGACACGCAGTTGCGCGTGAAGGACTTGCTGTCGAAGACGCTGAACAGCGACCCGACCGATCCTGACTTCGTCGTCGCCCTGAACCTGCAAAGCGCGTCGCCGCGCTGGCTGACCGCCCTGCACGCGCTGCCGATGTACCTCGGCCTCGACCTGCGAGGCGGCGTGCACTTCCTGCTGCAGGTGGACATGGCAGGCGCGCTGAACAAGAAGCTCGATTCCGACGCCTCGGACGCGCGCACCTTGCTGCGCGACAACAACATCCGCGACGGCGGCGTGAACCGCGTCAACCAGACGGTGGTGATCAACTTCGCCGACAAGGACACCGCGAGCACGGCGAGCACGCAGCTCTCGCGCAGCATCACGGAACTCCAGTGGGCAACCCAGACGGCGCCTGACGGCAGCTATCAGCTGATCGGCACGTTCACGCCGGCGGTGCAGAAGACCGTCGAAGATGCGGCGCTCAAGCAGAACATCACGACGCTGCATAACCGGGTCAACGAACTCGGCGTGGCCGAACCGGTGATCCAGCAGCAAGGCTCCGACCGCATCGTGGTCGAACTGCCGGGCGTGCAGGACACGGCGAAGGCGAAGGACATCATTGGCCGCACGGCGACGCTCGAAGCGCGCCTCGCCGACCCGGTCAATACGCATCCGAATCCGGGCGATCCGGTGCCGCCGGGCGACGAACTGTTCACCGACGCCAACAAGGTGCCGGTGCTGCTGAGAAAGCAGGTGATCTTTACCGGCGACCGCATCATCGACGCGTCCGCGGGCTTCGACGAACACCAGCGTCCGTCGGTCAACCTCCGCCTCGACTCGGCCGGTGGCCGCGCCGTGGCGAGCGTGTCGCGCGACAACATCGGCAAGCCGATGGCCATGGTGCTGTTCGAAAAGGGCAAGGGCCAGGTGCTGACCGTGGCGACGATCCAGTCCGAACTGGGCGACCGCTTCCAGATCACCGGCCAGCCGACGCCGCAAGCCGCCGCCGACCTCGCGCTGCTGCTGCGCGCCGGTTCGCTGGCCGCGCCGATGGACATCATCGAAGAACGCACCATCGGTCCGAGCCTTGGCGCCGATAACATCAAGAAGGGCTTCCACTCGGTGATCTGGGGCTTTGCCGCCATCGCCGTCTTCATGATGGCGTACTACATGCTGTTCGGTGTGGTCTCGATCATTGGCCTGTCGGTCAACCTGTTGCTGCTGGTCGCCGTGCTGTCCATGTTGCAGGCCACCCTGACCTTGCCGGGTATCGCCGCTATCGCGCTGGCGCTCGGTATGGCCATTGACGCGAACGTGCTGATCAACGAGCGCGTGCGTGAAGAGCTGCGTCACGGTGCGCCGGCGCAACTGGCCATCCAGAACGGTTACGCGCATGCGTGGGCAACCATTCTCGACTCGAACGTGACCACGCTGATCGCCGGTCTGGCGCTGCTCGCGTTCGGTTCGGGTCCGGTCCGCGGTTTCGCGATCGTGCACTGTATCGGCATCCTGACGTCGATGTTCTCCGCGGTGTTCTTCTCGCGCGGTCTCGTGAACCTCTGGTACGGCGGCAAGAAGAAGCTGAAGTCGCTGGCGATTGGTCAGGTCTGGCGTCCGGCAGCGGTTGAAGGTGCAGGCGCTGCCGCGTATCTGGGCAGCGAAGACGCCGCCACCGACACGGCACGGGCCACGAGCGCCGCCTCTGCCAAGCCGAAGGCCACGGCCCAGGCGCGCGCCGCCGGCAAGCCGACGGTGCGCCGTCGCAACAGCCCCGGCAACACGCCGCAGAAACCGGGTTCATCCCGCTGAGCCCCGGAGAACAAGACCATGGAATTTTTCCGCATTCGCAAAGATTTGCCGCTCATGCAGCGCGCGTTGGTGTTCAACGCAATCTCGCTGCTGACGTTTATCGCTGCCGTGTTTTTCCTGCTGCATCGAGGGCTGCATCTGTCGGTGGAATTCACCGGCGGCACGGTCATCGAAGTCCAGTATCCGACTACCGTGCCGCTCGAACCGGTGCGCGGCACGCTCGCCAAGCTCGGCTACCCGGACGCCCAGGTGCAGAACTTCGGCACCTCGCGTGACGTGCTGATTCGCCTGCCGGTCAAGACCGGCCTGACCTCCGCTCAACAGAGCGATCAGGTGATGGGCGCGCTGAAGGGTGAAGACGCGCAGGTGCAGTTGCAGCGCGTCGAGTTCGTCGGCCCGCAGGTCGGCAAGGAGCTCGTCACCAACGGCCTGCTCGCGCTCGCCTGCGTGGTGGCCGGCATCGTGATCTACCTGTCGTTCCGCTTCGAATGGAAGTACGCCGTGGCCGGCGTGATCGCCAACCTGCACGACGTGGTGATCATTCTTGGCTTCTTCGCCTTCTTCCAGTGGGAGTTCTCGCTGTCGGTGCTGGCCGCCGTGCTTGCGGTGCTCGGCTACTCGGTGAACGAATCCGTGGTTATCTTCGACCGGATTCGCGAAACCTTCCGCCGCGAACGCAAGATGACGGTCATCGAAGTCATCAACCACGCGATCACCAGCACGATGTCGCGGACCATCATCACCCACGGCTGTACGCAGATGATGGTGCTGTCGATGTTCCTGTTCGGCGGTCCGACGCTGCATTACTTCGCATTGGCGCTGACGGTCGGTATTCTGTTCGGTATCTATTCGTCGGTGTTCGTTGCCGCTGCGCTCGCGATGTGGCTCGGCGTGAAGCGCGAAGACCTGCTGAAGGACAAGAAGGAACGCCACGATCCGAGCGACCCGAACGCAGGCGCGCAAGTCTGAGGTTCGAGGCTGTCGCGGGTCGTCGCAAGAAGCACAAAGGCCGGTTCAGTCGAACCGGCCTTTTTCGTTTACCCGCGCGCCGCGCAAACCTGCCGTGAAAAGCCCGCTCAGCTAAAACCCAGCTTCCGCCGCGCCGCGATCAACGCGATCAGGCTCAGCACCGCCGCGAACATCATGTAGAAACTCGGTGCCACCTTCGAGCCCGTGGCGCCGATCAACCACGTGATGATGAACGGACCAAAGCCGCCGAAGATCGTCACCGCGATGTTGTACGACAGGGACATGCCCGTCGTGCGCGTCTGCACCGGGAAAATCTCCGACAGCAAGCCCGGCAACGCGCCGAAATAACCGGTCATCAGGAAACCGAGCACGATCTGCACGACGATCAGCGTGCCGAAGCTCGGATGAGCAACGAGGTAGACGAAGGCCGGATAGATCAGCACGAACAACAGCACCGCCGACGTCAACATGATCCGGGTGCGGCCATGGCGGTCCGAGAGATGACCCACCAGCGGCGCAAACACCATCTGGATCAGACCGGTAAGCGCAATCGCCGCAAACGCGACCGAGGGCGCGAGGCCGAGTTGCTTGATGCCGTAGGTCGGCATGAACAGCACGAGGTAGGTGGAGACCGTGCCCAGCACCACCACGCCCATCGCAATCAAGAGACGCAGCTTCTGGCTCGCAAGCGTATCGCGCAACGGTGTCGTAGTCGTCTCCGCGGCAAGAAATTCGGGCGTCTCGTCGAGACGCGTGCGGATGTACCACGCCACCGGCCCGATCAGCAGTCCGAAGAAGAACGGCACACGCCATCCCCACGCGGCCATCTGCCCGGCCGAGAGCTTGCCCGTCAGCACCACCCCGAAGCCGGCCGCCAGCAGCGTCGTCAGTCCCTGGCTTGCCACTTGCCAGCTCGCGAAGAATCCGCGCCGGCCGGGTTCGTGCTCGGCGAGAAAGGCCGTCGCGCTGCCGAACTCGCCGCCTGCGGAAAAGCCCTGCATCAGGCGCGCCGCCACGAGGATCAGCGGCGCCGCGAGGCCAATGGTCTGGTAGGTGGGCAGGATGGCGATGATCAGCGTGCCGCTCATCATCAGCAGGATCGACAGCGTGAGGGCCGCCTTGCGCCCGGCGCGGTCCGCGTAGGCGCCAATCACGATCGCGCCGAGCGGCCGCATGAAGAACGATACGCCGAAGGTCCCGAGCGTCAGCAGCAACGAGACGGTGTCGTTGCCGGTGGGGAAAAACAGCCTGGCGATCAAGACCGCGAAAAAGCCGTAGACCACCAGATCGAACCATTCCAGCGCATTACCGATCGACGCGGCTACCACCACGCGCCACGAATTCGGGCGGCTCGCCGCCAGGCTTGCAGACGTCGTTGCGTTCATGCAGATCTCCGTTGCGCTTGGAATTGTCGTTGTAGGGCGATCGATCGCGCCCTTGTACGGCCGGACTGGTTGCGCGCACAACCAGTCCGATGCCGGCGTTTCTTACTGCTTGATCCCTTCAGCCTGAATTTCCAGCCTGGTCTCCATGCTGAAACCATACTTGCTGCCGAAGTCCATGCCGTAGTCCGCGCGGTTGAATTCGGCGCTCGCTTCCACGCCGCACACTTCGCGCTTGAGTACCGGATGCTGCATGCACTTGAACGACTCGATCGTCAGGTTCAGCGGCTTGGTGACGCCATGCATGGTCAGGCTGCCGATCACTTCAACGGGCTTGTCGCCGTCGAACTTGATATCCGTGCCTTTGTAGGTGACCGCCGGATACTTCGCGACATCGAAGAAGGCGTCAGATTGCAGATGCTCGTCGAGCTTGGTGTCGCCGGTCTGGACCGAAGCCGGGTCGACAGTCACGTCGACCGTGCCGGTTTTTGCCGCGCGGTCGAGCGTGACCGTGCCCGAACTTTTCGCGAACTTGCCGCGCCACACCGACAGGCCGCCAAGGTGGTCCGCCGCGAAGCTCGGATAGGTGTGGGTGGGGTCGAGCATATAGGTATCAGCCGCCACCGCGCTGAACGAGACGGAGGCAGTCAGGGCGACGGCAGCGATCAGCAAAGTCTTTTTCAAGTCATGCTCCTTTCAGGATTCAGAAACGCACCGCGCTCGGTGCGGGTTCACAGTGCGGCTGCGGCAGACGTCGCCGCATGACGCCTCATTTGCGTGCTGCCACGATATGAAACTTGATGACGACGTCGTCGGCCACCACCGAGGTGTCTTTCCACTCGCCGGTGCCGATATCGAACTGCGAGCGCTTGATGGGCAGCAAGCCGTCGAAGGCCTGCACGAGCCCCTGCTGGGTGACCGTGACCGGCACCGCCACGGTCTGCGACTTGCCCTTGATGGTCAGCTTGCCCGTCACCGTGAAGCGGTTGCCGCCCGCCGGCGCGATCGCGCTCGAGACGAAGGTCGCCTGCGGATACGTCTTCGCGTCGAACCAGTCCTTGCCGCGCACCTGCTCGTTGTAGCTGTCGTCGCCCAGATCGTAACTGCCCACGTCGACGCTGAACTGCGCGCTGCCCTCGGCCGGCTTCGCCGGGTCGAAGGCGACCTGCGCCGTGAACTTGTTGAACTTGCCTTCGACCGGCACGTTCATCTGCTTCGAGGTCGCGGTAATCGTGCTCTTCGAGACATCGACCTGGGCCAGCGCGCTGCCCGCCGCGCTCAGCGAGGCAGCCGCGAACGCCGCCAGCATGTAGCGATAAAACGAAACCTTCATGGGGGTCCTTATTTGATGAAAGGGATCATGCGCGACAGCAGGCCGTCGCGGTCCAGCCATTGATGCTTGAGCGCCGCGGCCACATGCAGCACGAACAGAACCAGCAGCGTGTAGTTGAGCGCGATGTGAATATTCTTCAGCAGCACCTTGAGCACGGGGTCCGGCGCGATCAGGCGCGGCAGCGGCACGAGGCCCAGATACACCACCGGCACGTTGGCGGCGGAGCTATAAAGATAACCTGATACCGGGATCGCAATAATCAGCACGTAGAGCAGCAGATGCGTCAGATGTGCCGCCGTGCGTTGCCACGAGGCCATGCGGCGCGGCAACGGCGGTGCGCCGTGAGTGGCGCGCCAGAGGATGCGCAGCACCGACAGCCCGAACACGGTCACGCCGATCCATTTATGCCAGGAGAAATAGCGCAGCTTGGCGGGCGTAAAGCCGGGGATGTCGGTCATCACCCAACCGAGGGCGAAGCCGCAGATAATCAGCAGCGCGATCAGCCAGTGAAGCGCGATGGCCGTTCGCGTGTAGGAATCGCGAGCGCCGAAGGTAGGTTTGATTGCCATGAAAGGTCAACGCAAGCTGAGAGGTTAGCGGCGCAAGCGAATGACAACCCGGTTGAACGCAGGCCGGTCATCCCGTATGCGAATCGCGTAGGATCGCGGCCGCCGGCATCACCGGCCTGCCGCGACATACGCCAAGGCCGCCATGCTACCCCAAGCCGAAAAAGCCGGCAGGTCTCGTTCCGGGCAGCATGCCGCGCGCTGTCATACGCCGCAACAAAGCAATTGAACAATTGGGGCCCGCAAATGTCCGATCACCTGTCGGAATGCTTAACGAAGCTCTACGCTTGTCTGACGTGTGTCTCGGACCGGCCCAAATACGCATGAGAGGAAGCCTTTGGTACTATTGCTCCAGGCTTTCGCCAGTCCCTACCGTGCAAGCCTGCGTTGCACGCCCCCGCTCACGTCGTTTTGCCCTTCGGCCGTATGGAACATGACAACCTGATCGCGTGCCACGAGTGCGATACCCTTTTCAAGAAGCCTCAACTGCTCGGCAGCCGCTCCGTGGCCCGCTGCCCGCGTTGCGGCGCGACCCTGTACCGGAGCGCGTATCGGCGGCTGGACGGCATCAGCGCCATGACGCTCGCGGCGCTCTTCACCTTTCTGATCGCGCAGGCCTATCCGATTCTCGAGCTCGACGCCAACGGCATTACCTCGCAAACCACGCTGTTCGGCGCGCTCGTCGCGCTCTGGAACGAGGACATGCAGATCGTCGCGGTGATGGTGTTTTGCGCGACCACGCTGTTCCCGCTCACGGAACTGGTCGCGCTGCTCTATGTGCTGATCCCGATCCGCTCGGGCTATGTGCCGGCCGGCTTCAACCAGGTGCTGCGGGCCATCCAGTTCGTGCGACCGTGGGGCATGATCGAGGTGTTCATGCTCGGCGTGCTGATCACCATCGTGAAGATGGTGAGCCTCGCCCGCGTGATCCCCGAAGCGGCGCTGTTCGCCTTCGGCGCGCTCACCTTGATGTTCGCGGTGGTGGTCATGTTCGACCCGCGCACCTTGTGGGACATCGCCGACGAACTGACCGCGCGGCGCGCCCGGCCCACGCCGCGCACGGCCGCCGACAGCGCGGCGGCCGCGGTCGGCGCAACGCTGACGGGCAGCGCATCCGGCCAGCCCGCCGCGCCCCACCAGGGATGACTGCACGATGAAATACGTCACCGCGTTGCGCGCGGGCCTGGTTTCCTGCCACGCATGCGGCCGCGTCGCCCCGCGCATCCGCTCGATCACCCCGCAGCACTGCGAGCGCTGCGGCGCGGTGCTGCACCGGCGCAACCCGGACAGCCTGATGCGCACCTGGGCGCTACTGCTTGCCGCCGCCTTGCTGTATATTCCCGCGAATCTGCTGCCGGTGATGCATACCTCGTCGCTGCTCGGCTCGGAAGACGACACGATCATGAGCGGCGTCGTCTACTTCTGGACCTCGGGCGACTGGCCGCTCGCCATCATCGTGTTCATTGCCAGCATCATGGTGCCGATGCTCAAGCTGAGCGTGCTCGTGCTGCTCACCGTGACGGCCCAGCGCCGCTCGCGCTGGCGCCCGATGCAGCGCACCAAGCTGTACCGCATGGTCGAACGGATCGGCCGCTGGTCGATGCTCGACATCTTCGTCGTCACGCTGACGGTCGCGCTGGTGCGCTTCAAGTCGATCGCCGTGATCACGGCTGGACCGGGTGCGATTGCGTTCGGCTCGGTGGTGATTCTGACCATGATCGCGTCGATGCAATTCGACCCACGGCTCATCTGGGACACCGTGGAAGGCACGGACGGCAGTGCGAAGAAACAGGCGAAACCCGTGACAGGCCCGCAAGACGCGCAAGGCAGCACCCAACACTCTCAGGACCTCAAACATGACTAGCCCGCAAGGACCGACGCCCGCTCCCAGCGCGCCGCGCAACGATTCGAACGGACCCACGCTGCCACCCAACCTGCCCGATCCCGAGATCGAACCGCGCAGCCACTGGTTGCCGTCGCTGGTCTGGGTGATCCCGCTGATCGCCGCATTGATCGGCATCGCGCTCGTCATCAAGTCGGTGACCGAAAAGGGACCGGAGATCAGCATCAGCTTCAGCAATGCCGAAGGCCTCGAACCCGGCAAGACCCAGGTCAAGTACAAGGACGTCAATATCGGCCTCGTGAAGAACGTCACGCTGTCGAAGGATCTTTCGCACGTCCTGATTCAGGTGCAGTTGACCAAGGAAGCCGAAAACTTCGCCGTCAAGGACACGCGCTTCTGGGTGGTGCGTCCGCGCGTCGGCGCGAGCGGCGTCTCGGGCCTCACCACGCTGCTCTCGGGTGCGTATATCGGCGTGGACGCCGGTCATTCGCAGGACAGCCAGAAAGATTTCGTCGGGCTCGAAACGCCGCCGCCGATCACCGGTGACCAGAAGGGCCACCGCTTCACGCTGCATGGCGATTCGCTCGGCTCGATCGATATCGGCTCGCCGATTTTCTACCGGCGCGTGCAGGTCGGCCAGGTGGTGGGCTTCTCGCTCGACAAGGACGGCACCGGCGTCACCATGCAGGTGTTCGTCGCCGCGCCGTACGACCAGTATGTCGGCGTCAACACGCGCTGGTGGCATGCGAGCGGCGTCGATCTGCGGCTCGATTCGAGCGGCTTCAAGCTGAACACGCAGTCGCTCGCCACGGTGCTGGTGGGCGGCCTGTCGTTCCAGTCGCCGCCGGGGCAGGCGGTCGGTACGCAGGCGCCGCAAAACATGACCTTCCGCCTCGGCTCGGATGAAACCGACGCGATGCGCGAGCCGGACGGCGTGCCGTTGCGCGTGGTGATGAACTTCAACCAGTCGCTGCGTGGGCTGTCGGTCGGCGCAACGGTCGATTTCCGCGGCATCGTGTTGGGTCAGGTGACCAACATCGGCATCGACTACGATCCGAAGACCCGCAACTTCACGATGCCGGTGACGATGAACCTCTACCCCGACCGCCTCGGCAAGCGTTTCCGCGAGTCGGCGCCGGAGCCGGGCAGCGTCGCCGGGGAGGACCTGCTGCAACGCCTCGTCAAGAACGGCTTGCGCGGCCAGTTGCGCACGGGCAACCTGATTACGAGCCAGTTGTATGTGGCGCTCGATATCTTCCCGAAGGCCGCGCCCGCCACGGTCGACGTCCACAGCGATCCGCTCGAGCTGCCGACCATCCCGAACACGCTCGACGAGTTGCAACTGCAGGTGGCCGACATCGCGAAGAAACTCGATCAGGTGCCGTTCGACCAGATCGGGACCAACCTGAACAACTCGCTGAAGAACGCCGATCAACTGTTCACGCGCCTGAACACCGAGGTGGTGCCGCAGGCCCGCGACACGCTGGCGGCCGCCAAGCAGACCTTCGGCTCGGCTGAGGCGACGCTGCAGCAGGACTCGCCGTTGCAATCGGACGTGCATCAGGCGCTGCAGGAACTGACCCGCACGCTGCAGTCCTTGAATGCGCTGTCGGACTATCTGGAACGCCATCCGGAATCGCTGTTGCGCGGAAAACCAGGAGATCAACCATGATGTTTGCCCGGCTCCCCCGTTCGCCGCGCGGGCTTGCCCGCGCCGCCGCGTACCTCGGCGCCTGTGCCGGACTGCTGGCGCTTGCGGCGTGCTCGTCGTCGCCGCCGAGCCGCTTCTACACCCTGGGCGCCGACGCTGCGCCCGTCACTGCGCGCAGCACGGCCGCGCCGGCGCTGCTGATCGAAGTGCCGCCAGTCGACGTGCCGTCGCAGGTCGCGAAAAATCAGCTCGTGGTCCAGACGGGTCCGACCCAGGTGCAGGTCCTCGAACAGGACCGCTGGGCCTCGTTGCCTGGCGACGAGATCCGCCGCGCGTTGTCGTCCGATCTCACGCAGCAGCTGGGCACGATCGACGTTTACGGCACCGCGTATCCGGAAGGCACGCCGGTCTATCGGGTCAGCGTCAACGTGCAACGCTTCGAGTCGTGGCCAGGCTCGCATGCCTTGATCGACGCCGTGTGGAGCGTGCGTGCGGTACGCAGCGAGACCGTCATGACCTGCCGCAGCACCGTCAGCACGCCGGTGACGGCGGGCTACGACGCGCTGGTCGACGGCCATCGCCAGATCGTGCAGCAGATCTCCACGCAGATCGCCGCCGGCATCAAGGCCATGGCGGCCGCGGCGCCGCGTGTCGCCACCGCTGCGCCGGCGAAAAACGGCTCCGGTGTGCCGGCGCGGATCGCCCCGGCGACCGTGCCTTGTCCGTTGCCGGTGGGCCCGAGCGCCGCGCTCGACGGTGCCGGCGGTTTGGCCGGCACTCTCGTTGGCGGCCTTGCCGGCACGCACACTGGCGCGCAAGGCTGAGCCGCCGGTATGGCGGCGGCGGACGCGCATCGGGCGTCCGCCGCGCTCTGTGCAGCGACGCCTGCGGCACCTCTCGACGTCAATAACCCAGCGTCCGCATTGAGCATCCCATGTTCCGTTCCCTCCAAACCTTCGTCAAGAAATGGCGCGCGTCGCGCAACAGCGGACACCAGCTCGACGCGCTGCTGGCAATCGCCGATCAGCACGCTCAATATGCGGAACGCAGCGAATGGCTGATCGAACTGGCGCACTGGATCCATCGCGGCGGGACGGTGCAGCCCGTCGCGCAGGAGCCGCTCGCCGACGAGGCGCGCCGGCAGCCCGAGCACACGCGGCTGCGCTATCTGCTGCATGTACTGGATCGCAACCCGCTGTGGAAGGCAAACGTGGCGGGCATTCTGCGCGCGCTGCTGCGCGAGAGCGACGGCATTTCGCTGTTGTGCGACGCCGGCATGCCGGTGCACTCGGCGTTTTTCGGCGCGCTGTTCGAGCGCTTCGAAGCGTCGCTGATTCCGCCCGCGCCGAACCGCCGCGACCTGGCGGCGATCTTCACGCTGATGTTCACGGCGGCGGAAGATGCCGACTGGATCGCGGCGCTGCCCACCGATCTGCTCACACGCATCCGCGATCTGTTCACTTACGAGCTGGACAGCGGCAACCCGCGCGAGGGCGTGCCGTTCTCGCTCGATCTGCTCGCCGCCCTGCACAACCTGACTTGCCAGATCAGCTCAACCGGACTGTCGCAAACGGTGCGCAGCCGTCTGGGCGACGCGGACGTACGCGTGGCCATGGAGAAGCAGCCGTTCTACCGCCTCACCCGCGCGATGCTGGCGCTGGAGTCGGCGCATCAGGCGGAGGAAGCCGGCGCGGACCCGGGCAAGCTGCTGCATGAGGTCAACTATCTGCGCGTGCTGCTGGACGAATGCCGCATCGCCACCGACAACGTCTTTAGCCATCTGTACCGCAACGGTGTAAGCGTCGACATCGTGTTTCAGATCGAACGCATGCGCATGCGTATCCAGCGCGCCGAGCATCTGCTGGACGCGTGGATGGCCTCCGACGACCCGCACGCGAGTTCGCGCCTCGTCGCCGAGCTGGTGAAGGCCAACCATGCAAGCCAGAGCGTCGCGCACCTGATGCGCAGCAACTTCTCCTTGCTGGCGCGCAAGGTGGTGGAATACAGCGCGGATACCGGCGAGCATTACATTGCACGCGATCGCGCCGAGTATCTGAAGATGCTGCGCATGGCCGCGGGCGGCGGCCTCGTCACCGTCGTGACGGTGTGCGTGAAGTTCGCCATCACCGGCGCGCATCTGCAGACGATGCTGGAAGGCTTGCTCGCCGGCGTCAACTACGCGGCCAGCTTCCTGCTGATGCACTTCCTGCATTTCTCGCTCGCCACCAAGCAGCCGGCCATGACGGCGCCGACCATCGCCCGTGAGCTCGACGGCGCGGGCACGCCCGAAGGCGTGGACAGTTTCGTGAGCTCGGTGGTCGCGCTGATCCGCACCCAGGCCGCGGCCGTGTTCGGCAACGTGATGCTGGTCTTTCCGGTGTGTCTCGGCGTACAGCTTCTGTGGCACGCGGTGTTTCACGCCAACATCATCTCGCCGGAGAAGGCCCACGCCACGCTGCATTCGTTCTCACTGATCGGACCCACGCCGTTTTATGCGGCGCTGACCGGCGTGCTGCTGTGGTCGTCGAGCCTGCTTGCGGGCTGGGCCGACAACTGGTTCGTGCTGCACCGGGTCGCCGATGCGCTCAGCTACAACCGCCGCTTGCGCATGACGCTCGGGCCGGCCGGCGCCGCGCGGCTCGCGAATTTCTGCCGCTCGAATGTGGCAGGGGTGGTGGGCAATATCACGCTGGGTCTGATGCTGGGGCTCGTGCCCGCCATCGTGAGCGCGCTCGCCTTCAGTTTCGAGGTCCGGCACGTCACGCTGAGCGCGGGGTCGATCGGCGTGGCGCTCGGTGTGCTGGGCAGCAGCGCGCTGGACTTGCCGGAGTTCTGGTGGGCTATAGCGGGCGTGTGCAGCATGGCCATCCTGAACGTGGCGGTCAGTTTCGCGCTCGCGTTTCATATGGCCGTACGCTCGCGCGACCTGCGGCGCAACTATGTGCGCTCGTTGCGCGGGGCGATCTGGCGCCGGGTGTTCCAGCAGCCGCTGGATCTGGTGTGGCCGGTGAATGCCCGGCCGGCGCACCCCGACCGCGTACAATAGCGCCTTATTCAACGCCTCCCGGCAACTTCAATGTCCTTCGATTTTTTCATCCCCTGCCCTCGCGGCCTGGAAGCCGCGTTGGCGGCCGAGCTCGCCGAAATCGCCGCGCGCCACCTGAATGGTGCGCCGTTCACCGCGGGCGCGCAGGTCCCAGGCGGAGTGCATTTCCGCGGCGGCTGGGCAGCCGGCATGGCGGCCAATCTGCATTCGCGCATTGCCAGCCGTGTGCTGCTGAAAATCGCCCACCGGCCGTATCGCAGCGAACAGGACATCTACGCACTCGCGCTCGAACAGCGCTGGGAGCAATGGTTCTCCGCGCGTGAAACGCTGCGCGTCGACGTCACGGCCATCAAGTCGCCGCTGCGCAGCCTCGAATTCGCCACGCTGCGCGTCAAGGATGCAATCTGCGACCGTCTGCGCGAAGTGAGCGGCGACCGTCCCAACATCGACACCAGCGCGCCCGATGTGCGCGTCTTTGTCTTCCTCACCGCCACCGATTGCACGCTGTACCTCGACACGTCCGGCGAGCCGCTCTTCAAGCGCGGCTGGCGCCTCGACAAGGGCGCTGCGCCGCTGCGCGAGAACCTCGCGGCAGGCATCCTGCGCCTGACCGGCTGGACGGCCGGCACGCCCCTGTACGACCCGATGTGCGGCAGCGGCACGTTCCTCGCGGAAGCCGCGCAAGTAGCGCTGAATATCGCGCCGGGTGCGGAGCGCCGCTTCGGCTTCGAGAAGCTCAAGCAATACGAAGCCAAAACCTGGCAGACGCTGAAAGCGGCTGCTCTGGACGCCAAGCACGCCGCCCGGACGTCGCGCGCCGATCTGCAGATTTTCGGCAGCGACATTTCCGGCGACATGCTGATCAAGGCACGCGCCAACTTCGAGCGCGCGGGTTTGTCTTCGGTCTCGCTCAAACAGGTCGATGCACGCGGCATGGCGCCGCCGTCGTCGGAGCCGGGCATCCTCGTCGCCAATCCGCCGTATGGCGAGCGGATCGAAGTACGTGGCCGCAACGCGCGTGGCGAGCTGCGCGAGACGCGTGAAAACCGCGAGGACGACAGCTTCCGCCGCGCCCAGGAAGAGGCGCCGGACAGCGAATTCTTCAAGTCGCTCGGCGATGCGTTGAAGCAGCGCTTCACCGGCTGGCACGCGTTCATCCTGACGTCGGATCGCAAGCTGCCCGGTCAGTTGCGGCTGCGCGAATCGACCAAGACGCCGCTCTTCAACGGCGCGCTCGAATGCCGGCTGTTCCGCTTCGATCTGATCGCCGGCAGCGTCAGGCAACGCCCGGCAAACGATACGCCGGCGGCTTGATATAACCGGGTCGCACGTGAGTTGATTGAAAGGCTGCGGATATCATGTCCGCAGCCTTTTTCATTGCGCAGGCCAATCGGGCGATGTGCCGCCGCCCGCATCCGGACAAACGCTTCGCGCCATCTCGCGGCGCGCCAAAACCTTCGGTTCCAGCAACACCTCGCTTCAAAGTCATTCCAGCGGGAGCGAAGGCTACTGACAGAACGCTGTCAGTAGCCCCGCCGCACACTCCTGATCACGCCATCCGGCGCATCGCAAGGGCCAACCGGGGCCAACCCGGGACGACCTGGACAACCCAGGCCACCCCACCGCCCCAAGGAGAGTGTCATGTCAGCAGCCGCCACCCACATCATTTCCTGGTTCGAGATTCCCGCCACCGACTTCGAGCGCGCCGTGCGTTTCTACGAGACCGCGTTCGCCACCACGCTGCGGCGTGAAAACGTCGGCGGCCAGCCGATCGGGATCTTCCCGTACACCGAACCGGCCACCGGCGGCTGCGTCATCCACAGCCCCACGCTCAAGCCTTCCACCGATGGTGTGATGGTCTATCTGAACGCCGGCCCGAGCGTCGATGCTGTGCTGGCCCGCGTCGAGAAAGCCGGCGGCAAGGTGCAAGGGCCTGTCATCGAGCTGCCGCAGGATATCGGCTATATCGGCTTCTTCACCGATACCGAAGGCAATCGCATCGGACTGCATTCGCCGAAGCATGATTGACGGCATCGCACAGCGCTATGATCGCGGGACCGCCCCGCTCCCTTCCATAAGACGCCCACGATGACGCGCCGTGCCGACCGCCTGTTCCAGATCGCCGAGCTGCTGCGCGGCCGGCGTCTGACGACCGCGCAGCAGCTTGCCGACTGGCTGCATATCTCGCCGCGCACCGTCTATCGGGACGTGCGCGATCTGCAGTTGTCGGGGGTGCCGATCGAAGGGGAAGCGGGGATCGGCTACCGTCTGAACCGCTCGGCGAGCCTGCCGCCGCTCACCTTCACCGTCGACGAACTGGCCGCGCTCGCCGCCGGCGCACGCATGCTGGAAACCTGGGGCGGCGCGAGCTTCGCAAAGGGCGCGCGCGGCGCACTGGCGAAGATCGCCTCGACCATGCCCGCCGACAAGCGCGCAACCCTCGACCGTCTGCCGATCTTCGCGCCGTCGTTTCACATCAAGGGCGAGTTCGCGGAGAAAGTCGATGCGCTGCATCTGGCCATCGACGGCAAGCGGGTCGTCAGCTTTGCGTATCGCGACCGCAAAGGCGCGCACACGGAGCGGCGCGTCTGGCCGCTCGGGCTGTTTTATTGGGGGGCGCGCTGGACCATCGGCGCGTGGTGCGAACTGCGCGGCGACTTCCGCAATTTCGACGTCGAAGAGATTCGCGAGTTGCTGGTACTCGAGCCGTTCCCCGATATGGAGGGCAGACGACTCGCGGATTTTCTCAGGCACGTCGAGGTGAAACAGCGCTGAGGTCAGGACATCTCGGGGCCACGCCCTACGCGCGGCCCCGAAGCCATCCTCACTCGACCGACTTCACCATATCCTCGATCACCTTCTTCGCATCGCCGAAGACCATCATGGTCTTGTCCATGTAGAACAGATCGTTGTCGAGACCCGCGTAGCCGGCCGCCATGGAACGCTTGTTGACGATCACCGTGCGCGCCTTGTACGCCTCGATGATCGGCATGCCTGCAATCGGCGACTTCGGATCGTTCTTGGCCGCCGGATTCACCACGTCGTTCGCACCGAGCACCAGCACGACATCGGTCTGGCCGAACTCGTTGTTGATGTCGTCCATCTCGTACACGAGGTCGTACGGCACCTCGGCTTCCGCCAGCAGCACGTTCATGTGGCCCGGCATGCGCCCCGCCACCGGATGAATCGCGTAGCGCACATCGATGCCCTTCTCGATCAGCTTGTCGGTGAGCTCCTTCAGCGCATGCTGTGCGCGGGCCACGGCGAGACCGTACCCCGGCACGATCACCACGGTCTCGGCATTGCCCAGCATGAACGACGCATCCTCGGCCGAGCCCGACTTGACCGGCCGCTGCTCCTGCGCGCCGCCCGCGGCCGCCGCGCCCGGTTCGGCGCCAAAGCCGCCCAGCAGCACGTTGAAGAACGAGCGGTTCATCGCGTGGCACATGATGTACGACAGAATCGCACCGGACGAGCCCACCAGCGAGCCGGCGATGATCAGCATCGGATTGTTCAGCGAGAAGCCGATGCCCGCCGCCGCCCAGCCCGAGTACGAGTTGAGCATCGATACGACCACCGGCATATCCGCGCCGCCGATCGGAATGATGATCAGTACCCCGAGCGCAAACGCGATCAGCGTCATGATGATGAACGGCAGCCATGCTTGCGTGAGAAAGAAGATCACGCCGAAGCCGAGCATGCCGATCGCCAGCATCAGGTTGATCAGATGCTGGCCCGGATACACCACCGGCGCGCCCTGAAACAGGCGGAACTTGTACTTGCCCGAGAGCTTGCCGAACGCGATCACCGAACCGGAGAAGGTGATCGCCCCGACGAAGGTGCCGATAAAGAGCTCAATCCGGTTGCCGTACGGCAGAAACCCCGGGATCGGATTGTCCGGATCGACGAGGCCGAACGCCGACGGCTCCGACACCACCGCATAGGCAATGCACACGGCCGCAAGACCGATCAGCGAGTGCATGGCGGCGACCAGTTCCGGCATCTTGGTCATCTCGACGCGCGCGGCGACGAACGCCCCGATCGCCCCGCCGACCACCAGCGCCGCGAACAGGAGCCCAAGGCCAAGCCCGAGATTCGAGCCGAGCCCGGCGGCCTGCTTGAGGATCAGCGCGATGGTGGTGAGGATCGCAATCGCCATCCCGGCCATGCCGAACGTATTGCCGATGCGCGCCGTCTTCGGATTCGAGAGCCCTTTGAGCGCCTGAATGAAGCAGACCGAAGCAACGAGATAAAGCAGCGTGACGACGTTCAGACTCATTGCTTGCCCCCTTCAATGCGCGCCGCACCGGCAGCGGGAAGCTTCTTCGGCTCTTTCTTCTTGAACATCTCCAGCATTCGCCTCGTGACGAGGAAGCCGCCGAACACGTTGACCGCGGCCAGCGCCACCGCCAGCGTGCCGAAGAACTTGCCCGTATCGCCGACCGTCAGGCCGGCGGCCAGCATCGCGCCCACAATGACGATCGCCGAGATCGCGTTGGTCACGGCCATCAGCGGTGTATGCAGCGCCGGCGTGACGTTCCAGACCACGTGGTAGCCGACGTAAATCGCCAGGATGAAGATGATCAGGTTGATGACGGTATGGTTGATGACTTCCATTGCCGGTGTCCTTATGCCTTGCGCGTGACTGCGCCGTCACGGGCCAGCAGCGTGGCCGCGACGATGTCGTCCGCGAGATCGATGTTGAGTGCGCCTTCCTTGTCGATGATCAGCTTCAGGAAGTCGAGCAGGTTGCGGGCGTAGAGCGAGGACGCATCGGCGGCCACCATCGACGCCAGGTTCGTAAAGCCCACGATCTGCACGCCATTTTTGACCACGATCTTGTCCGGCTCGGTCAGCGGACAGTTGCCGCCGCGCCGCCCTTCGTACTCGGGGCCGCGGCCCGCGGCCAGATCGATCAGCACCGAGCCGGGTTTCATGGCCTGCACGGTGTCGACGGAGATCAGCGTCGGTGCGGGACGGCCCGGAATCAGCGCGGTCGAAATCACGATATCGGCCTGTTTGGCGCGTTCGTGGACCAGCGCGCCCTGGCGTTGCAACCAGCTTGGCGGCATCGGTTTTGCGTAGCCGCCGACGCCTTGCGCGGCCTCGCGTTCCTCGTCGGTCTCGTACGACACCTCGAGAAACTTGGCGCCCAGCGACTCGATCTGCTCTTTCACCGCCGGTCGCACGTCCGAGGCCTCGATCACGGCGCCGAGGCGCTTGGCGGTCGCGATCGCCTGCAAGCCCGCCACGCCGGCGCCGAGTATCAGCACGCGCGCCGCTTTCACGGTGCCGGCTGCCGTCATCAGCATCGGCATGAAGCGCGGGTAGAGGTCGGCGGCGAGCAGCACAGCCTTGTAGCCGGCAATGTTGGCCTGCGACGACAGCACGTCGAGACTTTGCGCGCGGGTCGTGCGCGGCGCGGCTTCCAGCGCGAACGCCGTGACGCCGGCCGCGGCGAGCTGCGCCGCGTTGTCGGCATTGAAAGGATCGAGCATGCCGACCAGCACCGCGCCGCGTTTCAGGTGCGGCAATTCGGCTTCGGTCGGGGACTGGACTTTGAGAACGAGATCGGCGCCGAATGCGGTCGCGGCGTCGACGATCTCCGCGCCGACCGCGCTAAAAGCCTCGTCGGGGAAGCTGGCGCCGGTTCCGGCACCGCTCTGGATCGTGACCCGGTGGCCCTGCGATACGTATTTCTTGACCGTCTCGGGGGTGGCGGCAACGCGTGACTCGTGCGCTCGCGTCTCGGCTGGCACTCCGATGTGCATCTTTGACTCCTCCTCGGCCTTGCTGTTATTACGACAGAGCTGCCGACGAGGGACGCCGGCTTGCAATTGCAACGGCTACGACGCCACTTTAACCGAAACCGGGGGGCGCACCGAAATCAGGGACAATCCGGGGGGCCGGCGGGAGCCGCACGGGTCCGCAGTGGCGCCCGAACCGCCGCTTCCCGGCAGCCAGCCGCCATAGACGGTAAAATACCGCCCCATGAATCCCGAAACCTGGGCTGCGCACGTCACCGTGGCCGCCATCGTCGAGCGCGACGGACGCTTTCTCCTCGTCGAGGAGCACACGGACCACGGGCTGCGTCTGAACCAGCCCGCCGGCCATCTGGAAGCGGGCGAAACGCTCGCCGAGGCGGTCGTGCGCGAAACGCTCGAAGAATCCGCGCATCCGTTCACGCCCGAGGCGCTGGTGG
This sequence comes from Paraburkholderia phenazinium, assembly GCF_900142845.1. NCBI lineage: Bacteria > Pseudomonadati > Pseudomonadota > Betaproteobacteria > Burkholderiales > Burkholderiaceae > Paraburkholderia > Paraburkholderia phenazinium. Next base: position 724,290 of record NZ_FSRU01000003.1, read on the forward strand.
GCGTCTACATGACGCATTTCGAGCGCCCGGCCGCAGCCGGCGTCACCTATCTGCGCTTCACGTATTGCGGCAGCGTCGGCGAGGCCGAGGCTCACCGCGCGCTCGATCCCGATATCGTCCGCACGCTGTGGATGAGCGCCGACGAGTTGCGCGCCTGTCCCGAGCGGCATCGCACGCCGCTCGTGATGCGCTGTATCGACGATTACCTCGCAGGCCGGCGTTTCCCGCTCGACTTCGTGCATACGCATTCGGTCGGGCCCACCCGATCAAGCAAGTCAGGCAACCCATGAGCAAGCAGAAAGTCGTAGTAGGCATGTCGGGCGGCGTCGATTCGTCGGTCACCGCATGGCTGCTCAAAGAGCAAGGTTACGACGTCGTCGGTCTCTTCATGAAGAACTGGGAAGACGACGACGACGGCGAGTACTGCTCGACGCGGCAGGACTGGATCGACGTCGTTTCGGTGGCCGATCTGATCGGCATCGACGTGGAAGCGGTCAACTTCGCCGCCGAATACAAAGACCGCGTGTTCGCCGAATTCCTGCGCGAATACTCGGCCGGCCGCACGCCGAATCCGGACGTGCTGTGCAACGCCGAAATCAAGTTCAAGGCCTTCCTCGACCACGCCATGTCGCTCGGCGCGGAAACCATCGCGACCGGCCACTATGCGCGCGTGCGCGAGGTCGAAGGCCGCTTCGAACTGCTGAAGGCACTGGACCATACGAAGGATCAGTCGTACTTCCTGCACCGCCTCAATCAGGCGCAGTTGTCGAAGACGATGTTTCCGCTCGGCGAAATCCCCAAGACGAAAGTGCGCGAGATCGCCGAGCAGATCGGCCTGCCGAACGCGAAGAAAAAAGATTCGACCGGCATCTGCTTTATCGGCGAGCGGCCGTTCCGCGATTTTCTGAACCGCTACCTGCCCACCAAGCCGGGTCCGATGAAAACCACCGACGGCAAGGTGGTCGGCGAGCATATCGGCCTCGCGTTTTACACGTTCGGCCAGCGCAAGGGCATTGGGCTCGGCGGCAGCAAGGAAGGCAGCGGCGAGCCGTGGTTCGTGGCCGGCAAGGAGATTGCGTCGAACACGCTGTATGTTGCCCAGGGCCACGATCATTCATGGCTGCTGAGCCACACGCTGAGCGCGGGCAATACCAGTTGGGTAGCCGGCCGCTCACCCGCCGAAGACTTCGCCTGCGGCGCGAAAACGCGCTACCGGCAAGCCGACGCGGCCTGCACGTTCAGCACGGCGGGCGAGGCGGACGGCCACTTCGCGCTCAATTTCGCCGACGCGCAATGGGCTGTCACACCAGGGCAATCGGCCGTGCTCTACGATGGCGAGATCTGCCTGGGCGGCGGCATCATCGAACATGCGGTGACCGCGCAGCCGGCCGTGCGGCAGCCGCAGACCGCTGTGCTGCTCACCGCGCGATAAGTCGTGCGGTGAGCTGTGCAACGAGCAGTACAACAGGCAAAACGATAAGCGGCGCAGCAACATAACAATCAGCGGTTAACCGCTCTCTGCAATGGAGTCCCCATGTTTTCTCGACGTTACCTCGCCATGTGGTGTGCAGTTGTGCTGCTCGTTGCCTGCGCGGCGCTCGCCGCGGCACATCATCTGTCGTGGTTCTGGATCATCGTCCCCGCATTGCTCGTCGCGCTCGGTCTGTTCGATCTGACCCAGGAACGCCATGCGATCCTGCGCAACTATCCGTTGTGGGGCCACTTCCGGTTCATGTTCGAATTCATCCGGCCTGAGATCCGCCAGTATTTCGTCGAAGACGACACCGACGAAAAGCCGTTCTCGCGCGCCCAGCGCAGCATCGTTTATCAGCGTGCGAAGAACGATGTCGACAGCCGCCCGTACGGCACCGAACTCGACGTCAAGGCGGTAGCGCACGAGTGGATCAGCCACTCGCTCGCCCCCACCCAGCTCGACGGTCACGACTTCCGCGTGGTGGTCGGCCCGGACCGTGCGCAACCCTACTCGATGTCGATCTTCAACGTCTCGGCAATGAGCTTCGGCTCGCTCTCGGCCAACGCCATCATGGCGCTCAACCTCGGCGCCAGGAAAGGCAACTTCGCGCACGACACGGGCGAAGGCTCGATGTCGAAGTATCACCGCGAGCATGGCGGCGACATCATCTGGGAAATTGCTTCGGGCTACTTCGGTTGTCGCAACGACGACGGCTCCTTCAATGCCGACAAGTTCGCCAGGCAGGCAAAAGAGCCGCAGGTGAAGATGATTGAAGTGAAGCTGTCGCAAGGCGCGAAGCCGGGTCACGGCGGCGTGCTGCCGGCGGCCAAGATCACGCCGGAAATCGCCGAGACGCGGGGCGTGCCGATGGGCCGCGACTGCATCTCGCCCGCCACGCACTCCGAATTCTCGACGCCGCGCGGCCTGCTCGAATTCGTCGAGCGCCTGCGCACGCTGTCCGGCGGCAAGCCGACCGGCTTCAAGCTGTGCATCGGCCATCCGTGGGAGTTCTTCGGCATCGCCAAAGCGATGCTGGAGACGGGCATCCTGCCGGACTTCATCGTCGTGGACGGCGCGGAAGGCGGCACGGGTGCCGCACCGCTCGAATTCACCGATCACGTCGGCGTGCCGCTGCAGGAAGGGCTGCTGCTGGTGCACAACACGCTGGTCGGCATCGGCTTGCGGCAGCGCATTCGCATCGGCGCAAGCGGCAAGATGATCACCGCCTTCGACATCACCAAGACGCTCGCAATCGGCGCCGACTGGGTCAACTCGGCACGCGGCTTCATGTTCGCGGTGGGTTGCATCCAGGCGCAGACCTGCCACACGGGCCGCTGCCCGACCGGGGTTGCGACGCAAGATCCGGTGCGCCAGCGCGCACTGGTGGTGCTGGACAAGTCCGACCGGGTCCTCAACTTCCACCACAACACCTTGCACGCACTGCAGGAAATCATCCAGGCCGCCGGTCTCAAGCATCCGGCCGAATTGCGCGCGCATCACATCGTGCGGCGGGTGTCGTCGCATGAGGTCAGCCTGATGTCGGATCTGCTGAAGTACCTCGAACCGAACGATCTGCTGAACGGTAACTACCGCTACTCGCTGTACGAAAAGTGGTGGCCGGTGGCGAGCGCCGAGTCGTTTGCGCCGAAGGTGGAACTCGCGGCGACCTGACGCGCGGCTTGCGGACGGCGGCACGGCCTGGCCGCCGTCCGTCCGTCCGTCGTGCTCGCGCAGCCGCGCTCGGTCCACCGCTCAGCCTGCCGCTCAGTCCGCCGGGAAAGTATCGATGAACGGCTGCCGCTGCGACAGCTTCTGGAAGTGCTTGTCGAGATTCGGATACGACTCGCGCCAGTTCAGACCCGGCGTGCGGAAATCCAGGTAGCCGAGCGCGCAGCCCAGGGCGATATCCGCGAGCGTGTAGCGATTGCCCGCGCACCACGGTTTGCCGCCGAGCCCCTGCGACATTGCCACGAGGCCATCGTCGATCTTGCGTTGCTGGCGCGCCAGCCAGCCGTCCGAGCGCTGTTCGGCCGGGCGCAGCATGCCTTCCAGGCGGATCAGCACCGCCGCATCCAGAACCCCGTCGGCGAGCGCTTCCCAGCAGCGCACCTCGACGCGCTCGCGCCCCGACGGCGGAATCAGCTTGCCGACCGGCGACAGCGTATCGACGTATTCGCAGATGACACGCGAGTCGAACACCGCCTCGCCGTCCTCCATCACGAGACACGGCACCTTGCCGAGCGGGTTGAAGGTATGGATGGTGGTGTCCGGCGCCCAGACGTTTTCGAGCACCAGCTTGTAGTCGATCCTCTTCTCGGCAAAGACGATCCGCGCCTTGCGGACAAACGGACTGCCGAGCGAACCGATGAGTTTCATCATCACATCTGCCTTTTCTGCTTCTGGAATTGGGCGGAAGTATACGTTGGTTGACGGCCCTCCTGAGTGCCGCGCCCCATCTTCCGGAACAACGCCCACCGGAGCTGTGGACGGATTGCAACATTGCAGCTTCCTGCGCCGCCCGTCCACCTGGCCGGATGGCCAGGGCGCCGAATCCGGATGCCGATTGGGCGCTACAATTGCGCCATGAACCAGCCGAACGAACCCACTCTCGCCATCGACGTTTACCGCAAGCGCCGCGAGCGCGTGCTAGCTGCGCTGCGCGCGGCAGGCGGCGGCGTCGCCATCGTCCCCACCGCGCCCGAAGTGGTGCGCAACCGGGACGCCGACTATCCCTACCGGCACGACAGCTACTTCTACTACCTGACGGGCTTTACCGAGCCCCAAGGGCTGCTCGTGCTGGACGCCAGCGCGGGCGAGAACGGCCCGGCGTCGATCCTGTTCTGCCGCGCCAAGAATGCCGAGCGCGAGATCTGGGACGGCTTCCGCTTCGGTCCCGAGGCCGCCCGCGAGGCGTTCGGCTTCGACGCGGCGTTTGCGGTCGAGGAGATCGAGAGCCAGATGCCGCTCATCCTCGCGGACAAGCCGGCGCTGCACTACGCGCTCGGCAGCTCGGCCCAGCTCGACGAACAGGTGCGCCGCTGGCTCGACGCGGTGCGCGCCAAGGGCCGCAGCGGCGTCGCCGCGCCGGCCGCCGCGCACGACCTCCTGCCGCTCCTCGACGAGATGCGTCTCTTCAAGGACAGCCACGAACTGGCCATCATGCGCCGCGCCGGCGAGATCTCGGCGCTCGCGCATCGTCACGCCATGGCCGCGTCCCGCGCCGGCGTGCGCGAGTACGAACTCGAGGCCGAGCTGCTGTACACGTTCCGCAAATACGGCGCGCAAGGGCCGGCGTACGGCTCGATCGTCGCCGCCGGCGCCAATGCCTGCGTGCTGCATTACGCGGCGGGCAACACCATCGCACAAGACGGCGACCTGATCCTGATCGACGCCGCCTGCGAACTCGACGGCTACGCGTCGGACATCACCCGCACGTTCCCGGCGAACGGCCGCTTTACGCCGGCGCAACGCGAGCTGTACGACATCGTGCTCGCCTCGCAGGAAGCCGCGGTTGCCGCCACCCGCCCAGGCGCCCATTTCGACGACCCGCATAACGCGGCCTTGCGCGTGCTGTCGCAGGGGCTGCTCGACACGGGCATCATCGAGCGGGGGCTTTTCTCCTCGGTCGACGACGTGATCGAGGAACGCGCCTATGCGCCGTTCTACATGCACCGCACCAGCCACTGGATCGGCATGGACGTGCACGACTGCGGCGACTACCGGGAGCGCGGTGCGCCGCGCGATGCACAAGGCGCACTGCCTTCGCGCATCCTGAAGCCGTCGATGGCGCTGACGATCGAACCGGGGCTCTACATCCGCCCGGCAGAAAACGTCCCTGAGCAGTACTGGAACATCGGCATCCGCATCGAGGACGACGCGGTCGTCACACCGGACGGTTGCGAGCTGCTCACGCGCGACGTGCCGGTCAAGGCCGACGAAATCGAAGCGCTGATGCAGGAAGCGCAGGCTGCGGCCGGCGCTGCGCGGCAGGCGTGATCAGACCGAAGCGATAGATAGCCCATGAACGACGTTTCTCAACCGGCCGGTGTGCCGCAGCCAGGCTCACCTGATACGCCCGAGGTGCCGTTCGACTTCGACGTGGCGATTGTCGGCGCCGGGCCGGTCGGGCTGGCGCTGGCCGGTTGGCTCGCGCGCCGCAGCGCGACCCAGGCGCTGTCGATTGCGCTGATCGACGCGCGCAAGCCTGAAGACGCGCTCGGCGATCCGCGGGCGATTGCCGTCTCGCAAGGCAGCCGCATGATTCTGGAGCCGCTGCGCTGGCCGGCGGACGCCACGGCGATTCACCGCATCCACGTGTCGCAGCGCGGGCACTTCGGCCGCACGCTGATCGATCACACCGAGCACGGCCTGCCCGCGCTCGGCTATGTGCTGCGCTACGGTTCGATCGTGCAGGCGCTCGCCGAGGCCGTACGGCCGACCGCCGTGCACTGGCTGCAGTCCACCTCGGCGCAAGCGCCGGTTCAGGAACACGACGGCGTGACGTTGCCGGTCGAATCCGCGCAAGGCCCGCGCAACCTGCGCACGCGTATTCTGGTGAACGCCGAAGGCGGCTTGTTCCAGGAGCAGCAGAAGAAAAGCGGCAGCGCCGGCGGCACGCGGGATTATGGGCAAACCGCCCTGGTCGGCACGGTCAGCGTGGCGGCGCCGCGTCCGCATGTCGCGTGGGAACGTTTCACGGACCAAGGGCCGATTGCGCTCTTGCCCACGGGCGGCGCGCGTGACGCCGACTACGCGCTGGTCTGGTGCTGCTCGCCGGACGAAGCGGCACGCCGGGCTCAACTACCGGACGACGCGTTCCTGCGCGAACTCGGTACGGCTTTTGGCGACCGGATGGGCCGCTTCACGCAGATCAAGGGCCGCGCGGCGTTCCCGCTCGGCCTTAACGCGCTCGATACGCTCGTCAAGGGACGGGTCGTCGCAATCGGCAATGCGGCGCAGACATTGCATCCGGTGGCGGGCCAAGGGTTGAATCTGGGACTGCGCGACGCGCATGCGCTCGCCGACGCGCTCTCGCAGCACGGCGCGACGCCGCTCGCGCTGGCCGCGTTCGCACAGCGCCGTTCGCTCGACCGGCGCCTGACGATCCGCTCAACCGACACGCTCGCCCGTCTCTTCACGGTGGACTTCCCCGCGCTCGCTGCGCTGCGCGGACTCGCGCTGACCGCGCTCGAATTCGTGCCGCCGGTCAAAACCGCGCTGGCCCGGCAGATGATGTTCGGGCAACGTCGCTAGCTCTTCGGGTCATTCGCGTTCCGCGGCTCTATGAACCCGTGCACTTTCATAGAAGATTTAATGGGTTACGACAGCCTCAAGTCGGGTGTCGCGATTCCGTTAACGCTAAAATAGCGGTTTTCCCTCGTATTTCGCACCCGCCCCCATCACGCTGATGTCCGGCGGTTGCGTCCCTGCCATGCCCACTCTCGGCTCCCACAATCTGCGCAACAACCTGTTCGTCGCCCCCATGGCGGGCGTGACCGACCGGCCGTTCCGCCAGCTCTGCAAGCGGCTGGGCGCGGGCTATGCCGTGTCGGAAATGGTCGCGTCGAACGCGCAGTTGTGGAAAAGCGAGAAGACCATGCGCCGCGCCAATCACGCGGGCGAGGTCGAGCCGATTGCCGTGCAGATCGCCGGCGCCGATCCGGCCATGATGGCCGAGGCGGCCCGCTACAACGTCGCCAACGGCGCGCAGATCATCGACATCAACATGGGCTGTCCCGCCAAGAAGGTGTGCAATGTGGCCGCCGGCTCCGCGCTGCTGCAGAACGAGCCGCTGGTGCAGCGAATCGTCGAGGCGGTGGTGGGCGCAGTGGGCGTGGGGCCGGATGCGGTGCCCGTCACGCTGAAAATCCGCACCGGCTGGAACCGCGACAACAAGAACGCGCTGAGCGTCGCGCATCTGGCCGAAGACGCCGGCATTTCGATGCTCACGGTGCACGGCCGCACCCGCGCCGACCTGTATCACGGCGACGCCGAATACGAAACCATCGCCGCGGTGAAGGCCGCGGTGCGCATCCCGGTAGTCGCCAACGGCGACATCACCACGCCGCAGAAGGCCCGCGAGGTGCTCGCCGCTACCGGCGCCGACGCCATCATGATCGGCCGCGCGGCGCAGGGCCGCCCGTGGCTGTTCCGCGAGATCGAGCATTTCCTGCAAACCGGCGAGCTGTTGCCGCCGCCGCGCATCGACGAGATCCAGCAGGTGATGAACGAGCATCTCGAAGATCACTACGCGTTCTATGGCGAATTTACGGGCGTGCGCACTGCGCGCAAGCACATCGGCTGGTACACTCGCGGCCTTTCTGGCGCCAATGTGTTCCGGCACCGCATGAATACGCTGGACACGACGCGCGAACAACTTCTCGCCGTCAACGAGTTCTTCGACGCCCAAAAGGCGCTCTCCGACCGCCTCGTCTACGTGGAAGAGGATGTCAACCCGAACGGCGAGCCGGACCACTCCGACCGACTAGCAGCATGAGCAAGAACAATATCGAACAATCCGTCCGCGACAGCCTGGGCATGTACTTCCAGGACCTCGACGGCTCCAATCCGCATGACGTCTACGACATGGTTATTTCGTGTGTCGAAAAGCCGTTGCTCGAGGTGGTGCTCGAGCAGGCCGGCGGCAATCAGTCGCTGGCCGCCGAGTATCTCGGCATCAACCGCAATACGCTGCGCAAGAAGCTGCAACAGCACGGTTTGCTGTAGCTCGTTGTAGTTTTTTGGCGCCCCTGCCACGTCCACCTTCGGCTTCTCATTCTTCATCATGATCAAGCAAGCGCTCATCTCCGTTTCCGACAAGTCCGGCATCGTCGATTTCGCCAAATCGCTGTCGGACCTCGGCGTCAAGATCCTGTCCACCGGCGGCACCGCGAAACTGCTCGCGGACGCGGGCCTCGCCGTCACTGAAGTGGCCGACTACACCGGCTTCCCGGAAATGCTCGACGGGCGCGTGAAAACGCTGCATCCGAAAGTGCACGGCGGCATCCTCGCGCGCCGCGACCTGCCGGAGCACATGGCAGCGCTTGAGAAGCACGATATTCCGACCATCGACCTGCTGGTCGTGAATCTGTACCCGTTCGTGCAGACGGTAGCGAAGGAAGAGTGCTCGCTGGAAGACGCGATCGAGAACATCGACATCGGCGGTCCGACCATGCTGCGCTCCGCGGCGAAGAATCATCGCGACGTAACGGTGGTAGTCGACCCTGTGGACTACGCGGTCGTGCTCGAAGAAATGCGCGCGAACAGCAACGCTGTGTCGTACAAGACGAACTTCCGTCTGGCCACCAAGGTGTTCGCGCACACCGCGCAGTACGACGGTGCGATCACGAACTACCTGACGAGCCTGACCGAAGAACTGCAGCATGCGTCGCGCAACACCTACCCTGCTACGTTCAATCTGGCCTTCGACAAGGTGCAGGACCTGCGCTACGGCGAAAACCCGCACCAGAGCGCCGCGTTCTATCGCGACCTGTCGGTGCCGGCCGGCGCGCTGGCGAACTACGCGCAGTTGCAAGGCAAGGAACTGTCGTACAACAACATCGCCGATTCCGATGCAGCATGGGAATGCGTGAAGACTTTCGACGTGCCGGCCTGTGTCATCGTCAAGCATGCGAATCCGTGCGGCGTGGCGGTGGGCGCCGATGCGCACGAAGCCTACGCCAAGGCGTTGCAAACCGATCCGACCTCGGCGTTCGGCGGCATCATCGCCTTCAACCGCGAAGTGGACGAGGCAGCGGCACAAGCGGTGGCCAAGCAGTTCGTCGAAGTGCTGATTGCGCCTTCGTTCAGCGCGGCAGCACGTCAGGTGTTCGAAGCGAAGAAGAATGTGCGTCTGCTGGAAATCGCGTTGGGCGAAGGCCATAACGCGTTCGACCTGAAGCGCGTGGGCGGCGGCCTGCTGGTGCAGTCGCTCGATTCGCACAACGTGCAGCCGCACGAACTGCGCGTCGTTACGAAGCGTCATCCGACGCCGCAGGAAATGGACGATCTGCTGTTCGCCTGGCGCGTGGCGAAGTATGTGAAGTCGAACGCTATCGTGTTCTGCGGCAACGGCATGACGCTCGGCGTCGGCGCAGGCCAGATGAGCCGCGTGGACTCGGCGCGGATTGCGAGCATCAAGGCGCAGAACGCGGGCTTGACGCTGGCAGGTTCGGCGGTGGCGTCGGACGCGTTCTTCCCGTTCCGCGATGGTCTCGATGTCGTGGTCGCCGCAGGCGCAACCGCCGTGATCCAGCCGGGCGGCTCGATGCGCGACGATGAAGTCGTCGCTGCCGCCGACGAGCACAACATTGCGATGGTGCTGACCGGCGTGCGTCACTTCCGGCATTGATGCCTGCTTGACCCGGCGATGCTGCGTTGTGCGCTGTTGCAAGGCCGGCGCGCCACACCTCCTGGTCGCATGAACCACGCGAAACGAAACGGCCCGGCAGATTTTTCTGCCGGGCCGTTTTGTCTTGTGCGCGCGGCTTCGCTTGCGCGTACGCCGCTCAATCGTCGGGGTCTTTTCTGGCGTAACCAGCGCTCACCTCGTCGTGGGTGCTGATGTATGTGCTCAAACCCAGACCACGCTGAGCCAGTCGGCTCATCTCCGCCACATGATCGGCTCCGGCACTCGCATCTGTGTACCAATAGGTCACACCGGATCTGAAGCGAACCGCAATACAGCCGACGCCGAGCGCGTAAGCCTCGACGCCCGAGTCACCGCTTAGATTTCGATAGCGCTCCATGCCTGCCTCCTCGGCTGTTTCCGGTTGCCCCGACTACTTATGCCTCGCCCTTACTTCGTCCGGCTGCCGCAAGCGTGGCGAAGCTTTATTCGCGGCTCGGCGGCTTGCGCACCCCGCCGCGCGTCCCGTTCGTTGTAGTATCGCAGGCACTTAGTTCGCAGCGCATCTCATGAGAATTCTCGGCATCGACCCCGGCTTGCGTGTGACCGGTTTCGGCGTGATCGACCAGCACGGTCATCAGCTCACCTACGTGGCAAGCGGCACCATCAAGACCGCTGACGCCGACTTGCCGTCGCGCCTCGGCACGATCTTCGAAGGCATCTCCACGCTGATCCGCCAGCACGCCCCCGATCAATCCGCGATCGAAAAGGTGTTCGTCAACGTCAATCCGCAATCTACGCTCCTGCTCGGCCAGGCGCGCGGCGCAGCGATCTGCGGGCTGGTGGCGGGCGGCGTGCCGGTAGCCGAATACACCGCGCTGCAACTGAAGCAGGCCGTGGTGGGCTACGGCCGCGCGACCAAGGAGCAGATGCAGCAGATGGTGGTGCGTCTGCTGAACCTCGCCGGCGTGCCCGGCACCGACGCCGCCGATGCCCTCGGCATGGCGATCTGCCATGCCCACAGCGGCAGCACGCTCAGCACGCTGGGCGGCATCGCACCCTCGCTCGCCAAGAAGGGCCTGCGGGTGCGCCGCGGGCGGCTGGTGGGCTAACGCCTGCCGCGTCCGGGCGCCCCCGCGCTGCGCTACACTCGCCCTTTCTCTCACGATTGAACCCGCCATGATCGGTCGCATTGCCGGCGTCCTGCTGGAAAAAAATCCGCCCCACCTGCTCGTCGATTGCAACGGCGTGGGCTACGAGGTCGACGTGCCGATGAGCACGTTCTACAACCTGCCCTCGACCGGCGAACGGGTGGTCCTGCTCACCCAGTTGATCGTGCGGGAAGACGCGCATCTGCTGTTCGGCTTCGGCACCGCCGAAGAGCGCGCCACCTTCCGCGAACTGCTGAAGATCAGCGGCATCGGCGCGCGCATGGCGCTCGGCGTGCTCTCCGGCATGAGCGTGCACGAACTGGCGCAGACCGTCACGATGCAGGACGCGGCGCGCCTGACGCGCGTGCCGGGCATCGGCAAGAAAACGGCGGAACGCCTGCTTCTCGAACTGAAGGGCAAGATCGGCGCCGACCTGGGCGCGATGGCGGGCGCGGTGTCGGCATCCGACCACGCCTCCGATATCCTGAACGCACTGCTCGCATTGGGTTACTCCGAAAAAGAAGCCTTGGCCGCCGTCAAGAACGTGCCGGCGGGCACGGGGGTGTCCGAAGGCATCAAGCTCGCACTGAAGGCGCTTTCGAAGGCCTGATGGAAAGCGAGGCGCCGGGCGTGCTGTGGGGTAAAGCTTCGCACGCCGCGCGCCAAAGCGCACCCTGGCCGTTCGGCCAGCTTCGGCGGCGAGCGCCGCGCGGTACAATGCAACCATGATCGAAACCGACAAACTCGCCGCTGAGCGCATCATCGCTGCCACGCCCGTATCGCCGAACGAAGAAGCGTTCGAGCGGGCGTTGCGCCCGCGTCAGCTCGACGAGTACGTCGGGCAGGAAAAGGTGCGCGGCCAGCTCGAAATCTTCATCGAGGCCGCCAAGCGCCGCTCCGAATCGCTTGACCACGTGCTGCTGTTCGGGCCGCCGGGTCTCGGCAAGACCACGCTCGCGCACATCATCGCGCGGGAAATGGGTGTCAATCTGCGGCAAACGTCCGGCCCGGTACTCGAGCGCGCCGGCGACCTCGCCGCGCTGCTGACGAACCTCGAAAAAAACGACGTGCTGTTCATCGACGAAATCCATCGGCTCTCGCCGGTCGTCGAGGAAATCCTGTATCCGGCGCTCGAGGATTATCAGATCGACATCATGATCGGCGAAGGGCCCGCGGCGCGCAGCGTCAAGCTCGATCTGCAGCCGTTCACGCTGGTCGGCGCCACCACCCGCGCCGGCATGCTGACCAATCCGCTGCGCGACCGCTTCGGCATCGTCTCGCGGCTCGAGTTCTACAACGCCGAAGAGCTGGCCCGTATCGTCACGCGGTCGGCGTCGCTGCTTCACGCGCAGATCCACCCGGACGGCGCGTTCGAAATCGCCAAGCGCGCCCGCGGCACGCCGCGGATCGCCAACCGGCTGCTGCGTCGCGTGCGCGACTTCGCCGAGGTCAAGGCGGACGGCAACATCACCGCGAAAGTGGCCGACGCCGCACTCAGAATGCTGGATGTCGACCCGGTCGGCTTCGACCTGATGGACCGCAAGCTGCTCGAGGCGATCCTGCACAAGTTCGACGGCGGCCCGGTCGGCGTCGACAACCTGGCTGCGGCTATCGGCGAAGAGCGCGACACCATCGAAGATGTGCTCGAACCGTATCTGATCCAGCAAGGTTTTCTGCAACGCACGCCGCGTGGCCGCGTCGCTACCCTGCTGACCTATCGGCACTTCGGTCTTGCCGCGCCGGACTCGACCAGTCCGGTACGCGACCTGTGGGATTCGGGCGCGACCTGAGTCTCTGCGCGTCGCGCGCTGCATCGGCAGAATCAGCGGAATCGGCAAAACCCGCGGGCCCGTTCAATGGGCGCAGCGCGCGCCCACACCCGTCACACTCAGAGACCGGGCTTGACGATCTTGCGCAGCGTGTCGTCCTCGCTCGGCGCATCCAGATGCGAGACATCCGCCCACGATTTCACCGTTGCCTTGCCGCCGTCGAACTCGACCACATTGACGCTCGTATTGAGCAGCGCATAGTCGCGCGGCACTTCTAGCGACAGGTCGCGTGCGAAGCGGTAGACACAATCCAGCACGCCGCCATGCGCGACGCACGCAATGCGGCCGCCAGGATGCGCTGCGACGATCGGCTCGATCGCATCCATCACCCGGTGGTAGAAGGCCCGCATCGACTCGCCTTCGGGCGGTGCGAAGCCAGGATCGCGGGTTTGCCAGCGGTCGTATTCGTCGGGATAACGCTCCGCAATCTCATCACGGTCGTAGCCCTGAAACGCGCCGTACGAACGCTCGCGCAAGCCTTCGCGCAGATGCAGCGGCAAACCGAGGACATCGGCGACAGGCTGCGCGGTCTGCTGCGCACGTTGCAGATCGCTCGAGTAGATCGCATCGAGCCGGCCGCCCTGCTGAGCTTCATCCGCGAGACGGCGCGCGAGTCGCTGAGCCTGCTCGAGACCGCTCGTCGCCAGGGGAATGTCGATGTGCCCCTGGATGCGCTTGATGCGGTTCCAGTCGGTCTCGCCGTGCCGGATGAAAAGAATCTGCGTGGACATGAGAAGAGAAGGGGGCGTCGGTAGCCGGTGGTAGCGAAGCGCTATTGTCGCAAATGCGGCGCGGTGCCGGGGACGATGCTGAAGCTGGCCCTGGCTTGCCCTCGCACTTATCCCCTTGGCCCGTGAAGCGCGAACGGCGCGCGCGGCCGCGAAACCCTAGGCGTGCGTCTGCAACCAGAAGGTGACGGGGCCATCGTTGACGAGCGAGACCTGCATATCCGCCCCGAATTCGCCGGTTTCGACAATCGGATGCTTCGCGCGGGCCGCCGCAACGAAGTAGTCGAACAGGCGCTTGCCCTCGTCGGGCGGCGCAGCCGGCGTGAAGCTCGGGCGCAGGCCGCTGTTGGTATCGGCCGCCAGCGTGAACTGCGAGACCAGCAGCAGACCGCCGGAACGCCCTGCCCCGTCGAGGTTTTGCACCGAGAGATTCATCTTGCCGGCGGCGTCGCTGAACACGCGGTAGCCGAGCACCTTCGCCAGCAACCGGTCGGCGGCGGCGTCCGTATCGCCGCGCTCGGCGCACACCAATGCGAGCAGGCCCGCTTCAATGGCGCCCGTGACACGTTCGCCGACGCGCACTTCCGCGCGCCTCACGCGCTGGATCAGCGCGATCACGCGCGGCACTCCGGCATGCGACGCTCCATCACGCCGTCAGCGTCACGCGCGCAAAACGGCGCTTGCCGACCTGCACGACATACTCGCCCGCGTCGACTTTCAGACCCTTGTCCGACACCGTCGCGCCGTCGATCTTCACGCCGCCCTGTTCGATATTGCGCAGCGCTTCGCTAGTCGACGGCACCAGATTCGCCTGCTTCAGCAACTGACCGATTGCGAGCGGCGCACCTGCCAGGGTGACCGAAGGAATATCGTCCGGCACACCACCCTTCGCGCGATAGTTGAAGTCTTCGAGCGCACGTTCCGCATCCGCCTGCGAGTGGAATCGCGCGACGATCTCCTGCCCAAGCAGCACCTTGAAGTCGCGCGGATTGCGGCCCGCTTCGATTTCTTTCCTGAAGCCGGCGATTTCGTCCATCGGGCGGAACGACAGCAGTTCGAAGTAACGCCACATCAGATCGTCGGAGATGCTCATCAGCTTGCCGAACATATCCGTCGGCTTTTCGCTGATGCCGATGTAGTTGTTCTTCGACTTCGACATCTTCTCGACGCCGTCGAGCCCTTCGAGCAGCGGCATGGTCAGGATGCACTGCTGGTCCTGGCCGTACTGCTTCTGCAGTTCGCGGCCCACCAGCAGGTTGAATTTCTGGTCGGTGCCGCCGAGTTCGAGGTCGGCATTGAGCGCGACCGAGTCGTAACCCTGCATCAGCGGGTACAGGAACTCGTGAATCGAGATCGGCAGACCGCCCTGGTAGCGCTTGGTGAAATCCTCGCGCTCGAGAATCCGCGCCACCGTGTAACGCGACGCGAGCTTGATCATGCCGTCGGCGCCGAGCGGCATCGACCATTCGCTGTTGTACCGAATCTCGGTCTTCTCGCGATCCAATACCAGCGCGGCCTGCTCGAAGTAGGTCGTGGCGTTCGATTCGATCTGCTCGCGCGTCAGCGGCGGGCGCGTGGCGTTACGGCCGGACGGGTCGCCGATCAGCGAGGTGAAGTCGCCGATCAGGAAAATCACCGTATGGCCGAGATCCTGCAACTGGCGCATCTTGTTCAGCACGACGGTATGCCCGATGTGGATATCGGGCGCCGTCGGGTCGAGACCGAGCTTGATGCGCAGCGGGACGCCGGTGGCCGCGCTCTTCGCGAGCTTTTGTGCGAATTCCTCTTCGATCAGCAACTCGTCGACACCCCGTTTGGTAACGGCGAGTGCGTGACGGACTTCATCGGTGATCGGAAAGACGGGACTGGGCTTGGACGTGGACTCGGTGCTCATGCTGGAACGTGAGGTCGCAAAAAGTGAGATTGTCCCATAGATGCGTGCCGCCGCGTCCGCGGACGGTGGTGGCAGGCGTCTGATAATCTGCGAAGATGGCTCATCACCAGCGACTGACAGGAGCGGCAACGTGGCGCAAGACAGCACGGCGGACGGCATCTATTTCGGATTGATGTCGGGTACCAGCATGGACGGGGTGGACGGCATCGCCGTCGAATTCGCCAAGGGCAAGCCTCCGGTCGTCCTCGCGGAGGCCTTTGTCGGCTTCGCAGAGGGGCTGCGCGAGGCGCTGTTCGGCCTGCAGCACCCAGGCGAGAACGAGATCGAGCGCGAAGCGCTGGCGGCCAATGCGCTCGCCACGCGCTACACGGTGTGTTGCCACGAACTGCTACGCGCGGGCAATCTGTCCGCCGCCGACGTGCGGGCGATCGGTGTGCATGGCCAGACCGTGCGGCATCGTCCGGAGAAGGGCTACACGCGTCAGATCAACAATCCGGCGCTGCTGGCGGAGATGGCGCACATCGACGTGATCGCGGACTTCCGCAGCCGGGATGTCGCCGCGGGCGGCCAGGGCGCGCCGCTGGTGCCGGCCTTCCATGCGACCGTGTTCGGTGCGCCGGGCGAAACGCGTGTGGTCTGCAACCTAGGCGGCATCAGCAACATCACGATTCTGAACGCCGCGGGCAGCGTGCGCGGCTTCGACTGCGGGCCGGCCAATGCGCTGCTCGACGAGTGGGCGCACCGCCACCTCGGCAAACCTTACGACCAGAACGGGCACTTCGCAGCGGGTGGCCAGGTGCATCGGCCGTTGCTGAATGCGCTGCTGGACGAACCGTTCTTCACGCAACAGCCGCCCAAAAGCACCGGCCGCGACCTGTTCAATCCGGCCTGGCTCGACGAGAAGCTGCAGGCGTTTGCCGGTCTGCCCCCCGCCGACGTGCAGGCGACGCTCGTCGTGCTGACGGCGATCACGGTGGCACGCGAGATCGAGCGACACGCATCGGATGTCCGCGCGGTCTACGTCTGTGGCGGCGGCGCGCGCAATCCGGTGTTGATGAAAGCGATCCAGGCCGCGCTCGAGGACAGTGGCGTGAGCGGCGTTCCGGTGCTGACTACCGAAGCGCTCGGGGTGCCGCCTCACCAGGTCGAGCCGCTGGCGTTCGCTTGGCTGGCGATGCGCTGTGTGGCGCGCGAGCCAGGCAATCTGGCCGCCGTCACAGGCGCCGCGGGCGAACGGGTGCTGGGCGCGATTTATCCGCGCTGAGCGGCGCTAAGCGGCGCTGAAGGCAGCGCAAACGCACCAATAAGAAACGGGGCCAAAGCCCCGTTTCTGCATACTGCCGGTCCAGCCTTCGACCAGATTGCTTAGACCGAGAACGACGAGCCGCAACCACAGGTGGTGGTGGCGTTCGGATTCTTGATCACGAACTGGGCGCCATTGATGTCGTCCTTGTAGTCGATCTCAGCGCCAACCAGGTACTGGTAGCTCATTGAATCGATCAGCAACTGGACGCCGCTCTTGTTCATCACGGTATCGTCTTCGTTGACGGCTTCGTCGAACGTAAAACCGTATTGAAAGCCCGAGCAGCCGCCGCCCTGCACGAATACGCGCAGTTTCAGCTCCGGGTTGCCTTCTTCGTCGATCAGCTGCTTGACCTTGTCAGCCGCTGCGTCGGTAAAAACGAAGGGGCTAGGCATCTCGGTCACGGGGGTGTCGGTGACTGCGTTCATTCGAACTCTCCAAAAAAGCTTCTAACCGCTATTGTAGGGCTGATCTCGATATCGTGCCGAAGCCCACAAAATCAATGGGTTCTCTTCAGGCGCGACCCTACCGCACGGCAGCCCAATATGAAAAAAGCCGCCAACGCGAACGCGCCGGCGGCTTTTGCAGTGGCCTGGCCCGAAAGCCAGAGCACACCGAAGCGATTAACGCTTCGAGAATTGCTTCCTGCGGCGTGCCTTGTGGAAGCCGACCTTCTTACGTTCGACTTCACGTGCATCACGCGTGACGAAGCCAGCCTTCGACAGTTCCGGCTTCAGCGTTGCGTCATAGTCCATCAGCGCGCGGGTGATGCCGTGGCGAACCGCACCGGCTTGACCCGTTTCACCGCCACCCGACACGTTGACCTTGATGTCGAACGTGACGCCGTGGTTCGTGAGTTCCAGCGGCTGACGCACGATCATCAGCGACGTTTCGCGCGAGAAGTACTCAGCGATAGGCTTGCCGTTGACAACGATGTCGCCCTTGCCTGCCTTGATGAACACACGTGCAGTGGCGCTCTTGCGGCGGCCCGTGCCGTAATTCCAGTTACCGATCATGTGGGCTCCCCTTAGATCTCGAGCGCTTTCGGCTGTTGTGCCGAATGCGGATGCGTTGCTTCAGCGTAGACCTTCAGCTTCTTGATCATCGCGTAGCCGAGCGGGCCCTTCGGCAGCATGCCTTTGACCGCCTTCTCAAGCGCACGGCCCGGGAAGCGTTCTTGCATCTTGCCGAACGTCGTTTCATAGATGCCGCCCGGGTAACCCGAGTGGCGATAGTACTTCTTGTCCGTGGACTTGTTGCCCGTGACACGGAGCTTGCCGGCGTTGATAACGATGATGAAATCACCGGTGTCGACGTGCGGAGTGAATTCTGGCTTGTGCTTGCCGCGAAGACGGTGTGCCACTTCGCTGGCGACACGCCCGAGAACCTTATCCGTCGCGTCAATCACGTACCATTCGCGCGTAACCTCATGGGCTTTTGCGGAAAATGTCTTCATGATCGATCCAAAAATAATTGCTGCGCCCTGTGTTTTTTCCTGCTTGTAATGTGCGCATCGAGGCGCGTGCAGGCTCTCCCTGTTCTTCCTCCGCGGGCACGAATGCGGAAAAGCCTTGGATTATAAAGGAAATTCCGGCCTCAAGTCAAAATTTGAGGCAAGCGGCGAGCAGGCGAAAAAAAACCCGAACGAGCGGTTCGGGTTTAATCCACCAAAGGAGGAGGGTGGAGGAGACATGCGGAGGTTGCCGGACTGCGACAACCAATGAAAACGATTATATGAGCCGACCTTGTGCGACGCAAGATTATTTGCATTGCGAAATTCGATTTCATAATGTGACAAACGAGCAAGCGCCAACAAAAGACCATAAAACTGTTTTGTATCAAATACATAAGCACGATCCGGCGCACTTTTCGCGTGTCAAAACTAGAGTAAAACCCCTAACGGCATCAGGGCAATCCCGCACCCTCAAACCATGCCGCACCGCAGCACGCAAGGCGTCAACGAGCATAACGGCGCGCCGGAGTGCCCTCGGGCGAACACTCAGGCGCCGGGCTACAATGGCATTTCGAATACAAGTTATGCGAGCTGGGGTAAAGGCATGGAATGCAAAGTAAGCTGGATGGGGCAAGACGGCATGGCGTTCGCCGCCGAAACCGGTAGCGGCCACCTCGTCACGATGGACGGCGCGCCGGAAGGCGGCGGCCGCAATCTGGCCCCGCGGCCGATGGAAATGGTTCTGCTCGGCACCGGCGGATGCACCGCGTACGACGTGGTGATGATCCTCAAGAAGAGCCGCCAGGAAATCGCCGGCTGCTCGGTGACGCTGAAGGCAGAGCGGGCCAGCGAAGACCCGAAAGTGTTCACCAGGATCCACTTTCATTTCACGGTGACCGGCAAGAACCTGAACCCGGCTACGGTCGAACGCGCCATCAATCTGTCGCACGACAAGTATTGCTCGGCCTCGATCATGATCGCCAAGACCGCCGAACTGACGCACTCGTTCGATATCGTCGCGGGCTGACCGCCGCGGCGTACGGTGGGCCGGATGCAATCAACCAGCGCCCATGACACGGGCAATCCAACGCGCCAATACGCGCGGCGCCCAATAAACGCGGCACCAAAAGGAAATGCCGGCATCCTCACGGACGCCGGCATTTTTCTATTCAGCGGCAAAGCAGGTCGATAAGCCGGATTCTGTGCACGCGCCGCGCCGAAGCGCCGCGCGCGTGGCAGCCATTCCTCTAGGCGCGCCATTGCTGACGCGCTCAAGCTTCCTACCCGCAGACGTGACGGGGGCCCCATCCTGCATCTCGAAGATGCTAGCCTGCCTACTTGGAATTGCTCCGGGTGGAGGTTACCGTGCCGGTCTGCCTCGCAGCAGCCGCGGTGCGCTCTTACCGCACCGTTTCACCCTTACCTGATCCCGGCTTGCGCCGGGCCATCGGCGGTTTGCTTTCTGTTGCCCTGTTCCGCGTGTCACCACGGATGGCCGTTAGCCATCACCCTGCCCTATGGAGTCCGGACTTTCCTCGCCCTCTTTGACCGAAGCCGCAGAGGCCGCGACTGCCTGACCTGCTTTGCTGGCCGGGATTTTAACACCTGCTGACCGGGGCGGACGCGCGCAAGCGCCGAAATAGAAAGCTGGCGTGGCCTGACGGATGACTGCCGCGACGGCCGCCAAGCCGCAGCCCACCGCGCCCACCGCCCGCCGCCCGCCGCCGGTTCAGCGCGCCTGGCGACGTCCTGAGCGAAACACAGCGGGGTCGTCATAGAAGGCAGCGGCCCCGTTGGCGGGCCACCAGCCGGGGATGCCCAGCACCGGAAGCGGTGCAAACACGCGCGTCGTCAAATCCCGCGTGGATGAGAGCTCACGGCTGACCGCTTCGTCGAGCCAGGCATCGCGCTCCGCAACAGGCCACGAGAAGTACTCGACCGGGACGTCGACGATCCACGTATGTCCCGTGCACGCCTTGTACGGCGCGATCAGCTTTTCGAGCAGCGCGTGACCGAAGCAGCGCACCTCGCACCGTTCGCCCCACGCCGCGCGGTTGGCAACGCATAGCGTCACCCAGTCGAAGCCGCGTAACGCACGGCTGAGCGCAGGGTCGGCACACGCGAACAGCAGCGCGTTCTCATCGAACAGGGTCAAGGCGTCGCGCTCGCCGCCGCGCGTCGGACCGACACCCAGAGCATCGATGGCAGCCGACTGCCGCGCATTCAGCGCGGCCTTGATGCGCGGGAACGCAAACCAGACCGAGGCATTGAAGAAGTCGTGCAGGTTATGACGGGTGGGCACGCAACCGGTCGAGGCAATGTGAGCCTCATAGGCCGCGCCTGGCGGCAGATCATCCTGCGCGATGAAGGCAAGCCGCTGGCCGCGGCCGGTGGTCTGCCGCGACTGCTGGGCGTCGGCGTTCATTTCGGCAAGCAGCGCGGCGTAGCTGTTCAGCGCAGCTTGCTGCCAGCGGATGCCCCGCGCGCTGAACTGGGCGAACCACGGCAGCGACCAGTCGATGTCGGCAAAGCCCGGCTTGCCAACATGGGCAGCGCTGCTTGCCATAGCGCACCCTGTTGCCGCCAGCCCATGCGCAGCGAAGCCCAAGCCTCGGCCGTCGACGACCATCTCGTCCCGTGCGGCGCCCGCCGCGACCGCCCACATCACCGTATCTTGCCCGGCCACCTGCCCTACCTCAGACCAGCCGCCAGCCGATCGTCTCGCCACCGCGCAACGGCACGACCGGCGTATCGCCCACCGGCAGTTCGGCCGGCAGCGTCCACTGCTCGCGGCGCAGGGTGACCTGCTCGCCGCTACGTGGGAGACCGTAAAAGTCCGCGCCGAAGAAGCTTGCAAACCCCTCGAGCTTGTCCAGCGCACCGGCCTGGTCGAACGCTTCCGCGTACAGTTCGAGCGCATGCAGCGCCGTGTAGCAGCCCGCGCAACCGCACGCATGCTCCTTCAGCCCCTTCGGATGCGGCGCGCTGTCCGTGCCGAGGAAGAAGCGCGGATTGCCCGAAGTCGCCGCCTCGACCAGCGCCACGCGATGCGTCTCGCGCTTGAGTACCGGCAGACAGTAGTAGTGCGGACGAATGCCGCCCTGGAAAATCGCGTTGCGGTTATAGAGCAGATGGTGCGCGGTGATCGTCGCGCCGAGCAGCTCCGGCGCCACGCCGGCCTCGCGGATATAGTCCACCGCGTCTTTGGTCGTGATGTGCTCGAACACTACCTTCAGCGCCGGAAACGCGCGGCGCAGCGGCGTCATTACGCGGTCGATGAAGACCTTCTCGCGGTCGAACAGATCAATGGATGCATCCGTCACTTCACCGTGCACCAGCAGCGGCATGCCGGTTTCCTGCATGACTTCGAGCGTCTTCGCGCACTTCATGATGTCCGTGACGCCGGCGTCCGAATTCGTCGTGGCGCCCGCCGGATACAGCTTCACCCCATGCACGAAGCCGCTTTCGCGCGCGCGGCGCATCTCGTCGGGCGGTGTGTTGTCGGTGAGGTACAGCGTCATCAGCGGCTCGAACTTCACGCCCGCCGGGATCGCCGCGACGATGCGCTCGCGGTAAGCCTGCGCCATTGCCGTGGTCGTGACCGGCGGTTTCAGGTTCGGCATGATGATCGCGCGGCCGAACTGGCGCGCGGTGTCCGGCAGCACCGCCGCCAGCATGGCGCCGTCGCGCACGTGCAGATGCCAGTCGTCGGGACGGGCGAACGTCAGGGAATCGATCGAAGCAGTGGAAGCAGTCATGGCGTGAAGTTGACCGACCCGGCGCAGCAGCAGCGTTGACGTGAGCAAACCGCCACATTGCGGTCTATACATAGATCAATTTAGCTATTTGACGCGCCTGGCTCGGTGATATGCTTGGGAAATCATCATTGTAACGGGGTCAAGCCCAAACGGGCCGACCGTTAAGACGCTCCGCCTTAGCAACATGTGCCAACTTCTCGGAATGAACTGCGCCGCGCCGACGGACGTCACGTTCTCGTTCACCGGCTTTGCGGCGCGCGGCGGCGTCACCGATCACCATGCAGACGGCTGGGGCATCGCCTTCTTCGAAGACAAGGCCTGCCGCCTCTTCATCGACCATCAATCGTCCGCGACCTCCCCGATCGCCGAAATGGTCAAGCGCTACCCGATCAAGTCGAAGAACACGATCGCGCACATTCGCAAGGCGACGCAAGGGCATATCCAATTGGAGAACTGCCACCCGTTCATGCGCGAACTGTGGGGCCGTCACTGGATCTTCGCGCACAACGGCGACCTCAAGAACTATTCGCCGTTCCTGACCGGTGTCTACCAGCCGGTCGGCACCACCGACAGCGAACTCGCGTTCTGCGCCTTGCTGCAAGGTCTGCGTAAGGCCTTCCCGACCACCCAGCCGCCGCTCGACGAATTGTTCGCAGTACTCGGCACGCTCACGCGCGAGATCACGCAGTTCGGCGTGTTCAACTTTTTGATGTCCAACGGCCAGGCGCTGTTTGCGCATTGCTCGACCAACCTGCACTACATCGTGCGCCGCTGGCCGTTCTCGACCGCGCATCTGGTCGACGCGGACGTGTCGATCGATTTCGCCAAGTACACCACGCCGGAAGACCGCGTTGCGGTCATCGCCACCGCGCCGTTGACCGACAACGAAGTGTGGACCGCGTTCAAGCCCGGCGACCTGCTGATGTTCCAGCACGGCGAAGTGGTGGGCCGCGTGAATGTGCCGGTGCCGCCGTGCGTACTCGAGAAGCTGCGCAATCCGGCTACGGATGCTTCGGCTTCGGCGCCCGCGCCGGTCGCGGCATCCTCGACCACGGCGATTCGCAATCCGGCAGTGCGCGAGACCGCCACGCTCGATGTCGAAGCGGCAGACGACGCAGCCGCGTTCGAGTCCTGAGGCACACGGCGCCGTTTGACGGGTACGCTCGCTGCATGCGAAAACGCCGCTCCAGAGAGCGGCGTTTGCATGTTTGGCGAGCCTGTCGCGGCGGCGACCGCCGCAGCAAGCCTCAGTGCAAAATCTTCGCCAGAAAATCCTTGGCCCGATCCGACTTTGGATTAGCGAAGAAATCTTCCTTGCGGTCGTCCTCGACGATCAACCCTTTGTCCATGAAGATCACACGGTGCGCGACCTTCTTCGCGAAGCCCATTTCGTGCGTCACGCACATCATGGTCATGCCTTCCTGCGCCAGTTCGACCATCACGTCGAGCACTTCGTTGATCATCTCCGGGTCGAGCGCCGAGGTCGGTTCGTCGAACAGCATGGCGATCGGGTCCATCGAGAGCGCACGGGCAATCGCCACACGCTGCTGCTGACCGCCGGAGAGCTGTCCCGGAAACTTGTCCGCGTGAGCGCGCAGGCCGACGCGATCCAGCAGCTTCAGCGCCTTCGCCGTGGCTTCGTCTTTCGAGCGGCCGAGCACCTTGACCTGCGCGAGCGTCAGATTGTCCGTGATCGACAGATGCGGGAACAGTTCGAAATGCTGGAACACCATGCCGACTTTCGCGCGCAGCTTCGACAGGTTGGTCTTCTTGTCGCCGACCGATTGACCATCAATGGTGATCTCGCCTTTCTGAAACGGTTCGAGGCCGTTGACCGTCTTGATGAGCGTCGACTTGCCCGAGCCCGATGGGCCGCACACCACCACGACTTCACCCTTTTTGACTTCCGTCGTGCAGTCGGTCAGCACCTGGAACTGACCGTACCACTTCGACACGTTCTTGATAGAAATCATCTTGCAACCCTTTTCTGAAGACCTTTAACGAGGCCCGATGCGTTTCACACGGGCCACGAAATCACACGCGCCCGCGAACAGTACCATTTCGACATTCGTGCCGTCACGGCCGTCAATATTCGCGGCGGGTCCAAGCCGGGCAGCGCGGCGCCGGCCCGGCACCCAACCCCCGGCCAGGCAATGGTCGGCTAGTCGATCGGTTTGTCATTCGGGTTCTTGAAGAGCGCCTTGATGGCGTCATTTTCCGGGAAGTTCAGATTCAGGCCTTTGGGCGGAATCGGCGATTCGAACCACTTCTGGTAGATCTGATCGGCTTCGCCCGAGGTTTCAACCCGCGCGATTGCGCCGTCCACCACCTTCTTGAACGCCGGGTCGTTCTTACGCATCATGCAGCCGTACGCTTCTTCCGATTGCGGCGCTCCGACGATCACGAATTCGCCCGGATTGCCCCACTTCGCGCGCTCGCCGGCTAGCAGCGCGTCGTCCATCATGAACGCGGACGCGCGGCCGTTAGCGAGGGTCTGGAACGCCTCCCCGTGATCCTTCGCGCTGATGATGTTCATGCCCATGCCCTTGTTCTGGTTCATCTTGCGCAGGAGCCGCTCCGAGGTGGTGCCGGCCGTCGTCACCACCGTCTTGCCCTTGAGATCCGGCCAGCCTTTGATGCCCGAATCTCTCCGGGTCATCAGACGGGTTCCGATCACGAAGATCGTGTTCGAAAACGTGACCTGCTGCTCGCGTTCGATGTTGTTCGTGGTCGAACCGCATTCGAGATCCACGGTGCCGTTCTGCACGAGCGGGATGCGGTTTTGCGGCGTAACGGGCGTCAGCCTCACCTTCAGGTCAGGCATATTGAGCTTCTGCTTGACCGCATCCACGATCTTCAGCATGAACTCGTACGAGTAACCAATCAGGTTCTGCTGGTCGTCGTAGTACGAAAACGGAATCGACGATTCGCGATAGCCCAGAGAAATAACGCCCGTATCCTTGATCTTCTTTAGCGTACCGGCGTCCTGCGCCTGCGCGCCGCCGGCAAACAGCCCGAGCGTCGCGACCAGCAGCGCAGCTTTCCTGACCTTCATAGATGATCTCCTGTCGACCAGTTCGCCGCCCTGGTCCCATGCAAAGCGCGGCAACGAACCCATACCGGTTCAGCACTGTAATTAAATTGAAATCCTTGCTGCAAGCCTCATTGCCGACAGAGTACCTTGCCGGAGCCTTCGCGCACACCCATGTCCGCGCCCGCGTGCGATGCGCGCATAAAAAAACGGGCGACATCGAGAAGATGCCGCCCGTCGAGGAGACCCGCGGTCTGGTCGGACCGCGCTAACCACAAGGGAAACTGTAGGAAACTGAGACTACCCGATCACGGATACAGGCCGCGCAGTTCGCGCGCTTCGAGGATGCGCTTACAGGCGACGATAAACGCTGCCGTACGCACCGAGACCTTCTGTTCGCTCGACACTTGCCACACCGCGGCAAACGCTTCGCGCATCACGCGCTCGAGACGCTGGTTGATCTCGTCTTCGGTCCAGAAGAAGCTCGAGAAGTCCTGCACCCATTCGAAGTACGACACGGTCACGCCGCCCGCATTCGCCACCACGTCCGGGATCACGAGGATGCCCTTGTCGTGCAGGATGTCGTCCGCCGCGGTCGTAGTCGGGCCATTCGCGCCTTCGACGACGATCTTCGTCTTGATCTTGCCGGCGTTCTGCTCGGTGATCTGGTTTTCCAGTGCCGCCGGGATCAGGATGTCCGATTCGACCGTCCAGAAGTCTTCGGGCGCGATCGCGTCCGCTTCCGGGAAACCACCCACGCCACCGGTCTTCGCCACGTGCGCCAGCAGCGCCACCGCGTCGATGCCCGTCGATTTGAAAATCGTACCCGTGTGATCCTGCACCGCGACGACCTTCGAGCCGGCCTCCTGGAACAGGCGTGCCGCGATGCCGCCTACGTTACCGAAACCTTGCACGGCGATGCGTGCGCCTTCGATGTCGACACCAATGCGGCGCGCGGCTTCCGAGGCCACCACGAACACGCCACGGCCGGTGGCTTCGCGACGACCCAGCGAACCGCCGAGTGCGATCGGCTTACCCGTCACGACGCCCGTTGCCGTTTGGCCCTGGTTCATCGAGTACGTGTCCATCATCCACGCCATGATCTGCTCGTTCGTGTTCACGTCCGGCGCGGGAATGTCGGTGTTCGGTCCGATGATGATGCCGATTTCGCTGGTGTAGCGGCGCGTGACGCGCTCGAGCTCACCACGCGACAACGTACGCGGATCGACGCGGATGCCGCCCTTGGCGCCGCCGTACGGCACGTTCACGGCTGCGTTCTTGACCGACATCCATGCGGACAGCGCCATCACTTCCGACAGCGTCACGTCCTGGTGATAACGCACACCGCCCTTGCCCGGACCGCGCGACACGTTGTGCTGCACGCGATAGCCTTCGAAGTGAGCGACGGTGCCGTTGTCGAGTTCGATAGGTACATCGACGATCAGAATGCGCTTCGGACGCTTGAGAGTTTCGAGCCAGCGCGACAGCGAGCCGAGATACGGCGCGACGCGGTCGACCTGACGCAGATAGTTGCCCCAGGGGCCGAGGTTGTCGCTATTCAGATAGGACGGGACGGATTGCAACGGCGATGCGGACTGCGGTTGGGATGACATGAACGCTCCAAGCGTTTTGACCGAATGACGCCATTGTCGAAAAACGCTAATTTGAAATCCAATGCCGTTTGATCATCCCGTTATGTCTTTTGTGCATAACGTTAAAATTCCGCAAAAAGCTGTCGCTTAGGGCGCAACAATGCAGGCGGGTTGCGGGTGCTGCTGCGTTTGCTCCTGCGTATGCTCTTTAGCACCGCACCTGATGCAACGCGTGGCTTCCGGCGAGCTTACGCTGCGCCTTGAGCGAGCTCTCCGGTCACCGCATCCCAGAGCTGCCGCACCAGTACCTGACGCGGATCCTCACCCTGCGCCGCCAGCTTGTCGCGATACAGGCGGATCTCCATGGTCAGCGTGAACTGCCCTTCCGGCGTGCCGCGAACGGCGCGGTCGAGGCGGATCAGCTTGCCCTCCGCGACCGCATCTTCGACAGCGCTATGCGGCAGGAATGCAATGCCGTGTCCGGCCAGCGCCATGGCTTTAAGGCCTTCAGCCATGTCCGTTTCGTAGAGCTGGTCGAGATACAGCCGGCCGGGCGCGTTCGCGATGATCACCTCGGTCATGCGGCCCAGATACGCGTTCGGCGTGTATGACAGATACGGCGCCGGCGCGTCCGGCGTGCCCGGCAGCGTGTAGCGCGCGCGGCCCGCGCGGCCAGGTGCGGAGAACGGACTGATCGGTTCGATGCCGAGCGTCAGCATGTCGTAGCGGGCCGGGTCGAGCGCGACTGGGTGGCTCGGATGATGGTAGCCCATCACCAGATCGCAGCCGCCTTCGACCAGCGAGAGCACCGCGTCGTGCACGTTCAGCGCGCGCAGGCGGGTATGCACGGGCCCGAGCTGCGCCTCGATACGCTGCAGCCAGCGCGGGAAATACGTCAGCGAAAGCGTATGCGGCACCGCGAACTCGATGGTCGCGGCGGGGCTTGCCATGTGGCCGCGCAGCAACGTGCGCGCCTCGTGGAACTGCGAGAGCATCGCGAGCGCCTGCTCGTAGAAGATCTGACCCGCGGCCGTGAGGCGCGTCGGATAAACCGAACGGTCGATCAGTTCCGTGCCGAGCCACGCTTCCAGCGCCTGGATGCGGCGCGAAAACGCCGGTTGCGTAACGTGGCGCAGCTCAGCGGAACGGCTAAAGCTGCGGGTTTCCGCGAGCGAAACGAAGTCTTCGAGCCATTTCAGTTCCATGCGGACCCTGCGACGAGCGGGAAAGAAGAAGTCAGCATTCTAGCGGGGCACTGCCTGGGCGACGAGGTTAGCGACCTTCGCGGCCCACCCGACCGGTCCGCCCAGGCACCCAGTGGAATCAGGAGCCCGCGCCGCCCAGTGGTAAAATCGCGGATTCCCTCCGTTTCCGATCTGCTCACCGAGCTGTCACGCCCCCATCATGTCCGACACCCGCCCCGATACCCTGTTCGCGCTCACCGCGCTCTCCCCGCTCGACGGCCGCTATGCGTCGAAAACCGAAGCCCTGCGCGAATGGCTCTCGGAAGCCGCATTCATGCGTCATCGCGTGACGGTCGAAATCCATTGGCTGATCGCACTCTCGCACGCCGGCTTCGCCGAAGTGCCGCGCTTTTCCGAGGCATCCGAACAATTCCTGCTGCAACTGGCCGAGCGCTTCACCGCGCACGACGCCGCACGCATCAAGGAAATCGAGCGCGTCACGAACCACGACGTGAAGGCCGTCGAATACTGGCTCAAGGAATCGGTGAAGGGTCAGCCGGAACTGGAGCGTGCGAGCGAATTCATCCACTTCGCGTGCACCTCGGAAGACATCAACAACACGTCGCACGGCCTGATGCTGGCCGGCGCGCGCGAGCACGTCATCGTGCCGGCGCTGCGCTCGGTGCATGCGCGCCTCGTCTCCCTGGCCCACGCGCAGGCTGCGCAGCCGATGCTGTCGCGCACCCACGGCCAGCCGGCCAGCCCGACCACGCTAGGCAAGGAAATCGCCAACGTCGCGGCGCGTCTCGCGCGTGCGATCGAGCGGATCGAAAAGGTCGAACTGCTCGGCAAGATGAACGGCGCAGTCGGCAACTTCAACGCGCATCTGTCGGCGTATCCTGAGTTCGATTGGGAAGCGTTCTCGCGCGAAGTGGTCGAGAAGCGTCTGAAGCTCAAGTTCAACCCGTACACGATCCAGATCGAACCGCACGACTACATGGCGGAACTGTTCGATGCCGTCTCGCGCGCCAACACGATCCTGCTGGATCTCGACCGCGACGTGTGGGGCTACATCTCGCTCGGCTACTTCAAGCAGCGTCTGAAGGCCGGTGAAATCGGTTCGTCGACGATGCCGCACAAGGTCAATCCGATCGACTTCGAAAACTCCGAAGGCAACCTCGGCCTCGCGAATGCGACGCTGCGCCATCTGGCCGACAAGCTGCCGGTCTCGCGCTGGCAGCGCGATTTGACCGACTCGACGGTGCTGCGCAATATCGGCGTCGCGTTCGGCTATTCGCTGCTCTCGTACGACGCGCTGATCCGCGGTCTGGACAAGCTCGAAGTGAACCCGGCACGTCTGAACGAAGATCTGGACAACTGCTGGGAAGTGCTGGCCGAGCCGGTGCAAACCGTGATGCGCCGTTACGGCATCGAGAACCCGTATGAGCAGTTGAAGGAACTCACGCGCGGCAAGGGGATTACGCGCGAGGCGCTGCAGACTTTCATCGGCGGGTTGAATATTCCTGCGGATGCGAAGGAGCGCCTGCTGGCGATGACGCCGGCTTCGTATGTGGGCAAGGCGATTGAGTTGGCGAAGCGGATTGCCTGAGCGGTGACGCGTTAGCCGCTAGCTACGGCTGACAGACATGAAAATGGCGCTCCGCGGAGCGCCATTTTCTTTTACGACGTGCCCGGAACGACAGTTAGGGCTTAGGGAGCCGTCGAGGTCCGGTGAAGAGAATTTTCTTTCAGATCATCATTCGCTCCTGGGAATACCGCCCTCCCCTCCTTGCCGCGCAAAACGAGTGACCGGTGCGCGTTGTCGTAGATCTAACGACTACCGCCGTCATATCTCATTCCGAACTTAATCGCGATAGCCGCTGATCGCGGATTTATCGCTTCCGTAATGAACGATTTAATCGACACGTCCTTGAAATATCTTTTCAATAATTTAAACGTGACAAACTTACCCACCGCCTTCACATTAAACTGCCTGACCTGTTTATAGGATCCTGCCCGCTCCACTTCCGCCTCACTCATTCCAGCACGATACGCCTGAGTGTAGGGATGAGCCACAAGCCGATGAATAAAAATTTCCTTTGAATAATCATCATATATCGTCCCTACCACTCCAATTACCCGTTTATACCTGTCTTCTTTACGAAAATCCTTGTCTTCGCGTGGCATCAATACAAACGTGGAACTAGTCGCACGACTGTATGACTCGAACTCATCGTCACCCTCTTCTTCTGAGGCGGCAACATCCCTCATGAATCCTTCCGTTACCGATACGCCCAATTTAAAATTATGGATTGCTGACTTGCCACCTTCTGAAGGAACCCCGACAAGCGCACCGCTCATACCGGCATACTCTTGTCGATAAAACGCCAAGGTGTTGACAAGCTCGGAATGCGTAAACCCATACTTCAGATTTCCATCAACTTGCACGAGCTTATAGTCATTACTCGCTTTAAATTTATGCTTCCCAAAGTCGAATTTCTCCAATTTCACGGCGCCAGAAAGATCCGCCGAAATTAGTTGAACTTTTTCACGAAGGCCGACTTCGCGCCTGTACCTCCCCATCTTGATTTCATCATGATCGGCGCCCCTGCGATCCCGGTATGAAACAGGATTATTTTTCACCATGCAGTATATGTTCGGCCCGTCCACCATCCCCGCGGGATCCGGACTCATCCAGCGACATAGCCACGGTGCGTAGTAACGATAGCCGTAATAATATAGGCCGGCGCCATCCCGCTCCTTCCCGGAATAGCGGACCACTTTGTATTTCGCTTCGCTGTCGCTTTTGGCTGTCAACACCGCAGTACCCCCATACGGGTAATACTCTTCCTGCGTCAGGATATTGGCGCCGTTATCCAGCTCGAGCAGGCTGGAGCCAATGTGATCATCAAAACTATAACGGAGTTGATCGTTGGCAATCTCTTCGGGCTTGCCATTATCCCAATGCAAAACACGGATCCCCGCCCTTCCGGCGGCGGCAACGGTCATGACCTGCAACGCCTCGTTCACCGTAACGGCACCGTTGCTGTCAGTGCTGGTAGTCCGCAATTCAAGCCCTGGTAGATAAATTACGTCGTCGACCCGCCAGATGTTGGCCGCGACGTTAGTCTGCCTGCGAGTCTGCTTACGGACTCGAACGCTGCCTCGATATTGATAAATTTCCCGATCATTGGCATTCGCGGCGCCACCACGATCGAGCAGCGCGATTGACTGCAACTGGTTGCGAACATTCCAGATAAGTGGCGTGCCAGGCTGCATCTGCGTGACGTTGCCACAAGAATCAAAAAAACTATTGATGTTGCTCTGCGTGATACCGCCATTTAAATCCTGGGCCAAGGCGCGGTTAGAGTATGCGTCGACGAACAGCGTATTCGTATACGACGTATTTCCTGCAGCGTGGGTAATCTTGAAGAGATTGCCGCCCCTGTCATAGATGTAGTTCCGCGTGTAGTTGCGCACGTTCGCCGTGTCGACAGCCGCATCGGGCAACGACGGACCCTGCTGGCCGGCAGTGGTGTTCTCCCGTCCACTGGCGCTTAACAGTTGGTATAGCGCATCATATGTGTACGAGTTCTGCGCCGCGACCTCCTGATTCCTGAAATATCGAGTCGCTGCTGCCCCGTTACTGATGGATAGAATATTACCCACGGGGTCGTATTGATAACGCAAGTCCTGCAACTGAGTACTGCGTGATCCGCTAACCGGACGAGTAGTCGTGATGCCAAGCAGACGCTGGGTTTGCGGTTCGTATGCGTAGTCAGTCACCACGTCATTACCGGCCGTCTCCTGCAGCAGTTGGTCAGCGGCACTGTACGTGATTTCTTTCAGCAAGATCTGCTCGGCCGCCCCTGAAATCGTCAGGAAACTCTGGCACTGCGCGCCTGCCACGTCATAGGCGAAGCGCTGTTGATTGCCCTTCGCATCAATCTGCCTTGTCCGCGCACCGGTGGCGTCGTATTGGATAGCAGTGAAGTACGTTTCACCCGACATAGCGCTTTGCCAAACGTTTTCGTCATCGCCCTGCCAGTCGCTTTGTTGCTCGGCGTCAGTCAAAAACTGCTGTGCATCACCCGTTGGCGCGCCAAGCAGCGTAAAGCCCGGTGAACTGATCAAACCGGCTTCATCGTAGTGACGGACAAGCTGCCCGCACATATTGTTGCCCTGAGGATTTTGAGCGTTCCCGTTGTCACCATAAATAAGGCGTTCCGCCGCCCGCTCGTCTTCACCATCAACCCGTTCGAAAACGGCCACCGCACGGCCTAGCGTGTCGAATTCGAAGCGCCTTTGACTGCCGCGACCGTCTTTGCTCCACTTCAGGCGTCCTTCAGCGTCATACATCTTCACGCTCCAACCGGCATCGACGCTGTCGCTACGCAAGGTCTGTCCCGACAAAGACAGTTGCCCAAGGAGATTGGGTACCTGACTCGCGTCCGCTTGGCATAGCGTGAAAAGACGCGCATCCCATAGACTGCTTTGAAGGCCGTCGTCGCGTAAGACGGAATGGGTAATGAGTTCATCCAACGCCTGTTCGCCAGCCGTACGGTTATATCGGAGTACCCGAACAGGTTTGCCCCGGTTATCCACTACCCCGATCGAAGGTGTTCCACGGCAAAGCGATGACGTGTTATCGGCGAATTTCATGATTGATCCCGATGGAAATCGACACTGGCAAGCCTGGATTGTCGGGATGCGCTCACTTCGTCGAGCGTATCGTTCTCGTCCTCACTGACGACGAACCATGGGTAATAACTCTGCCGTCGCAAATAATCGAGTGCGGTAACGACCTGAATTTCTCGACCAATGGCATCGTAGTAGTGGGTGTCCGCATAGCCGTTCGTTCGCATTGCCATGTCGGCCACGTACTGCCAGTCGTCGATAAAATAGGGCTGATAGCTGCGGACCGGTTGCCCCTTGTTGTCGTATTCGATTCGCCCCGTTACAGCCCAGCGGGGATCGGTCGTCACTTCGACCGGTTGATCGTTACCGTCCACGACAAGCTCGCCATCGTTGCCACGTTGCCAGGCTGTACCCACCGCGACTTTTCGGCAGCTTTGCAGTTGTCGTCCGAAACCATCTGCATAAACGACGGTGACTTGAACCTGCTGTGCAGCGTCGTTGGGATAACGATCCGCGACCAGAACTGTGCTATTCACCGGCATCTTTACTGCAGTAGCTAGTACTTCGCGCACGGCCGTCGGTAGCTCCGGAAGATGCAGATTGCCCTTTAGCCATCTATGCCCGGCTGCACGAATATGGCCCCGCTCGGTAATGAATCGCGCTGCCAGCAGATGTCGCCAATATTCTTGGGCCTTCGATGCATCGTCGCTCAGTTTCTCTAGTGAGATCTGCCCCATCCAGCTGAATGAATCGTATGCGCAGATGCTCGCCACTTTCTGGATGGAGACTCCCGCGTTGTCGATGACCTGCGAGACCTTCAGGTCGAAAGGGACCGGATTGTCAGCCAGATTACCGAACCCCGCAGCCTGTGAATTTTCCGTGCCATAGACCGTTGTTGCCAGTGTCCGCCCCATGGCATCAATCTGCACTTCGTGAACGTTGGCGTTCATGTCGGTCATCCTGGTCGGCAGCAGAAACCGGTAGTCATATTCGAACGCGGTCTCATTGCCGAGCGCGTCCTGCACGGACGTCAGCGCACAATAGTGAGCGTCATAGCTCATCGTTGACGCACCCGTCAGCGACGTTTCCTGCTGCGTACCGGGGCGGTAAAAGGCGTCGCTACCGAGGTACGTGACAAAGTCGTGCTGGACACTCCATACGGGATTTTCCTTTGCCCCTGCTACAGGTAGCACAGTAGCCGTCGACACATACCCCGCAGAGGACAGCATTGAGGACAGCGTAGCCGAGTCCAGAATACCGTCGTAGGCGGCGAGGCAGGTGTCATTCAATTGCGCCGTTTCACTATGATCGACAAGTGCCAAAAGATCGGGCACCCCGCTCTCCGTTTGATAAGCCACGACATTCTGACCACCATACAAACGAGTCGCCGTATCGGCCAGCAAGCCACCACTGACGGTGAGATTTTCAAAATTCAATCCGCCCTTCGGTACCTGACTCGCCTCATACGTCAGCACGTTGCTGCGCTGCTGGTTCGGCAGCCCTAGCCGCCATCCCTGAAAATCGGTCAAGTGGTACACACTGGCACGCTGCTCTTTCAGGCGCAGTACCTGTTGTTGATCGTCGTACGAACTGTCCCAGCAGGTTGAGGGTAATGTATCCGGATAAGGCGATGTCTCCGCCTGAGCCCGACGTGGATAGTTGACACCTACACTCCAAAGTTGCGAGCCGAATTGATCAATCGTTAGCGCAACCTGCTGACTGACTTGCGGGTCAGTCGCGATGCGTTCATACGTATAGCGGATCTGTTCAAGCAAACTCGGCATAACAACCGGTGCCGAGCCCGATGCCGCAGGCTGAACCTGGCGCACCTGATACCGCGAAACGCTGACGCTATATGGCACGGAGGCCTTCTCATCGTCATCGAGTCCATACACCTCGCTACGCAGCGCAGATCCTTTGAGTGCGCGATATAGCCAGTAACGGGTGGTATCGTCCGGATCGGTCAAAGCGACGTCCTGCGAATCGAACCAGGTTAGGCGCGTTGGATTGACGGTATAGGCAGCATCATCCACATAAGGTTGCCCGTAAAGGTTTGTCTCATCCTCCTCGCGCCCCATGTGGTACCAGCTTCTGCTTTGCAGAGGCGGCGCAAAAGCAATCGCATCGCCCGTTGCTGAGGCATCCTGATTGGTATCCAGTGCCTCAACGTAACCAAACCCACGAAACTCCTGCTCGTGACCGTCATAGACCCCACAGCGATAGAGATAGCTCTGGCTAAGCACGTTGCCGGTAATCTCGTCGGTGGTCCTCACGGCTGACACCACGTGAACAGGAAAAGGCAACTCACAGACCGCCGAAGTGCGCTCCTTCTTCTCGTCGAGCCACTCCTGCGCCGAGCTGCGGTAGGTCAGCGCTGTGTTCATCCCCATATTGTTGTTCAGGCCATCGAGCAAGTAAGGCTTTGCCGCGGTGAGAGTGCAATACCAGTGTTTCGTCGATAGATACGGCTGAGTCAGTACAAGGCTGGCCATCCCAAGTCCCTGTACGTCGGCAATGCTCAACTGGCATAGACGGTCAAAACGAATTCCAGTAGGCAGAGGCAAGTCATGTGGCCCTTCCAGCCCATTGCCGCTTTGATTGAACCAGATGTGAATGGCGTCGCTGTCGACATAAATCAGATCGGCCGCGCCGGAACCATCCAGGTCGGCCAGATAGACCCGCTCGGGATTGAAACTCACCTCTTCAAGGCTCAACGCTGCCAATTGAAAAGACGTGCCGAAAAGCCCGCGGCCGAGGTTCGGCCAGACCGTCACGCCGTCGTGCCGGATCCGCACGAGATGTTGCTGTCCCGATCCCAGCACGTCACTAAAGGCGATCATTTCGCGCTCATCCCTGCCGGCTATCGGTAGCGTGTCGTTTTGGCCGACGTCAACACCGGCCGCAAATCCGGTCCGGTGATTTGCGTACAACCGCACGCTCTTCGGACCGATCAGCGCCAGATCGACCACACCCGCCCCGACCAAGTTGACCAGCTTCGCTTGCGGATGAAAAAATTCAATGGGAAGTGCATCGAACGGGGTGAAACCCGACCACTTCCCATCTGGATTCAAGCTGAAAAAACCTGCAAGCCCCGGCTGCGTCACCAGCCAGTCCAGCTTGCCGTCCCCGTCGATGTCCATCAGCCCCATCTGCTGCGGTTGCATGGCTGGAATCGAGGGTAACGGCTGCCAGCTATCGTAGGCCACGTCGTCGCCGCCACTATCGGCACGCATCGGCGCGCGGTAGTACCACAGATTGCCGGAGCGGTAGAGGATGCCTGCAATGCCTTCACCATGCAGGTCCACGAGTTGGTAAGGCTGGCCGTCATTCAAGCCGGGGAAGGTATTAAATGCCTGCCATTGCGTGGCGTCCGGGGCAAATTCGAATGGGGTATAGGTGAATTCGCCCGGCGGCAGTTGCTGTACCGTTGCATCGGTTTCATACGCTAACTGTTGCGCGCCCAGCAGCCTACTGAGTACGGGATTCTCATCGTATTCGAGCAGCAGTCGCGCCACCAGCGTGTCAGGCTCGCCGAGTTCTTCCTGGAAATGGTGATACATCAGTACCTGTCGACACAACCGGCAATTGCGCACTTCAAAGCCAAAGTTGTAGTGCGAAAAAGCATCCTTGCGCGGCAGCCAGGCACTGTCCGAGACAGGTGTGTAAGGAGGCGCAATCTGCGAATCGACGCCGCGCTCCCCATAGTCGAATACGAGAGAGAACAACCAGTCCTGCTTGTCCGGGCCTGTTGCGCCAAAGAGAAACAGATCTGCCGACGGCGTTACGTTGCCGTAGCTCGCTTCCACGAGATGGCGGTTTGCCCCGCGTGCACGCTGCGCCTCGTTGCCTAACGTGTCGACACCCGAATCATCTTCGGCCCGATAGCGATAATAGATGTGCTGACCGTTGGGCGATACGGACTCTTCGGCCAGCCAGACCGCGATGTCGATAGTTGTTTCGGTCATATGGGCGATCCGCGCTGCCGTTGTCTTGCCCAGACAATGGAGTTGGCCATCCGAACCGTGAACGAGCCAGAAGTCATTTTCCGCGGTGGTACCGGTCCAGTGCTCAATACGATTGAAGCTGCCTTCGATGCGCGGGTAAAAGCGGGTTACCGTATACGTGTCTCCAAGGCTCGAAGAACCGTATGCTGACACCCCCTCTTTCGTGACGATCACGCCGTTCTCATCACGTTCGGGTTCCAGCACCTCACCATCAGGGCCGACGAACTGATCGTCGGCGGTGTATTGCGGCACACCTTGATTGGTGCGGCGGGCAATGGAAAACTGACTGAGCCCCCAGCCGACACCAAACGAACTGTTGCCGGCGCCGCTGCTATATCCCAACGACAGGGATGGCGCGTAACCCCGCCCTGCCGAAATCGGCAGTGGCAGACTCATTGACGCCATGCCAGTCGGTCCCACCTGCCCCAATGTTGCGCTGACGCCATGCATCGCACCACCGCCCTTCGGCAATGAAGGCTCTGTGATCGCCACTGACGACTGAGCAGAAGTTTTCATAAAGGTATCTCCTGGCGGCGGGCGGAATTGCCGGGGCCCTGCTGATCGGATACGCCGGCATGACTATTTATCTTCATCGGGCATATTCAATTCAAATAAAAGCGATATTTATTGCAGTCCAGCATATCGCGCCAGCGAAAATCCAGTCGATCACCCATAAAAAAATCTTCTGTCCCTGCAACCTTGAAGTTCAACATAAACAGCAATGAAATGTTCAACTTTCCGGCATCTCTACATGTAGATCATAACCACACTTTTTCCTTGCAACCGACACTTCAATGATCTAATGTCCGTCTAAAGTTTGACATCGATTTATCACAACCGGAGTGGAACTCTCGATAAGACGTGTTTCGAACTGGAATCGAAATTTCTTGCGGATAGCCTGCGAGATCCATACGCCATTCCCTTAAATTTATTTATCGAATTCGACATGAAAATCTCTCTTTTTAATTGAATATTTTTTCGCATTCTGCAAATCCTGTTCCGCATCTGTAATCAAAAATTCGCCGATTGCTTGATAGCACTCAGCGAGCATGCTTGCGCGATTACATCCGGATACGACCCTGGGCGAATCCGCTTCCTGAGCGAGGTCATTGAATGAATTCAAGCATCACCACTACGTCGAGCTTGAGCGTCAGTCCATGTATTCTGAATATCGAAACCAGATTAAATCTGCCCGGCGCGTTGAGCGGAGCCGGGTATCTCTCGGTCTTTGACGTTATCCGGCAATCCCAAAGCCAGTTCGTTCGTCGCAACAAGGGCCTGTTGAAAGAACAGAGTGAGCAGGCTTACTGCCTGGCGCTTGGACTGGCCAATCAGGTACGCCGCGCATTTCGTAAAAATCAGCTAACCGCCAGCGTACAGAAAGCCCTGCCCCGCACGCTAAGTGGACAACGCGCGGTCGCACCACTGGCGGGCGGCGCTCAACAGGGGTTAATGACAGGCGGTCCGAGTTGGCAAACGCAGTTTAGCGACGACTTGACGGCGTACTGCCAGAGCGGGGCTCCAGAGGCGGACGATTCTCCCGTCGCTTATCTCAGCTGGCTTTACGATCAGGCGCGCAGCTTTGAACAGAGTGCAAGCGAGGCCGGCCTGAACATCATTAAACTGGAGGACCGCCGCCCTGATTTACCTGAACTGATGGTGGACGATGAGGCCATCAATCAGGTTGTGCCCTCATTGCAACTGGTCAATCAGATTCTGGAAGCGGCGATTACGCCGAGCATTA
Source organism: Paraburkholderia phenazinium (assembly GCF_900142845.1). Taxonomy (NCBI): domain Bacteria; kingdom Pseudomonadati; phylum Pseudomonadota; class Betaproteobacteria; order Burkholderiales; family Burkholderiaceae; genus Paraburkholderia; species Paraburkholderia phenazinium. Next base: position 762,420 of record NZ_FSRU01000003.1, read on the forward strand.
CGGGCTCAACTGTCGATGAAACGCTGGCAGTGACCCGCTATCCGTCGGTACTGCCCTATCACGCCCCGCATGATCAGGTTGAGCTCTCGCTGGACAATGCCGGGGTGCCGCTATGCGGGGTAATCGGGCAGACCGATATCAGCTGGCCATATTTTGTTTCGGCCACGCTGGGAGGAAACAATAGTGAGCAAGCCTGCGCACTGCGCAGCCAGTTGGCGCCCGAGCAGCAAACCATTCTCACCGAAGCGACCAATGCCCCGTCGAAGGCCTTTTATAAGGCGAACTTCGGCTATGACACCGACAGCTATACCCCGTTCGCGGATCCCGATCTGCTGGCCTATCAAGCGGGAATTACCATACCGCAGCTGGAACAGCTGATTGCCAGCAACTGCGGCGGCCCGGGAACGAGCGTGGTGGCATCACCGAATGTGCCTACCGTGAGTGCCGATGCCAGTCAGTACGGCGCGGTGTTCGTGAATTCCGGCAGTACCCCTGCGATAGATCTAGAAGTTGCGCGCCACGGCTATGTCGACGTTATCAGCGGCAACGACACGAACAGATTATTCCTTGCCACCAATGCGACGCCCACAGCGGGTCTCTATAACGCGGGGCTGACAACGTACATCCAGCCGAACAGCTATGCCTATTTCGACGGAAACAGCGACGTCGCGACCCTGATGCGAGGAGATAAAGATTTTACCCTGTCCTTTTGGTTATATCGACTAAGCCTCACCGACTACCAGATGCCTATTTTTAGCAATAGTGGGTCTTGCGCTCAGCTCAGCTATTCCCCCGGATTTAGCCTTAGCACCTACGGCGCCACCAGTGCTGCGACCGTGAATTTTATGATTTGTGACGACGCAGGACAACCTACTTCGAGTAATTGGAAGAATAACGTAGAGCTCAATCAATGGACCTATATAGCCATGGTCTGGACTGCCAGCACTAGAATTGCGGAAATTTATGTGATTAAGGATGGAAATTCTGCTGAAGGTGCGAACATCTCGGTCGATGCATCGAAGTTAGGAAGCATCCTCACCGCGGACAATTTCACCTGGGCGTTTAATGCCCTGGGCGATCTGAAGACGCCTGATTTTCCAAAAGAAGGTACCAGACTTTTTATTTACGACGAAATCGCTGTTTTCCCCGGATGCCTGACGGCCGATCAAATCAGTGATATTACTACATCAAATAAGCCGCTATCCGTTCTCATTGACTCGCCCGACATCACCAGTTCGCCCTGGATTCCGCCGTCACATTACTATCCTCTCGACAGCGGGCTGCGCAATCTCTCAGACCCGCACATGGATCGGATAAACCGCATGGTACGTCTGCAGCGTTGGCTGGGTTTGCCCTACGAGCAGGTCGATTTACTGCTCGGTGCCTGCATCCGTGCGCAGAATTCAAATAACACCGATTTTTCGTCCAATACACATGCCCTGCGAATGCTCGGCGTATTCCGTCAATTCCAGAAAAAATACCAGACTACGGCCTACGAGTTTGCTGCCATCATCAATCAGATTACCCCGTACGCCATCTCTCCCAACGTCCCGTTTTTCGATCAGGTGTTTAATTCGCCGTCCTTGTTCGAAACGCCCTTTGCGATAACCGACGAGAATTTCAGCTACCCACCGGACACGGCGGATGACGAAAGGATTGTGAAGCAGATTTGCGCCGGCCTGAAGATTTCCGAAGCGCAGTTTGGCGCGCTCGCCGGGCACGTCATGGCGAAGCAGGGCGATTCCACTGACAAGACCCTGAAATGTTCACTAGACGTGGTCTCGGCGTTCTACCGCCTCGCAATGCTGCCACGTTGGATGGGACTTTCCTTTGCCGAAGGTGTAGCGCTGTTCAGTCTGTTGGCCGATGGTCAGATGGTCTGGAATACGCTGGCCGGCGTGCCGCAACTGGCTTCGCTGGATGGCAGCCCTCCCCAGCCGAAAGACAGCGATATCCTCGACGTGCTAATGGCACTCGACAGCGCAGCCGACTGGGCAAAAAGTCACTCACAGTCCTGGATCAAAAACTATCTGATCTTACAGGACACACTGGAGCATCCCGTTCCGAACACCAACGTCCTGAATGTCGTCACCAGCATTAACCAGCAATTGCCCGCGGCGCTGCTGACTGAAGCGGATTTTGATGACTCAGGTGTACCGGCCGCCCCCGACACTGACGGCTGGATGGGCGCCCTGAGTACGCTGGTGGACATTGAGGGACTGGTGCAGCCGGTTGTCCCGGCCAGCGGGACCACGGTCTACGACACGCTGAACGCGTCCGTCACCGCAATCGTCGATACGATGACCTTTGACCCCTCCTGTACGCAAACCAGGGAGCAGATCGCCAACAGCGTCACCACCGTCATTTACCAGGCTCTCCTGACCCAAAACGGCATTGCCGACAGCGCGTTGGCCCAGTTGCTGGGCACCCCGCAATCGCTCTCGACTTTCCTGCTGCAATGGGCCACGGACAGTGAGTATCGTCTGCTGTCCGACACATTGAAGCTCAACGGCATCACAGCGCCTGCGGGCATCCCGGACGCCTATTTGCAAGCGCTGTATCAGCTTGGCCGGCGCGCTTCAGTGGTGACGCAGTACCATCTGACACCCGCCACGCTCAACTGCTTTCTTGCTCATCCAGACTGGTTTGGGGTCACCGATCCCGCCTTGACCCTAACGCTTTTATACCGCCTCAGTCGCTATGCCGACTGGCTGACGCTGTCAGGCAAGGAAGACGCGGTACTGGCCTACCTCAACTGGGTCAACGACGATACCTCTCCAAACCCGGACCCGGCCACGGCCGCGACCGCACTGGCCGATCTGCTCGACTGGGATAAGACTGAAGTGCAGGACGCCGCTGGCCAGTTCGGCACCGCTAGCCTGGCGCTCACGGTCCGCGACGTCGACGGCGTGATGCGCCTGCAGACGCTGTCCGAAGAGACCGGACTGTCGGTCAAACCGCTGCTCAGTATCGGCAAGCTGACGCTGAACTCCACCTATTCGGACTGGCAGGCAGCGGGAGAATCGCTGGTCGCCGCACAGAGTGCACAGCAGTGAAGGCCCGGCGCGGGAATACGCCCGCGCCGCATCACACCTGTTTTCATGAGGTTTCCCATGAGCACCGATATCGCTGCATCCCTGAACGAACATCAGCGCGACGCCTTGCTGGCCTATTATCTCGGTCAATATGTGCCGAATAGCAGCAATACTGATTTAACCACTCTGGTGCAAACACCGGAAGACGTGTACGAGTATCTGTTGATTGATCCGTTGGTCAGTAATGCCGTGCCCACCTCGCAGGTCGCGCAGGCCATGTCCAGTATTCAGCAATATATCAACGGTATTGCCCTGAATATGGAACCGGGCTATGACACCCGCTATCTGGATCCCGACGATCTGACCCAGTGGAAAGCGGGCGCGAGCCAGTATGACGTGTGGGGGGGAGAGGTAGAGCTTGATATTTATCCGGAAGACTATATCGATCCCACGTTGCGGCAAAGTAAAACCGAGTATTTTATCGAGCTGGAATCGTCACTCGATCAACATGCAATCAATAAGGACAACGCCCAGCAGGCGGTACTGGCCTACCTCAACGAATTTGAGCAGGTGGCCAACCTGGACGTGATCAGCGGCTATCTGGATGGAGATGATCAGACCAGCGACACCTACTATATGCTGGGCAGAACACGTGAAACGCCGTACCAGTACTACTGGCGTTCGTTCGACATGAGCTGGGATGTGGACAATGTGATGTCCACCAGCGCGTGGAGCCAGTGGTATGCGATGAATACCGCCATCAATGACGATGCGCTCATGGGGCTGCCGCGTCTGGCGTATTTCAACAACCGGCTGTACCTGTTCTGGTTTGAGAAAACACAGTCGGGGAAAGATGTGGATATCTCAGGCGCCAGCGGCGGTGCCGTCACCACCACCAGTACGTCCTATCAAACCATCAGCGCCTATTCATCATACTGCGATTTTAATAGAAAATGGAGCGCGCCAAATATTCTGGCAGCAATCAGCAATCAGCAGGAAATGCAGCTTGATTCACCTCCGAAATTCCCGCTAACCGACGTTAATCAGGTGGCGACCTACTGCGACGACCTGTTTAACGCCACCCCGGAATTCCTGTATACCGCTGCAGTCTATTACCTCGAAAACGATGATCTACTACTATCCTTATATTCCAGTGCATCACAAGCATTGGGCGAAACACGGTTATCCAGGCAAGAATCAACCCCACCATCTGGATTTTATGGATACTCAGATTTCACAGTTGAAATTGACTACTGGTTTAATACGTCCATAGTTCAATCAGCGTCTAACGATACACAAAATAATTCCCTAACCGATTACGCACTTCTACTAGATCATTTTTCCACGTCAACTGGACAAGAGCGCATTCAATCGGCTTATAAAATTCGCAATTTTGAGGTGACCACAGTCGGAGTTGTCACAGCTTCGCAAGATGATTTTTCAGGAAAAGCATCAAGCAACCTACCATCTTTAACGACCGAGAATTTCTCGATTATCAACAATCCCGATCAAACGTTGACGCTAACCGTCTACGTGCCTGAGAGCTTCGATACCGGAAAGTTTATCACTGCACAGATACCGGAAACTGATCTTGAAGGCGGTAGCAGCTACATTTCTGACGCTGGAGTATTGCATGGCACAATGACACTTAATGATAACGCAGCAACTCCTTCCAATTTAGAAATTACAGGAACAGATTTCTCGGGAACGTACGCGCAATTGCGGCTAGACACCACAACAGCCCCGCGAGAGATAACGTCGACAAATAACGGAGATGGAACCATCACAATCACCAACTCAGGGACATTTAGTGATTATAAATATGGCTTATCGATTTTCCCTATTTTTATTGACAGCGCAGACGTTTTCTACGTACAACCAGATAAGGCGATCACTTGCACACCAGTAAATACAGAATGGACATTCAGCATTAAAAGCGGCTCATGGGCTTCTGGAACAACCATTCTCAATGTCGGCCCACAATCAGGCTTCCAGCCAGATAGCCAATCCTTTACTGGCACGATCGTTATTGACAAACCTTCCGACAACTCCTTCGTAATCAGCATATCGTTTGGTTATTTTACCGATGATAATCGCGTTGTTTACGAAACTTACCCGGTAACACTCACCAACACCACCACCATTAAAAATACCCCTTACATTTCAACGTGTACTGACACCGCTTTAGGCACGGCACTGTATCTGGATTTCGCTGGTGATACGTTTGTTGATAGCAGCACCAAGATTGCCAGCATCCGTCTTAACACCCTGTTCGCCAAAACCCTCATTGGCCAGGCCAGTGTCAGTCTTGATAGTCTGCTGAACTGGAATACCCAGTTGACAATGGAACCTGGGTTGGGGTCCGGGTCCCCACCTCCCGTACCCATGGACTTCAACGGCGCCAACGGCATTTACTTCTGGGAACTGTTCTTCTATATGCCGCACCTGGTGGCCTATCGCCTCAACCAGGAACAACAGTACAGCGACGCCCAGAGCTGGTATCACTACATCTTTGACCCCGCGGCACGCGGACGTGAGAGCAGTAACGACGCCTACCCGGAGCCGGATTACTGGAGTGTGCGCCCGCTGGTTGAAACCCCGGCCGCCGGCGCCCAGGGCACCGTCAGCCAGCTCACCACCGACCCCGACGCGATCGCCTCCGCCGATCCGGTTCACTACCAGAAGGCCATTTTCATGGCCTACGTCAGCAACCTGATCGCATCAGCCGATGCCAGCTACCGGCTATTGACCAACGATGGGTTGAGCCTGGCCAAACTGGGCTACGCCCAGGCCAAAGACCTGCTTGGGCCGCGCCCCGACGTGCACATTTACAGCGACTGGACACCGCAGACGCTATCAGCGCTGGCTGACGGTATCTATCAGAATCCTGCGCTGCGGACTTTTGAACGAAGTAGTCCAACAGACCTGCCCCTGTTCCCCGGCCGTTACGCACTGACGCAAACCGTTGGCACAAATGTGGCCTTCATCGCCCCGCTCAATGCCCAGTTGCTGCAGTACTGGAACCTGATCGACTCGCGCCTGTACAACCTGCGCCACAACCTGAGCATTGACGGACTGCCGATTACCGTGCCGCTGTACGCGGCCCCGATCAACCCCTCGGTACTGATGGCGCAAAGCGTCCAGGGCGGCTCGCTGACCAGCGCTGCCAACGGGGTGGTCGCCACCATCCCGCCGTACCGCTTCCGGGCGATGTGGCAAAGCGCTAGCTCGGCCGTGGGCTTCCTCAGCCAGTTGGGACAGACGCTATTGGGCTATTGTGAACGCGGCGACGCGGCCGCCCTGCAAGAACTCGATCAGCAGCAGTTACTCACTATTTCGTCCTTTACCATCTCGCTGCAGCAAAACGCGATTGATGCCTTGGCCAAGGACTACGACGCGCTGACGACCAGCAACACTCTGACACAGGCCCGACGGGACTACTACCAATCGCTGTACAACAACGGGATCAGCGCACAGGAGCAGTCGGCGCTCGACACAATGGCGACTATGGCGGTCTTGCTGGATGCAGCGGCGGGCGTAGTCGTCGCAGGGTCTGCGATGAACTGTGCACCAAACATCTTTGGACTCGCCGACGGCGGGAGCGTTTGGGGAGCTGCGCTGCAAGGTGCGGCGAAGTCCTCCGAGGTGAGCGTCACTGCGTTGGGCGCCGACACTCAGAGAATACAGACCTCTGCGGAATACGACCGCCGCCAGGACGAATGGTCCTTCCAGGCAAGCCAGGCGCAGGACGAGATGGATATGATCAGCCAGCAACTTGAAGCGCTGAGTGTCCGTCAGCAGGGTGCGCAAACCGCGCTGGCCCAGGCGCAGGCGCAACAGGCGAACCTGCAGTCGACGCTCAACTTCCTGACCAGCCGCTTCACCCAGTCGTCGCTCTACAACTGGCTGACCGGCCAGTTGTCGTCGCTGTATTACCAGGCTTACGACGCCGTGTTGTCCTTGTGCCTGAGCACGCAAGCGTGCTGGCAGTATGAGATGGGCGATGTGACCACCCGGTTCATCCAGACCAATGCCTGGAACGACAGCTATCGCGGTTTCCTCGTGGGCGAGACCCTGCAACTGAATCTGCAACAGATGCAGTCCGCCTGGCTGTCGCGCAACGTACGCCGTCTGGAGCTGACGAAAACCATCGCACTCAAGCAGTTGATCAACGACGACACCACCTGGGGCAACTTCATCAGTAGCGGCAACGTGGATTTCACGCTCGACGAAGCGCTGTTCGATTCGGACTATCCCGGGCACTACCTGCGCCAGTTGAGTCTCGTAACAGTGACGCTGCCAACGTTGCTGGGCCCCTATCAGGACGTGCGCGTAACACTGACCCAGACCAGCAGCAGCATGCTGCTCAAGGCGGATATCGAAGGCGTGAAATATCTCCGAGATGCCACGACCGGGAACGCCAACAACCTCATGGTCAACCCGCGCGCCAACCAGCAGGTGGCTATCTCGTCGGGGCTCAACGACAGTGGGCTGTTTTCGCTGAGCTTTGGCGACGAACGCTATCTGCCGTTTGAAGGCACCGGGGCGGTGTCGAAATGGCATCTGAGTTTCCCGAACCCCACTTCGGACGAACAGACCGCGCTGCGGGCCTCGCTCAACGATGTGATTCTGCAGGTGCATTACACCGCCCTGTACGGGGGCGCCAGCTTTGAGAGCGCTGTCGCCGCTTTGACGTGATCCCGTCTATTGAATTGGCATTGGAGGCAGCCCTGAGGCGGCCTCCTGCCATACCATCCGACATGATTCTCGCCCTAGCCGTTTTCGCAATCCAGACGAAATAGATGACAAAGATGTCACCTTCACGTCATGGCGACAACGGCAACGAATCTTATACTGCACACGCAAATTGATTGAAACAACATCGTTTTCCTAAGCAATTTATCCTAGACAAATCGTTTCTCAATGATATTCGCGCGGCTACGCCGCGCATGCGAGGCAATCCGTGGATCAGCTTCAAGCGATGCGACTGTTTGTCAACGTCGCTGACACGCAAAGTTTTCGTCGTGCTGCAAAGCAGCTCGCCGTGTCCAACGCGCTCGCGACGAGGTCGATCGCAATGCTCGAAGCCCGCTTGCAAACTCGACTTCTCAATCGCACCTCGCGCCGCGTCTCACTGACCGAGGCGGGCTTACGTTATCTACAAGGATGCCGCGCCGTGCTTGAGGATTTAGATCATGTGGAAAAATCAGTCGTAGAAAGCGCACGGGAACCGCGTGGCACCCTAAACATATTGGCGGCAGACGCATTATCGGTGCTTTCATTGACACCGCTCCTCGACGGATACCGGCGTCGCCACCCGAAAGTCAATGTGCGCTTGACGTTGGCCGAACGTAGCATGGACATGCTCAAGGATAGCTACGAAAGTCGATACGACGTCGGCCTCGTGACATCGACGATGGTGTCTGACGGCGAACTGGTTCAACGATTGATCGGCACACACCCTTTGGTAATGTGCGCCGCGCCCGCCTATCTCGCGAGTCACGGCGAGCCCGTCACGCTGGATGAACTCGCATCGCACTCATTCGTCGCGTTGCAGGAAGGACAGCACGAGGTCAAGTGGGATATCACCGATGCAGCAGGAACGTCCCAGCCCGTGTTGCTGCGACCGGTTTACACCGTCAACAGTGCCGTGATGGTCCGATCGGCGGCGCTTGCCGGGATGGGTATCGCGATCCTGCCCTCCCCGTTCGTGGACGACGAATTGACTGCAGGAGCACTTAAACGCATCTTGCAAAGCCATCAAATCGATGACCCCGAGAAAAACGTTTCAATAGTCTATCCGCGGCGTCAATATCTTCCACCCAAAACGAGTTCGTTTATCGACTACACCGTGCAATATTTCAACCGCGGAAAACCCGTGGCATCTGCGGCTGGCGACTATTTTTCCCCATATCGGTACGACCCGTCGGAAGATTAAATGCCCGGGTTCAGCCCATCCTCCACGTTAGCGAAGCTTCATCTGCACCAACACCTCATCCACAATCGCATCCGGCGACAGTTCGATACTCACCGTAATCGCCTCGTCCTCGCCCGGCTCTTCCAGCGTATCCAACTGGCTTTGCAGCAGCGAAGGATCGAAGAAGTGTCCGGTGCGCGTCTGCAAGCGCTCGTGCAGCACTTCATACGAGCCCTTCAGATACACAAACACCACGTCCCTATCGCCGCCGCGCAGAACGTCGCGATACGAGCGCTTCAACGACGAGCACGTGAACACCGCCGCTTCATCCGCGTGCTGCTTTTCCTCAATCGCAGCGCGAATCGTCTTGAGCCACGGCCAGCGGTCTTCGTCGGTGAGCGGAATACCTTTGTGCATCTTCTCCTTGTTGGCCGCGCTGTGAAACGCATCGCCATCCGTGAAGCTGCATTGCAGACGCTCCGCCAGCATTTCGCCAATCCGCGTCTTGCCGGCGCCCGACACGCCCATTGCGATCAGAATCATTCGATACTCCTTACAGGACCGTCGCCAGTGCGAAGGTCAAACCCAAACCCATCACCGAAATGATCGTTTCGAGCAGCGACCATGTCTTGAACGTCTGCCCCACCGTCATTCCAAAGTACTCCTTGATCAGCCAGAATCCGCCGTCGTTGACGTGCGAAAAAATCAGCGATCCCGAACCCGTTGCCAACACCAGCAGCTCCGGGCGCACCTGCACAGCGCCGGCCGCGGCGATGGGAGCGACGATGCCACACGCCGTGGTCATCGCAACCGTCGCTGAGCCGGTCGCGAGACGAATCAGCGCCGCCACAGCCCATGCAAACAACAGCGGCGACAGATGCGCCGCCGTGGCGGCATTGACGATTTCCTTCGAAATGCCGCTGTCCATCAGCACGCGTCCGAAACCGCCGCCTGCTCCCACAATCAGCGTGATGCCGGCGATCGGCGCCAGGCACTCGCCGCAAAATTTCTGGATCTGCTCGCGGTTGAAGCCGCGCTTCGCGCCGAACGTCCAGAAGCTGACCAGCACGGCGATCAGCAGCGCTACATCCGAATTGCCGACGAAACGCAGCAGGTCGTTCGGCAACGTGTTCGGTGCAAACACAAGATCCGCCCAACTGCCGATCAACATCAGAATCACCGGCAGCAGAATCGTGAACAACGTCACGCCAAAACTCGGCAACTCACGTTTCGTTTGCTTCTCCTTGTCTTCCGCAGCCGAACCGAGAAACTGCGCGGCCAGCGGATTGTGCTCGGGCAGCTTGATGTAACGGCTGACCAGCAGCGCGAACAGCGGCCCCGCGACAATCGCACATGGCACGCCGACAATCAGACCGTACGCGATTGTCTTGCCGATATCCGCGTGATACGCCTGCACGGCGAGCATCGCCGCAGGGTGCGGCGGAATCAGCCCGTGCACGACGGACAAGCCGGCGATCATCGGCAGGCCGATCAGCAACAGCGACTTGCCGGTACGCTTCGCGACGTTGAACGCAATCGGAATCAGCAGCACGAAACCCACTTCGAAGAACACCGGCAAACCGACGATGATCGCCACCACCATCATCGCCCAGTGGATATGCTTTTCGCCGAACTTGTCGATCAGGGTCGTAGCAATGCGTTCCGCCCCACCCGACTCGGCCATCATCTTGCCGAGCATGGTGCCGAGGCCGACCACGATCGCAATGTGGCCAAGCGTGTTGCCATTGCCGGTTTCGAACGACTTGACGATGGTGCCCATCGGCATGCCGGCCACGAGTCCAAGCAGCAGCGAGACGATGATCAGGACGAGGAACGGATAGACCTTGAAGCGCGTGATCAACAGGATCAACGCGGCAATAGCGACCACCGCGTAAATCAGCAGCAAGCTGCCATGGCTAGCTCCCATGGAGCGCCTCCTTTTGCATTGTTGGTTATGAGCGCCGGCAAACCTGGCGCCTGGCACTTCGCGCGAAGCTTGGGACGGTTCGGCATTGTCTTGCGCAAACGTAGGCCAGTGTGAACCCAGTCGCGCCGGCTGTCTCCACGCCTCACGCGAAACCGGTTAATCCCGGTTAGCCGCTCGGACGCTGAATTTTACTGTTTGTTTGCATTCTGAGCGCGCGAAACGCCCAGCCACGATAAAAAAGGAGCCTCGGCGTCGCGACCTGAACGGCTGCAACAACGAGGCTCCTTGAGACTCCGCCCGATTCCCGACGTGACTTCGAACCCATGAGTCCCTTGCACGAACGCCAGCCAAACTATCTGCCGGCGCCAGCATCGCGACTCAGATCGGTCTCGCCCTCAGTGGGCCGGTGCGGCGAGTTCAGTCGCTGCACGCGCGAGACGCGTAATCTCGTCCCAGTTCTGCGCCGCGACCGCGGACTTCGGCGTGAGCCACGAACCGCCCACGCAGACGACGTTCGGCAGCGCCAGGAAGTTAGGGGCCGTTTCCGCCGAGATGCCACCGGTCGGGCAGAACTTCAGCGTCGGGAACGGGCCATAAAACGCCTGCAGCATCGGCACACCGCCCGCCTGCTGCGCCGGGAAGAACTTGACGATCTCGTAGCCGAGTTCGAGTGCAACGATGATGTCGCTCGGGGTCATCACACCCGGCAGCAGCGGCAGACCGGCGTCCTGCGCGGCCTTGTGCATGTCCTTCGTCAGACCCGGCGAGACGCCGAACTGTGCGCCCGCTTTCTTGGCCTGCGCGCAGTGCTCCGGCTTCGTGATCGTGCCGACGCCCACCACGATGTCTTCGGCCAGCTGGCTCGCGCGTTCGATAGCCTTCAGACCGGCTTCCGTACGCAACGTGATTTCCAGCACCTTCACGCCGCCTGCATGCAGTGCACGCGATACGCTCTCACCTTGTTCCGCCGAGTCGAATGCGAGCACCGGAATCACCGGGCCGAGGCGCACGATATCGCTTACTTTCTTTGCCGTCATAGTCAGACTCCTTGTTTCTGCAGCGCGTGGCTTGCGTGAACTTCACCCACCATCGGGCCAAATACCGAGGCGCCCAGCTCCGCAGGCGCAGCGGCCGCACGGAACACACCAAACAGTTCGCGGCCGAAGCCGACTTCGTTTTCCGCCTGATGCTGCGGCAACGCTTCCGGCCGCGCCGCCCATTCGGCCGCATCGATTTCGATGTCGAGCACGCCGGCTTCAGCGTCGATCACCAGCATGTCGCCCGTGCGCACCTTGCCGATCGGCCCTTCCAGCAAGGCTTCCGGCGAGACGTGGATGACGGCCGGCACCTTGCCCGAAGCGCCCGACATACGCCCATCCGTGACGAGCGCGACATGGAAACCCTGATCCTGCAACACGCCGAGCAGCGGCGTCAAACGGTGCAGTTCGGGCATGCCGTTTGCGCGGGCGCCCTGGAAGCGCACCACCGCCACGAAATCGCGCTTCAGTTCGCCCTTATCGAAGGCTTCCTGCACCGCTTCCTGCGAATCGAACACAATGGCAGGCGCCTTCACCTTGCGATGCTGCGCCGCAACCGCCGAAATCTTGATGACGCCGCGCCCGAGCTTGCCCTGCATCAGACGCAGACCGCCGTCCGGCTGGAACGGCTCGCTGATGCCGCGCAACACCGCCGTTTCCTGGCTCTCCGTCACGCCCGGCACCCAGGTCAGCTTGCCGTCGAGCAGCTTCGGCTCTTCGGTGTAGTGATGCAGTCCCTTACCGGCCACCGTGTTGACGTCTTCGTGCAGCAAACCGCCTTCCAGCAGATTGCGGACCAGGAACGCCACGCCACCCGCGGCGTGGAAGTGGTTCACGTCGGCCTTGCCGTTCGGGTAGATCTTCGCGAGCAGCGGCACGTTTTGCGAGAGCTGGTCGAAATCGTCCCAGTCGATCACGATGCCCGCCGCGCGCGCAATCGCCACCAGGTGCAGCGTGTGATTGGTCGAACCGCCCGTCGCCAGCAGGGCGACGATGCCGTTGACGATGGCCTTCTCGTCGACCACGTGGCCGATCGGCGTGTAGTTGCCGCGCTCCACCGTCAGGTCGAGCACGCGACGCGCAGCTTGAGCAGTGAGCGCATCGCGCAGCGGCGTGTGCGGATGCACAAACGCCGAGCCGGGCAGATGCAGACCCATCACTTCCATCAGCATCTGGTTGCTGTTCGCGGTGCCGTAGAAGGTGCAGGTGCCGTGACCGTGATACGCAGCCGCCTCTGCTTCGAGCAGCGCGCCGCGGTCGCACTGGCCGGTGGCGAACTGCTGGCGGATCTTCGCCTTGTCGTCATTACCGAGACCGCTGGTCATCGGGCCGGCAGGGACAAAGATGGTCGGGATGTGGCCGAACTGCAGCGCGCCGATCAGGAGACCCGGCACGATCTTGTCGCAGATGCCGAGGCACAACGCCGCGTCGAACATGTTGTGCGTGAGTGCGACTGCCGTGCTCATCGCAATCACTTCACGCGAGAACAGCGACAGCTCCATGCCCGCATTGCCTTGCGTGACGCCATCGCACATGGCCGGCACGCCGCCCGCGAACTGCGCGACGCCGCCGTTTTCACGAGCGGCCTGCTTGATGATGTCGGGATAATTCTTGAACGGCGCGTGCGCGGACAGCATCTCGTTGTACGACGACACGATGCCGATGTTCGGCTCGCGGATCTGTTTGATCACCAGCTTGTCGTTGCCTTCGAGGCCGGCAAAGCCGTGCGCGAGATTCGCGCACGACAGCGCGCCGCGCACCGGAAACTTGCCTTGGGCTTTGTCGATGCGCGCCAGATAGGCGGCGCGGGTGGGCTTGCTGCGTTCGATCACGCGTTGCGTGACCTTGAGCAATTGCGAATGCGGGGAAACCATCGAAGCTCCTTCGTCACTGGCTGAAGGCGAACACGCGCGCAGGGCCAGGTGGGGATCGCGGGGACGTCGAATCTAGTCGACCACGAGAGTTTAGTAGAAAAACTACACGATCGCAACGCGAATCCTCTTTGCAGCGCAGCAACTGGAAATATCGCTGCAGTCCTTTATACAAGGCCATCGGGCCAAACCCAACAAGCAACTTAGGGAATACACCTACTCACAATATGTAGTTTTTGTACATCTCTAGCAATCAGCTATAGTCCACGCATTCTTCAGCATAGTGCGAGTTTTCCAATGATGCTGTCCCAGCTGGAAGAGATGCGTGAGCAGTTGCGCCCATCCGAGCGCAAGCTGGCCGACTACGTGATCGAAGCGCCGCGCGAGGTGCTCGACCTGTCGATGAACGAGGTGGCCGCGCGCGCCGGCGTGAGCCAGCCGACCATCGCGCGCTTTTGCCATGCGCTCGGCTTTTCGGGTTTCCGCGAGTTCAAGATCCGGCTCGCGCAGGGCATTGCGGCCGAAGTGCCGGCGGTGTATCGCGACGTACGTCCCGACGAACCGGCGCCGGGCGTCGCCGCCAAGGTGCTCGACCGGACCATCGGCGCGCTGATCCAGGTGCGCAACAATCTGTCGTCCGATAGCGTCGCGGCGGCGATTGCGCTGCTCGCCAAGGCGCGGCGGATCGAGTTTTACGGTGCTGGGGGTTCCGGCATCGCGGCTCTCGACGTGCAGCACAAGTTCTTTCGCCTCGGCATGCCGAGCGTCGCGTATTCGGACCCGCATACGTTTCTGATGTCGGCGCCGCTGCTCGGTGAAGGCGATGTGGTGGTGGCGATTTCGAACACCGGGCGCACGCGCGATATCGTCGATGCGGCAACGATGGCGCTCGCAACCGGCGCGAAGGTGATCGCGATCACGCACGGCAATTCGCCGCTGGCGCGGCTGGCGACCGTGGGTCTGTTTGCCAACGTGGATGAGGATACGGATATCTTTTCGCCGATGACCTCGCGCGTCTCGCATCTGGCGATTGGCGATATTCTGGCGGTGGGAGTGGCGCTGAGCCGCGGGCCGGAGCTGGTTGAGAAGATGGCTCAGGCGAAGGAAGTGATTAATCGCAGGCGGATTGATCCGCGGGGGTAAGAGGCGGCGGGCGACGCGGCCGGAAGTTACTGCTTAAGCCCACGTACAGCGTCGAATCCACGTGTAGGGTCTGCACGACTCGGAGCGGTCAGCGAGTGCACAAAAAAGTCGGGCTCCCGTTTGGGAGCCCGACTTTTTGCTACCTGTCTATGCGCGGTTCGCCTAAAGCGGCCCGACTGCACCGCCTCTCGCAACCGTCATCCCGTTACCATTGATACGACGCACCCGCACCGACCGTCGTTTCATTGCCGCTCACGCCGGCGCCGATCTTGATCTTCAGATTCTGCGTGATTCGAGCAGACGCACCGACTGCCGCGGCTTGATAACCCTTGTAGGTTGCACCGGCCATACCGACCGCCACCGTCTTGCCCGGATCGACTTCCGGAATCATGGTCAGCGCTGTGGCCGCCGCGATGCCACCATAGGCCGCACGCGCGGTATCGCCGATAGCGGACTGCATCTGCCCAAGGTTCACCGCGTCGGTGGGCGCCTGACCCGGCGCCACGTTGGTGATGCGGCGCTCGTTGCCTTGGGAGCCGACCGAAACCGTGTTCGCCTGATCGGCCACCGAACCTGCGCCGATCGCCACCGAGTTATCGCCGCTAGCCTGCGCGCCGCCGCCAATCGCGATCGCACCGCTGCCCGTGGCCGATGGCGCCGGGTCGCTGGTGTTATTCACCGACATGGAACTGTTGCCGGTCTGCTGCTGGTTCTGCATCGACTGCGTCAGATTCGACAACTGCTGGTTGGTATCCCACAACTGCGCGCCGTTCACCGCATCCGTGCTCGTCGCCGACAACTCACCGGCCTGCACGTTGGTCAGCTTGACGGCGGCGGCGCTGGTCGAACCACCCAAAGTCACCTGGTTGTGCGCCGACGAGTCGTATGACACCGCATTCGCCACCGAACCGCTCATCGTGCCGACCGTGTTTTGCAGGCTGGCGATGTCGGAGGTGTTCTGCGTAACACGACCGTCGATGTTCGTGATGGCTGCACCCACGTTGTACACCGTCGTCCCGCCGACGCTATAGCTCGGCGCTGAAACGGTGCCGTCCGCGTTGGCGCTCGAACCGCCGCCGAGCGCCGCAGCCGTGCTGGCTGCGTTCGCGTACAACTGCGAGCCGTTCACCGCATCGACGCTCTCTACGCCAACCGTGCCGGCTGCCACGCCCGTCACGACGCGGTTACCCTTCGCACCGGCCATGTTGACGCGCAGACCATCCATTGATGCGCCGACCAGCAGATCACGCGAGGTCGGATCCTGCGTGACGATACCGATGCTGCCGTTGCTGATCTGCGTCTGCAGCGACGACAGACCGCTGTCGAGCGTATCGAGCGCGCCGCCGACCGTGGTCTGCGTGCCGCCCTGCACGTGGTACGTCGGGCCGGTGATCGAACCGTCCGAGTTGACCTGCGCACCGCCACCGAGCGACGACACAACCGGGCTCAACTGGCCGAGATTGACCGCTGAGTTGTTCGTCGTACCGGCAGCGACGCCGAGCAGTTCACGCGCACCTTCGGTACCGGTGAAGTCGACGCTCGAGCCGCCCGTGCTGCTGGCAACCGTCAATGCACCCGAAGTCTGGTCCTGCTGCACGAGGCCCACGGCGCCCGAGTTGATCTGGTTAGTCAGGTTGCTCACCGAGCCTTCAACCGTCGTGACGCGCGTGTCGAGGTTCGAGACGTCGGTGGCGTTTTGAGCGATGTCGCTGCTGTTCTGCGCGATGGCAGCGGCGTTCTGTGCAACGCTCTGGTTGGTCGCATACAATTGCGAACCGCTCACCGCGTCCTTGCTCGAGGCCGACACCTCACCCGCTGCCAGGTTAGTCAGCGTCGTGCCCGACTCGCCGCCCAGCGTGACCTTGCCCATCGTCGTATCGTCGTACGCGACGAAGGAGTTCGTTGCGTTGCCGCTTGTGTCGACCTTCAGACCCGCCGCCTGCAACTGCGCGTAGTTGATCGCGTCGGTGGCTTGCGTACCGGCCGTCACGTTCACGATCTGGCGCGTCGCTCCGGATACACCGACCGAAACCGTGCGGGCACGGTCGGCCACCGAACTCTGGCCAAGCGCGACGCTGCCCGCAATGGCCGACGCCCCACCGCCCAACGCGATCGCGCCGAAACCGTTTGCAACTGCGCCGCGTCCCAAAGCGACCGCATAACCGGCTGTCGCACTCGACTGGTAACCGATTGCGATACCCGAATTTGCTGTAGCTCCTGCGCCGAGTGCCAAGCTCCCGAAATAACCGTTAAATGACGTCGATGCATTGGCACCGATGGCAATGGCACCGTCATAGTCCGAGGTAACCTTTGCGCCAGACCCAATCGCTATTGCGTGAGGAGTGGAGACTATAGACGCGTTGTCAGAACCATTGTTACTGCCCGCCACTTTAAAGTAGGCAGAATTGGCGACACCCATGCCATTGGTGATGTTGCTGACGGTGGTCTGCAAGCTGCTAATATCCGTCGCGCTCGTCGTCACCCGGCCGTCGAGATTGGTGATAGCCGCGCCGACATTGTGTACTGTCGTGCCGCCCACGAGGTACGACGGCGCCGAGATCGCACCGTTCGCCGTCACGCTCGACTCGCCACCGAGCGCCGCTGCAGCACTCGCAGCGAGCCCATACAGATCGGAACCATTCACCGCGTCCGTGCTCGAGGCCGATACGTCGCCCGGTGCCAGGTTAGTGATTTTGAAGCCGCCCATATCGAGCCCGTTCAGCACGAACAAACCTTTATTCGTGATCCTCAACTGGTCGATGCCACCGGCACCAATATGGGCGGTATTGGGATCGGTCGCCGTGAAATACGCGCCTGCTGCACCGCTGCCGTCGTAGGAAACAATCCCGGCCTGCTGTGACGCAGCGTCGCAGTCGCCATTCGTGGTCACCTGCGCGCCGTCCGCGGAAGAGATGCAGTCCGTGTCACCCGGATTCGTCCCCAGGATGCCAACGGCGAAAGAGTTGGGCGTCGCAGCCGCTTCAGACTTTACCGCCGTGCCGAACCCCACCCCGGCTGCCAGCAGCGCCGCAATCAGCGCCTTCTGGTTCCTGCTCGACTTGCCGCGGCCCTTCGCCGTTTCCGATGCGGCCACGTACGTTCCGGTAGTTTCGTTCCATACGCTCTTGTATGACTTGTTCATGATTTCATCCTTCGGGATATCAGGTAACGGGTTCTGCGCGGCGAGAGGTGTCTTAACGGAGACCTACGCGCGTCAGTCAGTGCAGAAGGATTGAAATCAGGCCAGTCCAAGTTGATATTTGCGGACCATCCCATTAATCCTTCCGGGATGAAGCCACTATAAATTTAGGAATTTCGCCGATTAATAGGACGGTTCTTAAACCATAACCGTCGCTGATAAGATTTTTCCCACGAGAAGCGAGGATTTGTTGGACGTGCGACCGGCGTAAATCCCACACTGGCAAGACTCACGGATGACAAGGCACGCGAGAAGCGCATGCAGCAGCCCGATCGAGTCGTGCTTCAGATTCGGAAAATTCCGAAGGCAACAATCAGCGGAATGGCAATTCGACGGAAGGAAAGACGGCGCAGAAATGGCCGAAATGAGATTGACGATTCTAGACGAATGTCAATTTACGAAGCGGTGCTTCCGGAGTGGAATTCCGCGCATCCAAACAACCGTGCACGGATAATCGAATACGCAGAAAAACAGTAAATAGGATTACTCCTATTTTTAAAACGGCTTGATCACGACCAATGCCACCGCCGCCAACATCCCCAGCACCGGCAGCTCGTTAAACATGCGATACCACTTATGCGAACGACGATTCTCGCCACGTTCAAACGTCGCGAGCAACCGCCCGCAATAGACGTGATAAGCGATCAGCAACACGACCACGCCCAGCTTCGCATGCATCCAACCTTGCCCACGCCCAATGCCGATCACAAGCCACAGCCACAACCCGCACGCCAGCGCCGGAAACGCGATAAACGTCATGAAGCGGTAGAGCTTGCGAGCCATGACGAGCAGTCGCGCCGTCGCAGCGGGTTCCGTTTCCATCGCCAGATTGACGAAGATGCGCGGCAGATAGAACAGACCGGCAAACCAGGAAGCAATCAGAATGATGTGAAACGTTTTTACCCAAAGCATCGGCGGTCCTTGTGCGGCTTGTTAGCGTTTGTTTGCTGTCAATCGTGTGAAGCGGCGGGTCACTGACGGCCTTCGCCGTGCCCCAGCACCACATACTTCAGGGACGTCAGCCCTTCCAGCCCTACCGGCCCGCGCGCATGCAGCTTGTCGTTCGAAATGCCGATTTCCGCGCCAAGACCGAACTCGAAGCCATCCGCAAAACGCGTCGAGGCGTTGACCATCACACTTGCCGAATCCACTTCGCGCAGGAAGCGCATCGCGCGGTCGTGGTCTTCGGTGACGATCGCATCGGTGTGATGGGAGCTGTATTCGTTGATGTGCTCGATGGCCGCATCAAGGCCGTCGACTACCTTGATCGCCAGCACCGGCGCGAGGTATTCGGTGCGCCAGTCTTCCTCGGTTGCGTCGACGAGCGGGCCAATGCCAGCTTCCGCCAGCACGGCACGCGCCGCGGGGTCCACCCGCAACTCGACTTCCTTGCCGCGATACAGTTTGCCCAGCGGCGGCAATACTTCGTGCGCAATACCGCGCGCCACCAGCAGCGTTTCCATCGTGTTGCACGTGCCGTAGCGGTGAGTCTTGGCGTTGTCGCAGACCGTCAACGCCTTCGTCAGATCGGCACGGTCGTCAACGTACACGTGGCAGATACCGTCGAGGTGCTTGATCATCGGCACGCGCGCCTCTTCCATCAAGCGCGCAATCAGGCTCTTGCCACCCCGCGGTACGATCACATCAACGTAGTCCGTCATCGTGATCAGCTTGCCGACCGCCGCACGATCCGACGTGGCCACCACCTGCACCGCGTCCTGCGGCAAACCGGCGGCTTCCAACCCCTCGCCGATCAGCTTCGCCAGCGCGGTATTGCATTCAAGCGCTTCCGACCCGCCACGCAAAATTGCCGCATTACCGGACTTCAGGCACAGCGCGGCAGCGTCGATGGTCACGTTCGGACGCGATTCATAGATGATCCCAATCACACCGAGCGGTACGCGCATCTGCCCAACCTGGATGCCACTGGGACGGTATTTCAGATTGCTGATCTCACCGATCGGATCGGCCAGCGCCGCGACCTGGCGCAAGCCTTCAACCATCGTTTTCAAAGCCTTGTCCGATAGCGTCAGACGGTCGATGAACGCCGCGTCATGCCCTTTATCGCGAGCCCGGGCCAGGTCGCGCGCGTTGGCGTCCTTCAACTGCGCAGCATCGCGCTCGATGGCGCGGGCTACCGCATCGAGCGCGGCATTCTTCGCCGCCGTCGACGCCCGCGCCATCGCACGCGAAGCGTGACGGGCGCGGCGGCCGAGGTCGGTCATGTACTGGTCGATATCCATGGTGATTCTCGTGGTGCCGCGCACGCTCACGTGCCGCGGACTGACAGAATTAGCGAAACATCAAACGATTGTAAGGCGAGTTACGGCGGCTTGCCTGGCGCGGGGTCAGCCACGAGGTGTAGTCACGCGGTTCGTGGACGCCGGCACGGATGCTGACGCCGCGCAAAGTGAAGCACTCGCGTCCACCCGCCCTGCTGCCTAAACCGCTGCACTACCTCAGGCTGGCCTGCGCGCTGTAACGGCTGGCCCCGGCCTGCGTGGCGATGAGGCTGTCGCTGGCGTCACTGGCGAAGCCACTGTCATCGCCAGTTCGAAAAGCCCATCCCATGGATCAGGCGGCGGATCGTTACGGTGATTCCCGGGCGTGCCGCCGGAAAGTCCCTTGACCTGCCGGTCAAGCTTCGCAGCAAGTGCGAGCCCTTTCTCCAGCGCCGCTTCGGTCACACGCGAGAGCGCCGGTCCGATCAACCGCTCACGCGGCCCCCACACGCGGTTCTCGCGCGTGAGCATCGCAAGCGGCTTGCCCGCCGCAACCCCGCGCTTGATCCGCAACAACGTGCGGACTTCTTCAACCACGGCCCACAGCACCAGCACCGCGGCCTCGCCCTCGCCGCGCAAGCCGTCGAGCATGCGCGAAAGCCGGCCCACATCCCCCGCCAGCATCGCCTCGTTCAGCTTGAACACGTCGTAGCGGGCCACGTTGAGCACGGCGTCCTGAACCTGCTCGAAGCTCAACACCCCGGCCGGATACAACAACCCGAGCTTCTGGATCTCCTGATGCGCCGCCAGCAGGTTGCCTTCCACCCGCTCCGCGATGAACGCCAGCGCACGCCGCCCTTCCTCACCGGCGGCCACACGCTGCCCCTGTTGCGAGAGCCGTTGACCCACCCAGTTCGGCAATTGCGCGCGCTCGACCGGATCGATTTTCAGGGCAACGCCAGCCTCTGACAGCGCCGTGAACCACGCGGCCTTTTGCGTCGCCGAATCGAGACGCGGCAACGTGATCATCGTCAGAACGTCGGGGTTGACCGCGGCAGCGAGCGCTTTCAACGCATCGCCGCCATCCTTCCCGGGCTTGCCCGATGGGATCCGCAGTTCGACCAGTTGCTTGTCGCCGAACAGCGACATCGACTGGCTCGCGCCCAGCAGCGAGCTCCAGTCGAAGCCACGCTCGACCGTGAACACCGAGCGATCGGTATAGCCGGCCGCACGCGCCGCCGCGCGGATGCGGTCGCCCGCTTCCTGCGCGAGCAGGTGCTCGTCGCCGTACACGACGTACAGGCCGGCGAGTCCCTTCGCGAGGTGCGCTTCGAGCGCGTCAAGTCGTAGTTGCATGGCTACGGATCAGCAAGATTGGCAAAGCACGGCGATGCGCGGCACGGATCAAAGCGGCGGCGGCGGCAGCGGCGCGCGCGGCGAAATAGGTGGCACACCCTGGCCCGGCTCGGGGTGCAGCGAGTGCACCACGCCGAGGCGGCGTACCAACTGGTCGACTGCGTCGTTTTGCATATCCGTCATCAGAAGCACGGACTCCGAGGCCTTTGCCTGCGAGTACTCATCGCTATAGGTCATCGCCCGGTTCAGCGCAATGGTGCTCTGGGGAATCAGTTGCGTTCCGTCCGCGCCGACGAGCGAGTAGTACAGCGTGTAGTTCAACTGATACTCCTCGACGACACCGAGCGAGTTCATCGTCAGCACGCTTGTACCGCTGCTTTCGGTTACCCGCAGAATGGCATCGGCATTGGCGGCCGAAGCGACCACCACCGTATCGCTGCCGCCCTGCACCATCCGGCTAAAGCGCCCGATGAAGGCAGGCGGCGCACCCGTCACAGCGAGGCGTTTGAACGGATAGTCCTGCTGACCGCGCAGCTGGAAACCACAGGCGGACAACACCATGACCCCGCACGCCAGCGTCAAAAACGTTCTGCGAGTCACATTGGCTCCTGGTTCGCAGTAAATCCCGTACCCCATTCGTGCGCCGCCGCAGTTCGCAGCGGCCCACTGCTCATTCCCGGCTGCACCGTCAAACGACGATGTTCACGAGACGTCCCGGCACGACGATGATCTTCTTCGGCGCGTTGCCTTCAGCGAACCTGGCGAACATCTCATGCGCGAGCGCGGCCTGCTCGATCGCGTCACGCGGGGCGTCCTTGGCAACCTTCACCGCGCCGCGCACCTTGCCGTTCACCTGCAGCACCAGTTCGATCTCGGCCTGCTCCAGCGCCTTCTCGTCGACCTTCGGCCAGGCTGCGTCGAGCAGCGTGCCGAACTCATCGGCATAGCCGAGTTCTTGCCACAGTTGAAACGTCGCATGCGGCACCACCGGGTACAGCACGCGCAGCAGCACGCCGTAGCATTCCCGCAGCACCGCCGGCTGGGCGCCCTTGGCGCTGTCGAGCGCGTTGAGCATCTTCATTGCCGCCGACACCACCGTGTTGTACTGCAGACGCTGGTAGTCGAAATCGGCCTGCTTCAGCACGCTGTAGATCTCGCGGCGCAGCACCTTGTCCGTTTCGGCGAGTTGCGCGGCGTCGAACGAACCGCGTTCGCGCAATGCCGCTTCGTTCGCATGACCGAAGCCCCACACGCGACGCAGGAAGCGGCTCGCGCCTTCCACGCCGGCGCCCGACCATTCGAGCTGCTGCTCAGGCGGCGCGGCGAACATCACGAAGAGACGCGCGGTGTCGGCGCCGTACTGGTCGATCAGCACCTGCGGATCGACGCCGTTGTTCTTCGACTTCGACATCTTCTCGACGCCGCCCAGCACCACCGGCTGACCGTCGGCAATCGAGGTGGCGCCGATCGGGCGGCCCTTGTCGTCGTGCGTGACGGTGACGTCGAGCGGGTTGTACCAGGTCTTCTTGCCCGCTTCGTTTTCGCGGTAGTAGGTTTCGTTGAGCACCATGCCCTGCGTGAGCAGGTTCTTGGCCGGCTCGCCGAACTTGACGATGCCCAGATCGCGCGAGACCTTCGCCCAGAAGCGCGAATACAACAAGTGCAGGATGGCGTGTTCGATGCCGCCGATGTACTGGTCCATCGGCATCCAGTAGTCGGTGCGTGCGTCGACCATGGTCTTCGCATCCGGCGCGGCATAGCGGTAGAAGTACCACGACGAATCGACGAACGTGTCCATCGTGTCGGTTTCGCGCTTCGCAGGCGCGCCGCACTTCGGGCAGGTGCAGTTCACGAACGCTTCGGACTTCGCGAGCGGGTTGCCCGTACCGTCCGGTACGAGATCTTCCGGCAGCACCACCGGCAAATCCTGCTCCGGCACCGGCACGTCGCCGCAGGTGTCGCAGTAGATGATCGGGATCGGCGTGCCCCAGTAACGCTGGCGCGAGACACCCCAGTCGCGCAGACGGTAGGTGACCTGCTTGTCGCCGAGGCCGAGTTCCTTGAGGTCGCTGGCGATCGCGTCGACGGCCTGCGTGTAGGCCATGCCGTCGTACTTGCCGCTGTTGACCAGCGTGCCGTTCTTGTCGCCGTACCATTCCTGCCAGGCGTCGGTCGAGTATTCCTTGCCTTCGAGCGCCACCACCTGCCTGATCGGCAGATCGTATTTCTTCGCAAACGCGAAATCGCGCTCGTCGTGCGAAGGCACGCCCATCACCGCGCCTTCCCCGTAGCTCATCAGCACGTAGTTGCCGATCCACACTTCGACCTGCTCCTGCGTCAACGGATGCGTGACGTAGAAACCCGTGCCCATGCCCTTCTTTTCCATCGTGGCGACATCAGCCTCGGCGACACCGCCGCGCTTGCATTCTTCGATGAAGGCCTGCAGTTCCGGCTTGTCCTCGGCGAGGCGCGTGGCGAGCGGATGCTCGGCGGCCACGGCGCAGAAGGTCACGCCCATGATCGTGTCGGCGCGCGTGGTGAACACGCGCAGCACCTTCTGCTCGCCGTCGATCTCGTACGGGAAGCCGAAGTTCACACCGAAGCTCTTGCCGATCCAGTTCTGCTGCATGACCTTGACGCGCTCGGGCCAGCCGAGGCCTTCGAGGTCGTTCAGCAGTTCGTCGGCGTACTGGGTGATGCGCATGTAGTACATCGGGATCTCGCGCTTTTCCACCAGCGCGCCCGAGCGCCAGCCGCGCCCGTCTATCACCTGCTCGTTGGCGAGCACGGTCTGGTCGACCGGGTCCCAGTTCACGGTGCCGGTCTTCTTGTACGCGATGCCCTTTTCCAGCATCTTCAGGAACAGCCACTGGTTCCACTTGTAGTAGTCCGGGCTGCAGGTGGCGACTTCGCGCGACCAGTCGATCGCGAGACCCATCGACTGCATCTGCTTCTTCATGTACGCGATGTTGTCGTACGTCCACTTGGCCGGCGGCACGTTGTTGGCCATCGCGGCGTTTTCCGCCGGCATGCCGAACGCGTCCCAACCCATCGGCATCAGCACGTTGTAGCCGTTCATCCGCAGATAGCGGTACATCACGTCGTTGATCGTGTAGTTGCGCACGTGGCCCATGTGCAGCTTGCCCGACGGATACGGCAGCATCGAGACGCAGTAGAACTTGGGCTTGTCGGTGGTTTCCGTTGTCTTATAGGCGTCGACGGCGCGCCATTGCCCTTGCGCGGCGGATTCGACGTCGGAGGGAACGTATTTTTCGTGCATGGTGTGATGGGATCGCTGGGTTCGGTGCTTTCGCACCGGGCCTGGTGCTCTGCTTGATGAAATGGCGTCGTTTCCCCTTTTACAGGGGAAAACGCTGATTATACCGTTCGACGAGGGGTCCGCTGCGCGCCGCGCGGCACGGCTAATGGCTCGTCACGGGCGGCGGCGGATCCGTCACGAAGCCGAGTCGCTCGAGCCCGGCCTGCTGGGCGGCGCCCATCACCTGGGCGATGACCTCATAGCGCGTCGAACGCTCGGCGCGTAGCTGGATCTCCGGCTGCTCCGCCGCTTTGCCCGCCTCCACGAAGCGCGCGCGCATCTGCTCGAGGGTCAGGACGGTGCCGTTCCAGTAGATCTTGCCCGCGGCGTCGATGGACAGCGAAATGGTCTGCGGCGTCTGGCGCGCCGGCGCAGCGGCGACTTTCGGCAAGTCGAGCCGGATGGCGTGCGTGAATAAAGGCGCCGTAATGATAAAAATCACAAGCAGCACCAGCATCACGTCGATCAACGGCGTCATGTTGATCTCCGCCATCGGCGCCGCGGTTTGCCGTTTTTCGAGTCCGCCGAATGCCATCTCGACCTCCTGCCTGACCAAGGGTGAACGTTAGGCTGAACTGGGCTGGGCTGATTTCACCTGCGGCGCCACCGGGGCGGGCGCGCAGACGTAGGCGTGCAGATCGTGCGCGAAGCCGTCCAGTTCCTCGGACAACTGCCGCACCATGCGGCCAAGCACGTTATAAGCGAGCACCGCGGGGATCGCCACCACGAGGCCGAAGGCCGTCATGATCAGCGCCTCGCCGACCGGACCGGCGACGTTTTCGATCATCGCCTGCCCGCTCGCGGCAATGCTGCCGAGCGCATGATAGATGCCCCAGACGGTACCCAGCAGACCGACAAACGGCGCCGTGCTGCCCACTGAGGCGAGCAACACCTGGCCAAATTCAAGCCGCCGTTGCGAGGCGGTGAGCGCCTGGCGCAGGGCCCGCAGCACGCGCTCGCTACGTTCGACGCGCGCGAGCAAGGCGCCTGGGATATCCACTTCCGTGGCGTGCAGCGCGGCTTCGGCAAGCGGTGTGAAGACCCGCTCGCTGTCCGCGCGCCGCAACGCGGCGACGCCTTCCGAGAGCGTGGGCGCTTGCCAGAACTGGGCAATCGCGCGTGCCGCCTGACGCTTCGCACGGCCCAGCATCCAGCCCTTGACGATCAGGAAGCACCAGCTCGCCACCGACATAGCCAGCAGCACGTAGGCTACGGCATGCGTGATCGTATCGCTGGATTGCAGGTAGTGAAGAATGCCGGTGCCTGCCATTGGACCTCGCCGTCGGAAAGTGTGCGCCGGTTGCGCCTCAAGCGGGCTCGAGGCGCACGCGGGACAGTTGCGCGCTCAGCGCAGGCCGAGCACGTCCTGCATGTCGAAAAAGCCGTTTGCGTGGCCTTCGAGGAAATGCACGGCGCGCAGCGCGCCCTGTGCATAAGACAGCCGGCTCGCCGATTTGTGCGTGATCTCGATGCGCTCGCCGATGCCTGCGAACAGCACCGTATGGTCGCCGACGATGTCGCCGCCGCGAATCGCCGCAAAGCCGATGGTGGACGGATCGCGCTCGCCGGTGACGCCCTCGCGGCCATAGACCGCGCAGTCGTCGAGATTGCGGCCGAGCGCACCGGCGATCGCTTCGCCCATGGCGAGCGCGGTGCCGGACGGCGCGTCCACCTTGTGACGATGATGCGCCTCGATGATCTCGATGTCGTAACCGGTGGCGAAATGGCGTGCCGCGTATTCGAGCAGCTTGAGCGTGACGTTGACACCCACGCTCATGTTGGCCGCGAACACGACGCCGATCTTTTCGCCAGCCGCGCGCAGTTGCGCCTTCTGCTCGTTATCGAAACCCGTGGTGCCGATCACCAGCTTGACGTTGTGGCGCAGCGCCGCTTCGAGATGCACCAGCGTGCCGGCCGGACGCGTGAAGTCGATCAGGTAGTCGGACTGGGCAAACACCTGCTCGATGTCGTCGGTGAGCAGCACACCGGTTTGCTTGCCGAGGAACGCCCCGGCATCCTGGCCGAGCTGCGACGAACCGGGGCGCACGAGCGCGCCGGAAAGTTTGACGCCAGAATCGTTCAGGACGGTTTCGATCAGCATTCGGCCCATACGGCCCGATGCACCGGCAATAGCAATGTTCATGGCAGTCAATGGCAAAAAGCGACGCACAGCGCGCCGCGAAAACCGCGAAATGGCGGAAGAAACACAAATGACGGGCTCGCGCTGCGCACGCGGCCCGTCATTGTCAGGGACAACGTTTTTAGCTACCCGTTCCCGGAGCCGATGCGGGCGCCGACGTGAGCGGTGCGTTGTAGGTCGGGCCGTTGTTGCTCTGCGAGCCTGCCGGGCCGACCGGATTCTCTTGCGGCGCACCCGGCACCGTGGGCGGCGGCGGACGCGTGAACTGGAACTGCGGCTGGCCCGGCGACGTAGCGCCTTGCGGAACCACACCACCGTTCGCGGTCGGCGTACCGGCCCGCACCGACGGCGTGATCTTGCCGGTCGGCGCCTGCACGGCGTCCGTTGCACGGTTGGCGGCCTGCGCGGCTTCAGCATTCGGGTCCATCGACTGCCCCGCGGCTGCCGCGGCATCTGCCGGCGGCGTAGCCGTGGCTGCGGCTGCAGCCGTGCCCGAAGCGGCGACCGGCGCGCTGGCTGCCGCTGCCGCGGCTGCAAACGCCTTCTTGCCGCGCTTGTCGCCGTCGATTTCGGCGAGCAGTTCGAGGTTGGACGGCAGATCCTGACCGCCCGACCAGCTCGCAACGCGCTCACCCGCGAAATTCACGACAAAGTCGCGCTGCTGCACAACGCTCGTGTTGCCGCGCTTGAAATAGAACACGTAGTCCCAGCGGTCCGCGTGGAACATGTCGGCGAGGAGCGGCGTGCCGAGCAACTGGCGGACCTGGTCGCGCGACATGCCGACCTGCATCTGGGCAGCTGCCTCTGCTGAGACAAAGTTACCCTGCACAACGGTAATCCGATATGGCGTAATGCTTTGGGCGATTCGCTGCGTTACGCTGTCGTACGTCGAGCATCCGGCAAGAACCGCGACAGTCGCTGCAGCAATCAAGGTACCCCGCATGCGGCTCCCCCGGTAGATCAATAGAGATTTTGAAATCATTTCACTCACCGTGCGGGCCCTGCCAGTGGCGAGCCGCGCGAGTTTCATTGCATCGAAGATGACCTGAACAGCGAAAACACATTACTATTAGAACCCTGCATTGTACTCTAGGGATCCCTTGCCATGACCAATCCAACCGATCTGAAAAATATCGGCCTCAAGGCGACCCTACCGCGCCTCAAGATTCTGGAGATTTTCCAGCACAGCCCGGTGCGTCACCTGACCGCTGAAGACGTGTACCGCAACCTGCTGCACGAAGAGCTAGACATTGGCCTCGCCACCGTCTATCGCGTGCTCACGCAGTTCGAGCAGGCAGGGCTGCTGTCGCGCAGCAACTTCGAATCCGGCAAAGCCGTGTTCGAGCTGAACGAAGGCACCCACCACGATCACCTGGTGTGTATCGACTGCGGGCTGGTCGAGGAGTTCTTCGATCAGGAAATCGAAAGCCGCCAGCAAGCCATCGCCAAAGAGCGCGGTTTCAAGCTGCAGGAACACGCGCTGGCGCTGTACGGCGCGTGCACCAAGGAAAAGTGCCCGCATCGCAAACATTGAAGCGCACTATGGCCGCGCGCCTGACGGCGCGCAAGCGCAGCAAGTAATAAAAGGAAACCCGGTCGATGAAAGTCGACCGGGTTTTTTGCGTTCTGGCGCTGCTGCGTGGTGCGCTAAACGCACTGTCGGCGTGTCCTAAGCGTCCTGGCCTCGCTCGGTGGCTGTAACGGCCGGTAACGGCGGCCATAGCATCGACTTGGACGTCAGCCGCCATGCCCACCCGCCACTAGCGCACAAGACGCCAGGGCTCGACCAGCGCAAGCTCGTCGCAGTTAGGCTGCTCGCCGCCTCGATCCACCACCACGAAATCGCTGACACGCTCGAGAGCAAGCAACGGGTGGTGCCAGACCCCCTTTGCATAGTTGACGCCCTGCCAGCCCTCGGTCCAGAACGCGCGCATCTGCGCCGGATCGAATTCGCCCGCCGGCGCAACCACGATCAGGTAGCTCGCCCCCGCAAGCGGAAGGAAAGCCTGACTGCCGAGCGGATGCCGCTCCATCATTCCAATTTCGACCGGCAAGCTGCGCGGCTGGGCGCGAAACAGATTGACCAGCGGCCGGCCGCCCTGCTCGCCGACGTCGACCCTGGCAAGATCGTGATAGCGCTCGGTCGTGCCGCCGTTGATCGGGAAGTGGCGCGCGCCGTCCAGTTCGATCACCTCGCCGAACGGTGCGAACGCAGCACGTGTCAGGCGTTCCATCTGCAGGGTCTTCATAGCCCGGTCTCCTCCTTCGCCATTCGTCGCTTACGCCAGCTCGCCCCACAGACGCAGGCGCGACACGCCGCCGTCCGGAAAGATATTGAAACGCACATGCGTAACCGGCCCGAGCGAGGCGAGCTCCGCTTCGAACGGATGCACGTGGTCCATCTGCAGCTTCTGCTCGTCCATCAGCACCGGCCAGAACATCGCCTGCGTGACGAGCGACTCGTCCGTGCCGCCGCTCACGCTCGCGGCCTGCAGCGAACAGCGGTCCGGGAAATTGCCCTTGAAGTAAGCGGTGTCGACTTCAACCTTGCGGATCACGCCCGGCCGCGCCAGCGCGACGATCGCCCAGTCGTTACCCGGCTCGCGGCGGCGTCGCGTTTCCCAGCCGTCGCCCATGTTGACGCCGCGTCCCGGCATCAGCATCTGCGAGGCCGGTCCGAAGTGCTGGTTGTTGGCGGCGACCAGGTAGGCGCCGTTTTCGATGGCTGCCAGATCGATCAGACTGCCGCGCTCGACGCGCGCCCAGTCGCGCTTCGGCTGTCCGTACACGCGCAGGCGCGCAAGGCCGCCGTCCGGATACAGATTCACGCGCAGATGGGTGAAGGCACGCGTGTCGTCGACTGCGACGTAATGGTGTTGATTGCCTTGCAGCGTCATCGCCGGCACGAGCGCGTGCCATTCGGCGTTGTCCGGCGGCATCTCGCCGTCCGCATGGCAGCCCTCGAGCGAGGCGGCCGGCGGGAAATTGCCAGTGAAGTGGCTCGTGTCCAGATCCACGCCATGGATCACGCCCGGCCGCGCCAGTTGGACCACGCAGTAGTCGTGCCCCGTGGTGCGCTTGCGGCGAGTCTCCCAGCCGTCCATCCACTTGCCGTGATCGTCGTACTTGCCGGGGATGAACACCGCCGGTTGCGGATCGAGCATGCGCTCTTTCGGCGCGAAGAATTCGTCGCTGGCGAAGAGCGCTTTCGCACCGAGGCGCGGGTCGGCCAGATTCATGTAGCGGCGCGTGAAGGCGGGGGCGTTGGGGTCGAGGATCGGAGTAGCCATGGTCTCGGTCAATCGATAGGGAAGGGAAAGCCGGCGGGTGGTGCTGGTCACGCTTGTGGACGCGACGACGCCCGCCGGACGAGGTATGTGCTGATGTGCGCTGTCGAGGCTGCGCCCTGGATCAGATCGCGGTCGCGGGATCGGCGGAGACCGGCGCAGCGGCTGTTTCCTCACCGGCCGGAACGTACAGATAAGCGGCCTCGCGATTCAACACATGACGGGCGCGGACCTTGTCGATATCGTTTTCCCAAACGGCCACCACGACCGTGGCGACGCAATTGCCGATCAGATTGGTCAGCGCGCGGGCAATCCCGACGAACCAGTCCACCGGCAGGATCAGCACCAGACCGAGCACCGGAATGGCGGGAATCGCGGAGAGTGTCGCGGCCAGAATCACGATCGCCGAACCGGGGATGCCGTGAGCGCCCTTCGACGTGACCAGCGACACCAGCACCACCACGATCAGATCGTGCAGCGACAGCGGCGTGTTGGTGGCCTGAGCGATAAAGATCACCGCGAGCGTCAGGTAGATCGAGAAGCCATCCAGATTGAACGAGTAACCGGTGGGGATCACGAGGCCAACGGTCGAATCCTTCACCCCCATCCATTCGAGCTTGCGCATCACTTGCGGCAAGACGGCATCGGAGGATGCAGTGCCGAGCACAATCGACATCTCCTCGCGCAGATAGCGAATCAGCTTGAAGACGCTGAAGCCGGCGAGCCGCATCACCACGCCGAGCACCACCGCAACGAACACAATGCAGCTCGCGTAGAACACCACCACCAGCAGTCCCAGTTGCTCGAGCGAGGCGACGCCATAGGTGCCGGTGGTGAATGCGATCGCGCCCAGCACGCCGAGCGGCGCCAGCTTGATGATGAAGCTCATCACGCGAAAGAAGACCTGGGCGAGTTCGTCGATCAGGCCGCTCACCTTTTGCGCCTTACCGCCAAGCAGCGACAAGGCCGAGCCGAACAGCACCGAAAACACGAGGATCTGCAGGATATCGCCGGTGGCGAACGCGTTGAAGGCCGTGTCCGGAATGATCTTCAGCAGAAATCCTGCGGTGTCCTTCAGATCTTTGGTGTGCTCGGTATAGGTCGTGAGCGACGCGGCATCGAGCGAATGCAGATTGATGTTCATGCCGACGCCGGGCTTCGTGACATACGCCAGCACCGCGCCTATCAGGAGCGCGATCGTCGTCATGAACTCGAAGTAGACCACCGCCTTCAGGCCGACCCGCCCCACTTTCTTCAGATCGCCCGCGTGCGCCATGCCGCTCACCACGACACAGAACACGATCGGACCGATCACCATCTTGATCAGCTTCAGAAAGCCGTCGCCGAGCGGCCGCA
Source organism: Paraburkholderia phenazinium (assembly GCF_900142845.1). Classification (NCBI taxonomy): domain Bacteria; kingdom Pseudomonadati; phylum Pseudomonadota; class Betaproteobacteria; order Burkholderiales; family Burkholderiaceae; genus Paraburkholderia; species Paraburkholderia phenazinium. Next base: position 794,229 of record NZ_FSRU01000003.1, read on the forward strand.
ACGATTGAGCGAAATGCGGAAACAGCGCGCCGATCACAATGCCCGCCACTAGAGCGATCACCACCCGGCCAAACAGCGAATTGAAAAACTTCAACACGGCCTTCTCCCGGTTACGGATATCATCTGTTCATACTGGTCCGACCAGTACTGTTATGGCGAATAGTAGGAAGCCGATATAGTCGAGTCAAGGCGGAAAATAATAGTGTTTACCCGCCTGAATCCACGACGGATGAGCGCTGGTTTGTCGGAAGATTAATTACGCGGTGCGGCCGCGGAAGCCGCGGATTACAATGCCGGTCAGACCGCGCGACTGCCCGAGGATCATGAAAAACGTTCCGCATACCGTTACCGACTCCGCCATTGCCACGATCCGCGAACGGATCGAAGGCGGCGTGTATCCGGTGGGCAGTCTGTTGCCCGCGCAACGTCAGCTCTCCGAAGAACTGGCCATCAGCCGCGCTTCGCTGCGTGAAGCGCTATCGACGCTCGAGGCGCTCGGGCTCCTGATGATCCGTCCCGGCAAAGGTGTGTATGTGGAGAGCTCACAGGTGTCCGCTGCCAACCCGTGGCGGTTTGCGGAGCAGTCGTCGCTGCCGGATACGTATCAGATGCGCTTTGCCCTGGAAGGCTTCGTCGCGCGCATGGCGGCGCTCGCGATCAGCGACGCCGACCTTGAATGGTTCGAGCAGAACATCGACGCGATGCACAGCGCGCTAGCCTGCAACGAACTGGATGAGGCCGCGCAACTCGACTTCGACTTTCACATGCGCATGGTGAGCATTGCCGGCAATGCGGCGATCGAATCGATCCTGCGCAGCAGTTCGGACATCATGAAGGAGAGCCAGCGCATGCCGTTCTTCCGGCGCGAATTGGTGCTGTCCACGTATCACGAGCATCGCGAGATACTCGACGCGCTCAAGACGCGCGATTCGGCGGCGACCGGCAAGGCCATCGAGGCGCACATCACCAACGCCGCGCAGCGCGCCGGCGTGTTTTTTCCAGTGCCGAAGGGGTAGAGGCATTCACGCGCCAGTGCAGATGCAGATGCCGGCCTGAACGCAGGCGTAAAAAAACCGCTCCGAGGAGCGGTTTTTCTATCTGCGAATGCAGCGCGCCAGAGCACGTGAAGCGCACTGGAAGCGCGCCGCAAACCCGCTTACTTCGCGTTCATGAGCGCGACAGTCGTATCCAGCATGCGGTTCGAGAAACCCCACTCGTTGTCGTACCAGCTCGACACCTTCACCAGACGGCCCGACACCTTCGTCAGCGTCGAGTCGAAAGTCGACGAAGCCGGGTTGTGGTTGAAGTCGATCGACACCAGCGGCGCCTTGTTGTAGCCGAGGATGCCCTTCAGCGAGCCTTCCGACGCTTCCTTCATGATTGCGTTGACCTCATCCACCGTCGTGTCGCGCTTGGCGATAAACGACAGGTCGACGATCGACACGTTGATGGTCGGGACGCGAATCGCGTAGCCGTCCAGCTTGCCGTTCAGTTCCGGCAGCACGAGGCCGACGGCCGATGCCGCACCCGTCTTCGCCGGGATCTGGCTATGCGTGGCCGAGCGCGCGCGGCGCAGGTCTTCGTGATACACGTCGGTCAGCACCTGGTCGTTCGTGTACGCGTGGATCGTCGTCATCAGGCCGTTTTCCAGGCCGATCTTGTCGTTCAGCGGCTTGACGAGCGGCGCCAGGCAGTTGGTCGTGCACGATGCGTTCGAGATGACCGTGTCCGATGCCTTCAGCACGTGATGGTTCACGCCGTAGACGATCGTTGCGTCCACATCCTTGCCGCCCGGTGCCGAGATGATGACCTTCTTCGCGCCGCCCTTGATGTGCGCGCTGGCCTTTTCCTTGGTCGTGAAAAAGCCCGTGCATTCCAGCACGACGTCGACGTTCAGCTCGCCCCACGGCAGTTCCGCCGGGTTGCGGTTAGCGAGCACGCGGATACGGTCGCCGTTGACGACGAGGTAGTCGCCGTCCACCGACACTTCGCCCGGGAACTTGCCGTGGGCCGTGTCGTATTGCGTCAGGTGGGCATTGGTGTTGGCATCGCCCAGGTCGTTGATGGCGACGATCTGGATGTCGTGCTTCTTGCCGTTTTCATAGAAGGCGCGCAGCGTGTTGCGGCCAATCCGGCCGTAGCCGTTGATAGCGACGCGAATCGTCATGGTTTATCTCCTGATGGCTGAAAAAAATACGTCCATGTTCGGCTCTGCTGGACCAGGTCCTGCCGGGCGTGGGGCGCACGCGGCAGGACCGGACACCCAATCAGCCGAGTGCGGCTTTGGCCGTCTCTACCACGTTCTCGACGGTGAAGCCGAAATGCTTGAACAACACGCCCGCCGGGGCCGATTCGCCGAACGTGTCGATGCCGACCACGCCGCCTTCCAGACCCACGTACTTGCGCCAGAAATCCGTCACGCCCGCTTCGATCGCCACGCGGCGCACACCCTTCGGCAGCACGCGCTCGCGGTATTCGGCGTCCTGCTGGTCGAACACCGTGGTCGCCGGCATCGACACCACGCGCGCCGCGATCCCTTCGCGCGCCAGCGGCTCGACGGCCTTCAGCGCCAGTTCGACTTCCGAGCCGGTAGCCAGCAGGATGACCTTGCGGGCGACGATCTCGTCGTTCCAGTCGCGCAGCACGTAACCGCCCTTGGCGATGTTGGCGATCTGCGCATCCGTGCGTTCCGAGAACAGCAGGTTCTGACGGCTGAAGATCAGGCACGACGGGCCATGATGTTCCACCGCCTGCGTCCAGGACACGGCCGTTTCGACGGTGTCGGCCGGACGCCAGACTTGCAGATGCGGGATCAGACGCAGGCTCGCGACGTGTTCGATGGACTGGTGGGTCGGGCCGTCTTCGCCGAGGCCGATCGAGTCGTGCGTGAACACGAAGATCGACGGCGCCTTCATCAGCGCGGCGACGCGCAGCGCGTTGCGGCTGTAGTCGGAGAACGTCAGGAACGTGCCGCCGAACGCCTTGAAGCCGCCGTGCAGCGCGATACCGTTGATCGCCGCGCTCATGCCGAATTCACGCACGCCGTAGTTGACGTAGTTGCCCGCTGCCTTGCCTTCCGCGTTCACGCGTACCGGCTTGGCGGCCTTCCAGTTGGTGAGGTTCGAACCGGTCAGGTCGGCCGAGCCGCCGAGCAGTTCGGGCAGCACGGTCGAGAGGCCTTCGATAGCCTGCTGCGACGCCTTGCGGGTAGCGATGGTTTCCGCGCGTTCGTTCGCGCCGGCGATGATGGCCTGCGCCTTTTCCGCCCAGTCGGCAGGCAGTTGCTTGGCCATACGGCGCGTGAACTCGGCGGCTTCCTGCGGATACTTGGCCTGGTAGGCGGCGAACGTCTTGTTCCACTCCGACTCGTTTTGCGCGCCGGCTTCCTTCGCATCCCATGCCGCGTAGACTTCTTGCGGGATCACGAACGGCTCCCACTTCCAGCCGATCTTTTCACGCGTGGCCGCGATTTCCTTCTCGCCGAGCGGCGCGCCGTGCGAGTCGTGGCTGCCGGCCTTGGTCGGCGCGCCTTCGCCGATCACCGTCTTGCAGCAGATCAGCGTGGGCTTGTCCGACAGCTTGGCTTGCTTGATGGCCGCGTCCACCGCGTCGACGTCATGGCCGACCACGTTCGGGATCACGTTCCAGCCGTACGCTTCGAAGCGCTTCGGCGTGTCGTCGTGGAACCAGTGCACCACTTCGCCGTCGATCGAGATGCCGTTGTCATCGTAGAACGCAATCAGCTTGTTCAGCTTCAGCACGCCCGCGAGCGAGCAGGCTTCGTGCGAGATGCCTTCCATCAGGCAACCGTCGCCGACGAACACGTACGTGTGGTGGTCGACGATCGCCGCGTCCGGCTTGTTGAATTCCGTGGCCAGCAGCGACTCGGCGAGCGCCATGCCGACTGCATTGGCCAGACCCTGGCCGAGCGGGCCGGTGGTCGTCTCGACGCCCGGCGTGATGCCGTATTCCGGGTGGCCCGGCGTCTTCGAATGCATTTGCCGGAAGTTCTTCAGTTCTTCGATGGGCAGGTCGTAGCCGGTCAGATGCAGCAGCGAATACAGCAGCATCGAGCCGTGGCCGTTGGACAGCACGAAGCGGTCGCGGTCGGCCCATTGCGGGTTCTTCGGGTTGTGGCGCAGATGACGCGACCACAGCGCAACGCCGATCTCGGCCATGCCCATGGGCATGCCGGGGTGGCCGGAATTCGCTTGTTGAACAGCATCCATAGCCAGCGCGCGGATTGCGTTGGCCATCAGGGAGGTGGGGGCGGGAGACGGGGTCGTCATGTCGAGTCCGGAGAACGAGTCCAAAAAGCGGGGCGCGGGCGGCGGTCCGGAAGCTCGGCGGCCAGTCTGCTACGGCGCACGGTGCGGCGCCTAGAGACGCGATACGGGCAGAGCAAACGGACAAGGCTGCAAAGCGTGACATTCTAACAGATGGTTGTGGCCTTTCCCGGCTGGAAACCGCATGGGCCGGTGGACTTGCGGTCCGGAACGGCCCGGCTTGCGGCTCGGCTTGCGGCTCGGCTTGCAGTCCGGATGCGGCCCGCATGGCGGTCTGGTTGCGACAGCCTCCCAATCGGGCCGGGCTTCGACTTTATAATCCGGGCATCGTCAACCGATCGCGCCCGCCGCGCGCCGCCCACCTTGAGCGCTCCGCTGCTATTCCAGCCGACTCCGTACGCCCTGTACGGCTTCCCGAACGCACGGCGGCTCGCGAGTGTCGCCTCGCCGCATCAGCAAATCGAAGTCTGGGACACCCCGCAACTCGGGCGGCTCTTCACGCTCGACGGCCGCCCAATGACTTCCGTCGGCGACGAGTTCATCTATCACGAATGCATGGTCCACCCGAATGCGCTGGCCCATCCCGCGCCGCGCCGCGCGCTTGTGCTGGGCGGTGGCGACGGCGGCGCAGCCCGGCAACTGCTGCGGCATCCGGGCATCACGCGGATCGTCGTAGCGGAACTGGACGCCGAGGTCGTGCGTCTCACCCGCGAATATCTGCCGCAGGTGCATGGCGGCGCGTTCGACGATCCGCGCGTGGAACTGGTGATCGGCGATGCCGCCGATTTCGTCGCGTCCACCGAGGAGCAGTTCGACCTGATCGTATTCGACCTGACGCCGCCCGACTCCCCGGCGGCGAGCCTCTACACGCCGGCGTTCTACGCGCAGCTAAAGCGCGTGATGAATCCCGCTGCGGCCTTGTCGCTGCACCTCGGCGCGCCCTACTTCCACGCCGCGCCCGCGGCCACGCTGCTCGACGGCCTGCGCGCCTCGTTTGCCGTCGTGCGCACGATGGGCGCCTTCGTGCCGCTGTACGGCTCGCTATGGATGATGGCTACCGCCAGCGACACGCTCGACCCCGCCGCCCTCACCCCGGCAGAGCTGACGGAGCGCCTCGCGGCCCGGAAAATCGCCGGTCTCGCCTGGTACGACGCCGAGGCGCATGCCGGACTCTTCTCGGCATCTCGCGCGGTGCGCGATAAACTAAGTCAATTCTTAAAGCCATCACGGTAACGCGGCGGCAGAATGTGCGGTTGGTCGGCGCGGAGGTCTGGTGCGCCGGCCCCTGGCCGCGCTGCACTCGCCCCGTTGACCCCGGATCCGGAGAACTCCATGACCGCCTCTCGCCCAGCCGGTGTGCCCTGGTTGACCCCTTATCTCACGGTTCGCGACGCCCGTGCGGCGATCGCGTTCTTCGAAGCAGCCTTTGGCTTCGAATTGCGCGACAGCGTCCAGGACGACGGTGTCGTCATGCATGTCGAGATGGTCTATCAAGGCCAGCTAATCGTGATGTTCGCGCCCGAAGGCGCGTTCGGCTCGACGGCGAAGACACCCAAAAGCGCGGGTGCGATTGCACCGCAATCGTTCTATGTTTATGTCGACGATGTCGACGCGGTTTATGCGCGGGCGCTGGCCGCCGGCGCGAAATCGCTGAGCGAGCCACAGGATCAGTTCTGGGGTGACCGTTTTGCACAGGTGGAAGACCTGGACGGCTACCGTTGGGCGCTCGCTCGCCACCTTTCGTGAACCAATGAGTATTTTCCTGATGCCTCGCTTCTTCGTCGGTACCGCCCTCAAGCCCGACGACATCATGCAGCTTCCCGATGACGTCACGCGGCACATCCTCGTTTTACGCCTGCAGCCAGGCGATTCGATCGTGCTGTTCAACGGCGAGGGCGGCGAATACAGCGCCGAACTCATCGAAGTGGAACGCCGTTCGGCCACCGTCAAGATTCGCGAATTCCGCGAGATCGAGGTGGAACCGCCCTATCACCTGACGCTTGCGCAAGGCATCGCCGGCGGCGACAAGATGGACTGGCTGATCGAAAAGGCCGTCGAACTGGGTGCATCCAGTTTCGTGCCGCTCACCACTACGCGCAGCGTGGTGCGGCTATCGGGCGAACGGGCACAACGGCGCCATTTGCATTGGCAAGGCATCGTGCGTTCCTCGTGTGAACAGTGCGGGCGCAATCGCCTGCCCGATGTCGCGCCGGTGCGGGAAATCGCCACCTGGCTTGGCGCGTTGCCTCGCGCACCCGAAGAAGGCGAGTTGCGCCTGTTGTTGTCGCCGCGCGCGAGCATCAGCTTTACGGCGCTGCCTGCCACACCGCCGCACGGACGCGTGACCTTGCTGATCGGGCCGGAAGGCGGTTTTTCAGCCGCCGAAGAAGCCGCGGCGACCAGTCACGGCTTCACGGCGGTTGGCCTCGGTCCGCGCGTGTTGCGCACTGAAACCGCGGGTATCGCGGTGCTGGCCGCGCTGGCGGCGCGCTGGGGCGGGTGGTAAGCATGTCGAAGTGTCGGCACTCGGCGTGAACGCTGGCGCTGGCGTCGGCACCGCGATCAATGCGAGACGAGAGACCATCACACCGGTAACCGTAGTGCCAACCAAAAGCAAAGGCCCGCCAATCGGCGGGCCTTTGCTTTGTTCAACTATTCGTATTGGATCAGTTTCGATCAGGCGAACGAATAAAACACGCGGAATGCCACCTTGCGCTCGGCCCAGAATTCCGCCGCTTCGCGGAACACGTCGAGCAGCGTCTCGCGCCCTTCCTTGTCAAATTTCTGCGCCACCGGCAGCGCCTCCAGCACGATTACGAAGCCGGGCTGCGTGCCCGCCTTGGCGACCAGGTCGGTCAGACAATCGTAGAGGGCGTCGTAATTTTTGCCGAAATGCTTCGGAAACAGAAATGAAGTCGCAATCGTTTCGAGGACTTCCTGCTTCGATTGCGCATTCGCGCAATGCGCATACAGAAAGTGCTGGCCAAGCTGGTTGGCTTCGTCAGCGAGATCCTGCACGCGAAACGCGCGGATCGACTGTACGATGTTCGGTCGTACGGTCTTGAAAAGACTCATAGGCCCCTCGTTCGATGAAAGCACAGTGCTGGCTTCGCTCTGGGTGTCCCGTCCGTCACCGGCGGTGCGCATCTGCATGACACGCTGAAACAGATTGCCGTCGCCGGCCGCGAAAAGATCCGTCGCGACTCCGGAGTCGTGCGCGTAGACGTTGTCGCTCATGCCGTTCATCCCGATGTCATTCAACAATACGATTAAAACTCGTGTAGTGGTCGTCCGAGTAGTAGCAGTTATCGGTCCGCTGTAGCGGACCCCCACAGACAATGCGCCGCGCGCCGCGATTGTGGGCACGCGGCGTAGGAACGGTGTATTCGTGATAATAGCCGCGCCGGTGCGGCGGCAGCAGCCTTTCGTGGTTGCCGAATACGATGCCGTCCTTCTCATACGGGTAAGGCCCGCCTGCGGCAATCAAGTTCAAAGTATTGACTGCTTCACGCGGCAATTGCGCCACCGCGATGGTGCCCTGCACCTGATTATTGCTGTCGCCGGGTGTCGCGCCGGGTGTCGAATAGTCCCGCGCAAACGCGCCGGTGACCATGCTCCCGCACAAACTGCCAAACGCCAGGGCGCCGATGAGCACGCCGCTGCGGAGCCACTTGCGTGCCATGAATCAGGATTCCCGCTGTTAGATCACGAGTTTGACGACCATGAAAGACGTAAGGGTATCGCTAATGGCCCCTGGAATCAACGTTCGCCCGGCAAACGGAAGGTTCCAATGTTGCAGCAAAACGCCGTTTGCGCCGCCTTGACGATTCTTGACAGATTTTTTTATCGCAATCGAGATAAAATTAACTCGACGGTGAAATCCGGAATGAGTGCGTCTGATCCGCTCGATTCCGGGCGCTTCGGAGGTGGAGATACCGTCGTTTCATCTTTTTTGGGTGACAATCCCCTGTACACCCTGCGGCGTGCCCATTGCGGGCACGCCTTTTTTTCGCCCGGTGGCGCGTTGCGGCCCCGCAGACGGGGCCTTCGTTTAACGCGCGGCGATCACGTCCGCAACCAGCAGCGCCGTCATATTGACGATCCGGCGCACGGTGGCCGAAGCGGTCAGCACATGCACCGGCTTCGCAGCGCCCAGCAGGATCGGGCCAATCGCAATGTTATTGCCAGCCGCCGTCTTGAGCAGGTTGTACGAAATGTTGGCGGCGTCGATGTTCGGCATCACCAGCAGGTTCGCATCGCCTTCGAGCGTCGATTCGGGCAGCACTTCGCGGCGCAGGTTGTGATCCAATGCGACGTCGCCGTGCATCTCGCCGTCCACTTGCAGGTCCGGCGCGCGTTCGCGCAAGATCTCGAGCGTGTCGCGCATCTTCTGGGCCGTCGGCGCATTGCTCGTGCCGAAGTTCGAATGCGACACCAGCGCAATCTTCGGCTCGATGCCGAAGCGGCGCACCTCCTCGGCCGCCATGATCGTGATCTCGGCGAGCTGCTCGGGCGTCGGATCGACGTTCACGTGCGTGTCGACGAGGAAAATCTGCCGGCCCGGCAGCACCAGGCCGTTCATCGCCGCGTAGACATTGCGGCCTTCCTTCTTGCCGATCACCTGATCGATGAAGTGCAGGTGGCGGTGCGTCGTGCTGACCGTGCCGCAGATCATGCCGTCCGCTTCGCCCTTGTTGACCAGCATCGCGCCGATCAGCGTGGTGCGGCGGCGCATTTCGAGCTTGGCCATCTGCGCGCTGATGCCCTTGCGCGCCATCAGCTTGTGATACGACTGCCAGAAGTCGCGGTAACGCTCGTCGTGGTCGGTGTTGACCACCGTGTAGTCCTGACCGTTGACGAGACGCAGGCCATAGCGCGCAATGCGCTCCTCGATCACAGCCGGACGGCCGATCAGGATCGGCTTGGCCAGCTTTTCGTCGACGATGATCTGCAGGGCACGCAGCACGCGCTCTTCTTCGCCTTCCGCGAATACGATGCGCTTTTTCTCCGGTTCGACGCCGCGCGCCAACTGGAAAATCGGCTTCATCGTCGTGCCGCTGTGGTACACGAACTGCTGCAGATGCTGTTCGTAGGCCTCCATGTCTTCAATCGGACGCTCGGCGACACCCGAATCCATCGCGGCTTTCGCCACGGCGGGCGCAACCTTGACGATCAGGCGCGGATCGAACGGCTTCGGAATCAGATAGGCCGGCCCAAACGACAGGTCCTGAATGCCATAAGCCGTCGCGACGATGTCGCTCTGCTCCTGGCGCGCCAGTTCGGCGATCGCGTTGACCGCGGCAATTTCCATTTCCCGCGTCACGGTCGTGGCGCCGGCATCCAGCGCGCCGCGGAACAGGAACGGGAACACCAGAACGTTGTTCACCTGGTTCGGGTAGTCAGTGCGTCCCGTGCACAGCACGGCGTCCGGGCGCACTTCGAGCGCCAGTTCCGGCAGGATTTCCGGGTTCGGGTTCGCCAGCGCGAGGATCAGCGGCTTGTCCGCCATCTGCTTGACCATGTCCTGCTTCAGGACGCCGCCGGCCGACAGGCCGAGGAAAATGTCCGCGCCGCCAATCGCTTCAGCCAGGGTGCGGGCGTCGGTTTCGCGTGCGAAGCGTTCCTTGTCCGGGTCCATCAGCTCGGTACGACCCTTGTAGACCACGCCGGCCAGGTCGGTCACGGTGATGTTCTCGAGCGGCAGGCCAATGTCGACCAGCAGGTCCAGACAGGCCAGCGCCGCAGCGCCTGCGCCGGAGGAGACCAGCTTGACCTGCTTGATGTCCTTGCCGACAACCTTCAGACCGTTGGTGATGGCCGCCGCGACGACGATCGCCGTGCCGTGCTGGTCGTCGTGGAACACCGGAATCTTCATGCGCTTGCGGCATTCGCGTTCCACGATGAAGCAGTCCGGCGCCTTGATGTCTTCCAGGTTGATGCCGCCGAAGGTCGGTTCGAGCGCGGCGATCACGTCCACCAGCTTGTGCGGGTCGGACTCGTTCAGCTCGATGTCGAACACGTCGATGCCGGCGAACTTCTTGAACAGCACCGCCTTGCCTTCCATGACCGGCTTCGAGGCGAGCGGGCCGATGTTGCCGAGGCCCAGCACCGCGGTGCCGTTCGTCACGACGCCGACCAGGTTGCTGCGCGCGGTGAAACGGGCGGCATTCAGCGGGTTCTCGACAATCTCCTCGCACGCGAACGCGACGCCGGGTGAATACGCCAGCGCGAGGTCGCGCTGATTGATCATCTGCTTGGTCGGCGCGATCGCGATCTTCCCAGGGGTCGGGAACTCGTGATAATCGAGAGCGGCTTCGCGGAGTTTGCTATTGACGGGATTCGACATAAGGCGGGCTTGGAAGTGCAGATTAGAATAGGTGTTCGACGGCATTGTAGCGCCAATCCCTGACGCGATTCCTTCAATCAGGGCACAGGTGCCGCGACCGAAACAGGGCCAACGGCAACGAAGCCGTCCGCCCGGCGCATTTGCGGCGACGCAGCATTATCACCGTACAATGCGCGCCGTTAGCCGCTTTTCCGTGCACGGATCCCCATCATGCTCTCCGAGTTCTCGCTGATCGACCGTTTTTTCGCGCGCCGTGCCCGAGGCGCGCGCCCCGCTGACGACGGCTCGCTCGGAATTGGCGACGATTGCGCGCTGCTCGCGCCGCGTCCAGGCGAAATGCTGGCTATTTCGACGGACATGCTGGTCGAAGGACGCCATTTCTTCGCCGATGTCGATCCGCACGCGCTAGGCCACAAGGCCCTGGCGGTGAACCTCTCGGACCTGGCGGCGATGGGCGCGCGGCCGCAAGCCTTCACACTCGCGTTCGCGCTGCCGCAGGCCCACGAGGACTGGCTCGCGGCGTTTAGCGACGGTCTTTTTGCGCTCGCCGAACGCTACGATTGCGAACTGATTGGCGGTGACACCACTGCCGGGCCGCTCAACCTGTGCATCACCGTGTTCGGCAGCGTGCCGCCCGGACAGGCGCTGCGCCGCGATGCGGCGCAAGCCGGCGACGACATCTGGATCTCCGGCACGCTCGGCGACGCACGCGCCGGACTCGGCGTGCTGCGCGGCGAGTGGTCGGCCGATGCCACCGACGCTGCGACATTTCGCCGCGCCCTCGAACGCCCCGAGCCGCGCGTCGCGCTCGGCCTCGCGCTGCGCGGCGTGGCGCGCGCGGCGCTCGATCTCTCGGACGGTCTCGCCGGCGATCTGCTGCACATCCTCGAACGCTCGCATCTGCAAGCGCAGGTCGCAGTCGACGCGGTGCCGCGCTCGGCCGCGCTGCGCCGGCTGCCGGCCGAGGTACAACGCCGCTGCACGCTGGCGGGCGGCGACGACTACGAGCTTTGCTTCACGGCGCCCGCAAGCGCGCGTGCAGCGGTCGAAGCGGCAGGCCGCTCGGTAGCTGTTCCGGTCACCCGGATCGGTACAATAAGCGATCTCCAATCGGCGGCGGACAACCCTGCAATCCGTTGGCTTGACGCAGCCGGCAGCCCGCTCACCTTGACCTTGCAAGGCTTCGACCATTTCCATGCAGACTGAACCCGCGCTCGGCCCCGCAGACGACTTTCGGGGCGGCCCTCCGGCCGGCCCGTCGCATGGCGGTCCGTCGGGAGACACGCCCGGCACGCCCGAGCCGCGCCCCTCGCGGCCACGTCGCGCGACCGCCCGTTTCATGCTGTCGCATCCGCTGCATCTGATTTCGCTCGGCTTCGGCAGCGGCCTGTCGCCGATCATGCCGGGCACGATGGGCACACTGTTCGCCTGGGCGTCGTTCGCGGCGCTCAACCGCTATCTGACGGTGCTCGACTGGGGCGTGCTGATCATCGTGGGCTTTTTTGCCGGCATTTCGATCTGCGGCTTCACGGCGAAAAAACTCGGCATCGACGATCCATCGCCGGTCGTGTGGGACGAAATCGTCGCGTTCTGGCTGGTGCTGCTGATGGTGACGCCGGTGAGCGTCACCGGCCAGGCATGGGCCTTCGTCGTGTTCCGTTTCTTCGACATGGTGAAACCTCCGCCGATCCGTTACTTCGACCGCAGACTGAAAGGCGGCTTTGGCATTATGTTCGATGACCTGGTCGCAGCGTTTTTCACCTTGCTGGTGATCGCGCTGTGGCGCATGTCGGTCTAACCGTCTCACGTTTTCGGACTTACGCATGGCTACCGATTCCGTCGTTCACCAACTCGCTATCCGCGTGAGCAACCGGTTGCGCGACGAACGCCTGATGCTCGTGACCGCCGAGTCCTGCACGGGCGGCATGGTCGCGACCGCGATCACCGATATCTCCGGCAGCAGCGGCTGGTTCGAGCGGGGCTTCGTCACCTATTCGAATCAGGCCAAGAGCGAGATGATCGGCGTGCCGGCCGATCTGATCGAAAAGCACGGCGCGGTCAGCGAACCGGTCGCCCGCGCGATGGCCGAAGGGGCGCTGCGCAATAGCCGGGCGCAGGTGTCGCTGTCGATCACCGGCGTGGCGGGCCCCGCCGGCGGCACCGAGAGCAAGCCGGTCGGCACCGTGTCGTTCGGCTGGAGCAACCGCTTGCATACCGCCGTCGAAACGATGGTGTTCAAGGGTGACCGCGAGAAGATCCGCACCCAGGCGGCCGCGCATGCGCTGCGTGGGGTGCTGGCGTTGCTTGATGAGCGCGAGCGCTAAACACCGACTATGCCGACTCCCGACCTTGCCAAAGACGAACTGATCCGCCGCTTCGATCTGAAGCCGCATCCCGAGGGCGGTTTTTTCCGCGAAACCTATCGCTCGAGCGCGACCGTGAACCGCGATGGGTCGGGCGAGACGCGCTCGGCGTCGACGGCGATCTATTACCTGCTATGCGACGGTGCGCATTCCGCGTGGCATCGGATCAGGTCCGACGAAGTCTGGCATTTCTATGCCGGTGAACCGTTGCTTGTCCATGTGCTCGACGAAGCGGGCAAGCTGATCACGCATCGGCTAGGCAATCCGCTGACTCATCCGGGTAGCGTGTTTCAGGCCGTCGTGCCAGCGGGGTTGTGGTTTGCAGCGGAGTGCGAGAATCCGGCGACGTTCGCGCTGGTGGGCTGCACTGTGGCGCCGGGATTCGAGTTCAGCGAGTTCGAGTTGGCTGAGGTCGACGCGCTGCGCAGCGCGTATCCAACGCATGCGGAATTCATCGCGCGGCTGGGGCCGGCGGACCGCCCCGCCTAAATAAAGCGGACGATCGCGGCTACCGCTTGAACGCCGGCAGCCGCTCGCCCATCACCGATACGCGTTAATCCGATCGCGCGTCTCTTGTGCAGCCTTCGCCGCCGCCTGACCGAAGTCCTCGCCCTTACCGGCGTAGATAATCGCGCGCGACGAGTTGATCAGCATCCCGGTGCCCGCCGCCGTGCGGCCGGCGTTCACCGTTGCTTCGACATCGCCGCCCTGCGCGCCGATGCCCGGAATCAGCAGCGGCATCTCGCCCACGATCCCGCGCACAACTTCGATCTCCTTCGGGAACGTCGCGCCCACCACCAGCCCAAGCTGGCCACTCGCATTCCACTTGTCCGCGGCCAGTTGTGCGACCACCTGATATAGCGGCCGCCCTGCCGTATCGAGAAACTGCAGATCGGAGCCGCCCGGGTTGGAGGTGCGGCACAGCACGATCACGCCTTTGCCCGGGTGCGCCAGATACGGCTCGATCGAGTCGAAGCCCATATACGGGTTCACAGTGACGGCGTCCGCCTGATAGCGCTCGAACACCTCGCGCGCGTACTGCTCGGCGGTGCTGCCGATATCGCCGCGCTTCGCGTCGAGAATCACCGGCAAGCCCGGATGGTTCTGATGGATGTGCGCAATCAGTTGTTCAAGCTGGTCTTCCGCGCGATGGGCGGCGAAGTAGGCAATCTGCGGCTTGAACGAGGAGGCGTACGGCGCGGTGGCATCGACGATCGTGCGGCAAAACTCGAAGATGGCGTCGGCACGGCCGGCCAGCGCAGCCGGGAATTTCGCGGGCTCGGGGTCGAGGCCGACGCACAGCAGCGAATTGGTGCGCTGCCAGGCGTCGTTGAGGGTCTGGATGAAAGTGGGCATGGTGAGCTCGCGGCGGGCCAATGGGAGAAGTGGCGCGTATTTTACCCGTCCTCGCACGCGGGGCACGCCGCCCTGCGTAGCCGCATGCGCCACCACGCGTCACGACACCGGAGCCTTCCGGGAACCGAGTGCGCCGCGGCGCTGCGCGCCAGCCGCCCGCCTGACTCACTGCTTCCGTGAACTCCGCGCCCCTGCCGCTGCGCGCAAGCCGGTCCGCTCGACCGTGAAGCGAAACGACCGCGCGAGGCGCTCGCCGCGCGCCAGCATCGTCATGCCGTGCGATGCCGCCCCACCCGGCAGGTTCACCGCATTGATCGGATGATCCACCGGCTCGAAGCAAAAGAAGTCTTCGCCGGGCGGCGTGTAGAGCACGTAGTAATCGGCATCCGACGCGATCGTCAACGACAGCCGCCGCTTCGGCCAGACAACCGCCGCCTGCCCGCTCCAGCCGGTGAAGGCGTGATTGACGATGGTCTCCGGCAACGGATACGCCACGCCGAACTGCCAGGCCGGCGGCGCCGGCACGTGGCGCACCGGCAGCCAGTCGTCGCCTTGCAGCCACAATCCGGCGGCGGCCGCCGACAACTCCGTCTGCGTGTCGCGCACCAGAAACGGATGGATGCCGAGCCCGAACGGCAACGCATCGCGCCCCGTGTTTTCGACCTCGAGCGTAATCACGAGCGTCGGGCCTTCCAGCGCATAGGTCTGGGCCGCGCGATACGCGTAGGGCTTGCCGTCGCTGCGGTCGAGCGTCAGGCAGACCTTGTCTTGCCCGGTTTCGGCCACCTGCCAGTGGGCCAGCCAGCCGTCGCCGTGAATCGGCAGCGGCTCGGCGACGCGATTGCGCGGCACGTCGACGCGGCGTCCGCCCACGCCGAAGTGGCCGCCGCCGATCCGGTTCGAATACGGCAACATCGGATAGCACGCCAACTGGTTGGGGTCGGTATCGGCGGCGATGTGGCGGCAGCGGCGAAAGATCGGCACTAGCGCGCCGTCGCTGCGCCAGTCGAAGCGTGTGATGCCGCCACCCAGCGACGGCGCCACGTCGAGCCGCAACTGTGCATTGGCCAGCGTCACGCATGCGAACTCGCCCGCACTGCCCTCGCCGACGGCCACAGCCGACGTGCTGGGTCCTGCAAGCACCGGATTGGCGGCGGCGGCAAGCCGGGCGCGGCGTGTCTGTGAAGTGGGTGAAGTGGACGAACTGGAAACGAGATTCGCGACAGTCATATCAGGCTCCATCGAGAGGCATGGGACGTTACCGGCATTGCTGACGGATGTTTATGCGGGCGCCTCGGCTGGCCGCCTCTTTGTGTCCTTGAATCCTTGAATCGCCCGGTCCCTGCGTGCTGCAGCATGCTACGCAATGG
The DNA here is from genome assembly GCF_900142845.1 of Paraburkholderia phenazinium. Taxonomy (NCBI): domain Bacteria; kingdom Pseudomonadati; phylum Pseudomonadota; class Betaproteobacteria; order Burkholderiales; family Burkholderiaceae; genus Paraburkholderia; species Paraburkholderia phenazinium. The sequence continues at coordinate 809,950 of NZ_FSRU01000003.1, forward strand.
CTGCGTTGCCAAGCCCCGTTGCGACCCAACCTGCTCAAAGCACTGTGGCACGCACTCGCGTGCCGCGAAAAAACCTAACTCAACTCACTCGTGCTACGCGCTGCCGGCGCGCCCTGAAAGAGCGCCTCAGGCAACCCGCGCGCGCCAGGTACCGCCACGAACACGCCGCCCGCTTGCGCGTCGCCGGCCAGCGCGGACGCGTCCAGATCGATGCGCGCACTCGTGATGTACAACGTGCCGAGCTGCTCCCCGCCGAGCGCCACGCAACTCGGCTGCACGGTCGGCACCGTCACCCGCGCCGTTTCCACACCATCCGCTCCGTAGCGCACCACGCGCGCTCCGCCCCACTGCGCATTCCACAAACCGCCGTCGCGGTCGACAGTCGAGCCGTCGGGCTCGCCGGTCGCATCCGCGAGCTTCGTGAACAGACGGTCGTTCGCAACCGTGCCGTCTGCAGCGTAATCGCACGCGCGAATCTCGCGGGTCGGCGAATCGCAGTAGTACATCGTCGCGCCGTCCGGACTGAAGGCGATGCTGTTCGAAATCGCGGGCGCCGGCAAGGGCAAGCGCTCGAGCGACAGATCGCGGTTCAGACGATAGAACCCGCCCACTGCGCGCAAGGGCGAACCCTCATCCTTCGTACCGAAGACAAAGCGCCCCTGACGGTCGCAGCGGCCATCGTTGACGCGCGTGTTCATGCCCGGCTCGACATCGACAATACGCTGAGTCTCGCCAGTTGCAAGGTCGAAGAACGCGAGATGTGTCGCGAGTCCGAGTAAAAGGTAGTGCGGATCGGCGCAGAGCGCAAACGTCGCGAGCCGTTCCGGCATGCGCCAGGAGGTGCTGCTCCGGTCGCGCGGGTCGTAGCGCCAGAGGCGCGCGCCTTCGATATCGGTCCAGTAAAAGCGGCCGCTTCGCGCGCACCAGGTGGCGCCTTCACCAAGCGTGCATTTCGCGTCGATCAGCAGTGTTGCGCGCACAGCACGCTTAGGCTCGCTCACGCCCAACCTCCGTCGACGATGATGTCCTGCGCCGTGATCAGACGGCTGTCGTCCGCGGCGAGGAAAAGCGCCATGCGGGCCAGATCCTCGGGCATCAACTCGGCGTCGATGCACTGCCCTTCCTTGATCGCACGGCGCCCGGCATCGTCGAGCCACAGGCGCTTCTGCTTCTCGGTCATCACCCAGCCCGGCGCCAGCGTGTTCACGCGGATGTTGAAATGGCCGAGATCGCGCGCCAGACCGCGCGTGAGGCCCTGGACCGCCGACTTCGACATCACGTACACCGGATAGCCGCCGTTCTTCAGCATCCAGCTGATCGAGCCGAGATTGATGATCGAGCCCCGACCGGCCGCTTTCATATCGCCCGCCACAGCCTGGGCCGCAAAGAATTGATGACGCAGGTTGACGGCGATGCCGGCGTCGAACGATTCGGGCGTCACCTCTTCGATCTGGTGACGCTTGTCGTTCGCGGCGTTGTTGACGAGCACCTCGATCGGGCCGAGTGCGGCCTTGACGTCGGCGATCGCCTTGCGCAACGCGTCGATGTCGGTCAGGTCGCACGGCAGGAACAGCGGCTTGTGGCGCGAGTCGCCGAGTTCATCGGCGAGCGCCTCGCCGGCGCTTGCGTCGATATCGAAGAACGCGACCCGCGAGCCCTGCGCCGCGAAGTGCTCGACGAACGACGCGCCGATCCCGGTCGCGCCGCCCGTAATCAGCACGGCCCGGTCTGCAAGGCTCGGATAGCGCGCATATACGTTGTCCGCCTGGCGGGCCTTCGCATTGGCAGGAGACGACATCGTTCGATTCCTATTCTATTGAGGTACTAAGCAACGTAGCGGGACAGCGCGCGTCAATCGCGCGAGCCGCGATTCTTCAACTGGTCGAGCAGCACGGCGGCGAGCAGGATCGCACCGCGCACGAGGTACTGATAGAACGCGTCGATGTTGAGCAGGTTCATCACGTTCTCGACCGTGCCCATGATCAGCACGCCGATCACCACGCCCGAAATCGTCGCCCGGCCGCCCAGCAGCGACACGCCGCCCAGCACGCATGCGGAGATCACGTTCAGCTCGAAGCCTTCAGCCGCGTTCGGCTGCCCGGAGGTGATACGCGAGGCGAGAATCACGCCGGCCAGCGCGGTGACCGCGCCCTGCACCAGGAAAATATACACACGGGTGCGCTCGACGTTGATACCGGCCAGACGCGAAGCTTCCGGATTGCCGCCGATCGCCAGCGTATTGCGGCCATACACGGTCTGGTTGAGCATCACGCCGAACACGATGAAGCACAGCAGCGTGACCCAGATCGGCAGCGACACGCCGAACATCGACAGGCCGCCCAGCGCGATAAACGTATCCGACGACACCCCCACGGCCTGCCCATGCGACACGATAAAACCAAGGCCGCGAACGATTTCCATGGTCGCCAGCGTGGTGATCAGCGCGTTGATGCGCAGATACGCAATCACCGCGCCGTTGATGAAACCGATCACGCCGCCCGCCACGACCGCCGCGATGATCGCGATGAAGGTGTTGCCGGTGGCGTTGAGCACCATGGCGCACAGCACGCCGGCGAATGCGACGGTGGAACCCACGGACAGGTCGAAGTCACGTGAAGCGAGACAGAACATCATCGTGCACGCGACCATGCCGATCTGCGAGATCGACAACGCGAGCCCGAGCATGTTTTCGATCGAGAAAAAGTGATCGACAGTCAGGGACATCGTGATGAACATGATCGCGAAGATCACGATCAGGCTGTAGTCGGTGACCTGCTGCCACCATTTCTGCTTGTCGTTGCTCTGTGGAATCAGCGCTTCGGCGGCGCCCTTGGCGGCCTGTTGCGCGAGGTTTTCTCTGGCTTGCATTTGATGACTCCTCCCGTTTTCGTCACGGGCTGACGGGTTATTGGGGACTTGCGTCCGTTCGGTTCAGTTTCAGGCCGCCTGCGAGACGGCGCTTTCCAGTGCGGTCGAACTTTGCGGCAGAGCGAGGCTCAGCACGGCCTGTTCGTTGGCCTGGCTGCGCGGCAGTTCGCCGGAAATGCGGCCTTGCCGCATCACCACGATCCGGTCGGATACGCCGAGCACTTCCGGCAGTTCAGACGAAATCATCACAATTGCGCAACCGCGTTCCGCGAGCTGATAGATCACGTTATAGATCTCATGCTTCGCACCGACGTCGATACCGCGCGTCGGTTCGTCGAGAATCACCACTTTCAGATCGGGCTCCGCGAGCCAGCGCGACAGAATCGCCTTCTGCTGGTTGCCGCCCGAGAGGAAACGGATCTTCTGGCGGCGGCTCGGCGTTTTGATCTTCAGCAGCTTGATAAAACGGTCCGCCGTGTCCGCCTCTTTCTTGCGGTTCAGGAAGAAGCCCGCACGCAGGTAATGGCGCCGGCAACTGATGTTGATGTTCTCGGACACGGTCGCCATCGCGACGATGCCCTCTTCCTTGCGGTCTTCCGGACACAGCACGATGCCGTGGCGAATCGCTTCGCCGGCGCTGCGCACCTTGATCGGCTTGCCGTCCAGAATCAGCTCGCCGCTCTTCTTGCTGTCGGCGCCGTACACGAGGTGCATCAGTTCGCTGCGACCCGCGCCCACCAGACCAAAGAAGCCGACGATCTCGCCGCGCCGCACTTCGAAGCTGGCCGGCTCCTTGAGCGCATGCCCTTCGATCGCCTTGGCGGCGAAACGCACTTCGCCGAGTTCACGCGGCTTGTAACTGTAGATATCCGAGATCTCGCGGCCGACCATTTCGGCCACGATCGTGTCGCGCTTCACGCCTTCGAGCGTCGGATGCGACGCCACCTTGCGGCCGTCACGGAAGATCGTACAGGCGTCGCACAACTCGTAGATTTCGTCCATCCGGTGCGAGATGTAGATCATCGCCCGGTTGTCGGCACGCAGATCGCGCACCAGCTTGAACAGCACTTCGGTCTCGCTGTGCGACAGCGAGCTGGTCGGCTCGTCCAGCGCAATCACGCGCGCGTTACGCAGCAGCGCCTTGCAGATTTCCACCATCTGCCGCTGGGCGATGGAGAGCCTGCGCAGCTTTGCATTCGGATCGAGCGCCACGCCCATCGCTTCGAGCCGTTCGCGCACAAAGCGCTTGGCTTCGCGCTTGTTGACCCAGCCGAGTGCATTCGGCAACTGGCCGAGCAGCAGATTTTCCGCGACCGTGAGGTCGGGCACGTATTGCAGTTCCTGGTGAATCACCGCGATCCCCGAGGCAATCGATGCGGCCGCGCTACCGAAGCGCACCTCATTGCCGTCGATCATCAGGCGGCCGGAGTTCGGCTGATATTCACCACCGAGAATCTTCAGCAGGGTCGATTTCCCCGCGCCGTTCTCGCCCATCAGGCCATGCACCTGGCCGACGTTCACGTCGAAGGACACGCCGTCGAGCGCACGCACGCCTGGAAAGACCTTACCGATATTGTCAAAACGCAGCGTCGCTGACACTTCGCCTCCTGTTGCATCCTGTGACCCGTACGGTCCGGCGCGGCTTGCGCCTTTGCCGGCACGACGGTCTGTCTCAACTTCTGTTGCACCTGCCGGCGCGCGCAGTTCATCCACGTCCTGTGCGCGCCGTCCTGGCAGGCAGGCGCGCCGGAGTCACGCTCCGGCGCGCCTGCTCACCGCACGGCTAGAGCCGACGGCTTACTTCGATGCCAGACCCATCTTTTCACGCACGTCCGCGACGTTGTCACGCGTGGCCAGCATGCCGGTCGTCAGCGTGAGCGCCGGCGGTTCCTTGCCTTGCGTGATCCAGTCGTACATCAGCGTCGAGGTTTCTTCGCCATGGCGCTTCGGGCTGATGATGACGGTGCCGTAGAAGCCCGTCGGCGTCGGCTTCTTGAACTCGTTGAGCGCCGAATCCGAACCGCCGATACCGATACCGATCATGTTGTCCGCCTTGAAGCCGCGGCCTTCCGCTGCACGCACGGCGCCGAGCACGGCTTCGTCGTTCAGGCCGTAAGCGATCCAGTGCTTGAACTGCGGGTTCTTGGTCAGCGCGATGTTGGCGGCGTTGAAGGCGTTTTCCGTATCGGTCTTCGCCTGCGGCGCTTCAACCACGTTGGCCTTCGGGAAACCGGCGGCCACGAGCGCGTCGGTCGCACCACCGGTGCGGTCAACCGCGGTCGGCAGCTGGTTGTAAGTCACGTCGATCGCGCCGACGTCCTTCATGTCCCAGCCGCGCTTCTTGATTTCCGCGGCCAGACCATCGCCAACCTGCTTGCCGATGTTGTAGGCCGAAATGCCCATATGCGGCACCGAAGCGATCGGCTTGCCCGCACCGTCGACGAGGCGGTCGTCGACCGTCATCATCTTCAGTCCGTCAGCCTTCGCCTTGGCGACAATGCCCGGTCCGAGCTTGACGTCCGGCGTGCAGATAATGAAACCTTGCGCCTTTTGGGCCGCCAGGTTGTCGATCGCGCTCATCACCTTCTCGCCCGAGGGTGCGCCGATTTTCACCAGCGTGAAGCCCTTTTCCTTGGCAGCGATCTCAGCAAACTTCCACTCGTCCTGGAACCACGGTTCTTCCGGCTGCTTCACCAGAAAGCCGATCTTGACGGAGTCAGCGGCTTGCACGACGGGGGCGTTGAACAGCACACCTGCTGCTGCGGCTGCCAGCGTGAGGAAAATTCTACGTTTCATGTTGCAGTCTCCTGACTAATTAGTAGATAACGAGAAGGTATCGGCCGCGTCTTCTTATCCGGTCCTGACACACGCGGCCAGCGCGTCAACCGGCTAAAACGGATCGTTGCGCTCTGTGGCGCTTCGCATTCTTTTGCTTCGCGGCAGCGCGCTTTCCACGGCGCGCCGCCTTTGTTTCTCCAGACGGTGGCTCAGTCGTGATACAGCGCTGAGCGCCCGCCATCCACCGTGATGCAACTCGCGTTGATGAACGGCGCCTCGTCCGAGGCGAGGAACACCGCCGTCATCGCCACTTCTTCCGGGCGGCCGATGCGCTTCATCGGCTGCAGGTCGAGCGTCGCCTGCTGCGCCGCCGCGGGATCGGGCTGACCGTTCCACCAGTCGTGCGTCAACTGCGTTTCGATGTAGCCCGGTGCAATGGCGTTGACGCGCACATTGCGCGGGGCGTATTCGATGCCGAGCGCCCGGGTCAGGCCAATCACGCCGTGCTTCGCGACCGGGTACGGGAAGCAGCCCGGAATGATCTTGAACGAATGCGTCGAGGCGATATTCACGATGCTGCCCGCGCCGCGTTCCACCATGCCCGGCAACACCGCGCGGCAGCCGTTCCAGACGCCGTCCAGATCGACGGCGAAGCAGCGCCGCCAGTCGTCGTCGCTCATCGTCAGCGGGTCGCAGAAGACGTTGATGCCGGCGTTGTTCACCAGCACGTCGACCGCGCCGAACGCGCGCTCGGCTTCGCGCACGGCATGCTGGACCGAGGCGGATTGCGTCACGTCGGTCTGTACCGCCAGCACTTTTGCGGCGCCGACAGCTGCCGAGCCGGTAGGTGCGCTTGCACCGTTCGTGCCGTTCGTGCCGTTCGTGCCGTTTGCAGCCTGGGTGCCTTGGGTGCTGCTTGCCCTGCATGCTGCTTCGATGTCCTGCGCAGTACGTTGGGCGGTTTCGATATCCAGCTCCGCCAGCACGACAGCCGCCCCCTCGCGCGCAAACGCCAGCGCAATGGCTGCACCGATGCCGCGACCGGCGCCGGTGATCAACGCGACCTTGTTGGCGAGCCGGTTCATTTCTTCGCGCTCGCTCGTGCGATCCGCAGGCCGTTGATATAGGCGCGGGCGTGCGACGCTGTCGCCGCCACGCTCTGGCCCGGCTTGTACAGCGCGGAGCCGAGCCCGAAGCCGTTCGCGCCGGCGCTCAGGAACGGACCCATGTTGTCCGGGGTAATGCCACCGACCGGCACCAGCGGCACTTCGGCTGCAATCACCGCGCGCCACGCCTTGACGACCTGGCAGCCGAGTTGTTCGGCGGGGAACATCTTCAGCACGTCGGCGCCGTTCTTCAGCGCCAGAAACGCTTCGTTCGGCGTGGCCACGCCCGGTGCGCAGGCGAGTCCCTGGGCCTTCGCCATCGCCACCACTTCGGCGTCGCTATGCGGCATCACGATCAGTTCGCCGCCCGCCGACTTGACGTCGTGGACGAAGCTCGCGTGCAGCACCGTGCCCGCGCCGACGATCGCATCCGCCGGCAGCGCCTTGCGGATCGCCGCGATGCTATCGAACGGCTGCGGCGAATTCAGCGGCACTTCGACAATCCGGAAACCGGCTTCGTACAGCGCCTGCCCGTGGTCGGCGGCATCGGCGGGCGTGACGCCGCGCAGAATGGCGATCAACGGACACGCCTCGAAAGCCGCGATCAGACCTGCGTGCGGCAGATACGGGGCGGGCAGATTGATGTGAGGTTGCATGTCGGTTCCTTGTCTGTGTCGTGCGCGGCGGCGCCTTAGCTGGCACGCGCGGCGCCGGGCGCCGGCGTGGCTGCGAGTGTCGCCGCGGAGGTTGCCGCTTGCGCCGCTGCCGGCGCCACCAGGCCTGCCTGCGTCGCGATGCGCCACAGGCCGCGTTCGGTGGCTTGCTTGACCAGCGGCGCCTCGGTACAGCCGAACTGGCTCAGCGCGAGCTGGTAACGCTCGCACAACGCTTCATTGCCGATCAGGCGCAGCGCGTGCCCGGCGAGGCCGGTCTGCTGCTGCGCGAGGACGGCGTCGAGGCCGACCAGTTCGTGGCCGATCAGCAGGCCCGACAGATAGTCGGGCTGCTGCTGGCCGCCAAGCTGTCCGGTGAGTCCAAGCGTGCGCGTGCTGAATACGGTGGCGAGCGGACCCGCCTCACCTTTCTGACGCGCGATATTCACGCCGCGCAAAAATGCCTCGGTATCCAGACGATCCGGCGCGACCATCGTGCGGCCAAGAATCGTATGCTCGCGCAACGCCGCGAAAATCTCGCCGGTCATGAACGTATGAAAGCGCTCGATCCTGCCGCCGCGCACCACCACCCATTTCGCGTGCGTGCCGGGCAGGCCAATGAGCTCGTACTGCCCACCGTCCGTCGCTGCAGGGCCATCGCCGAGCGCGCCGAAAATCTGTGTTTCTTCGCCGCGCATCACGTTCGGCAATTCGCCGCGCTGCAGTACGCCTGGCACGATATGCAGCGCGACACCGCTAGCGGTCTGCACGCGCACGATGCCGGCGACCAGCGCGTCGGCACTCGCCGGCGCATCCACGTACGGCGCTTCGAGCCAACCCTGAGCACTACCGACCATCCCTGCTGCGATCACCGGCACGCCGGGTGCGCGCTCGAGCCAGGCCCCGCACGCGGCTTCGAAGGCCGCATCGAAGCCGCCCTCTTCGGCAGGGCGCGGCAGATTCATGATGCCGGCGGTCGATTCGCGCGTGTCCAGCACGTTGCCCGCTGCGTCGAACAGATAGGCACGCAAGGACGTCGTGCCCCAGTCGAGCGCAACCAGCGCGGCCTGATCGAGGCTGACGGCGCGCGTTTTCGATGTCGCGACGGCACTCGCGCCGTCTCCGACGTTCGCGACATGAGCCTGCATGGGAGAACCCGCTTGCGTCATCGTTTGATCCTGCGTGTCGCCGGCTGCGGCACACGCCAGCCGAGTTCCTCCGAGATGGCGCGCGCTTCGCGCTGCACGACGGGGATCAGTTCGTCCATCCGCTCGAGGGACATATACGGAATCGTGCTCGCCACCGACAGCGCCGCGACGATCGCGCCCGACGCGTCGCGCACGGGCGCCGCCACGCAGCGGATCGAGGCTTCGTTTTCTTCGAGGTCGAACGTGTAGCCGCCTGCCGAATAGGTCGTCATGCGCTGCATGAAGGTCGGCAGGTCGGGGCGGTTATCGGGCTTGAAGCTGACGCCGGCCAGCGCGCGACGCGATGCGTCGAACAGCGACTGCCAGGCATCGGGCGTGAGGTCGAGCATCATCGCCTTGCCGATGCCGGTGGACGCGAGCGGCATGCGGTGACCCACACGCGAACGCATTTCCAGGCCGCGCGTGCCGGGGATCTTGTCGATGTAGAGCACGTCGTCGCCGTCGCGCACGCCGAGGTGGATCGTATCGAGCGTCTGTTCGGCGAGCGACTCGAGATGCGGCCGCGCCACGGCGGTGAGCGGCATCTGTTCGAGCGCGATGGTGCCGAGTTCGATCAGTTTCGGACCGAGCAGATAGCCGCCCTGCACCTGACGCAGGTAGCGCGCCTGCACGAGACTGCTGACCAGCCGGTGAGTGGTGCTGCGGGTGGTGCCGAGCGCGGCGCCGAAGGTGCGCAGATCGCGCACGCCGGCGGCGGCCGCTTCGAGAATCGCGAGGCCGCGCAAGAGCGTCTGCGTGCCGGCTTGCTGCGGCGTGATGTCGAGCAGGGTACTCGGCAGCGCGATTTCGTCGACGGGCCTGGATGAGCCCGACGCGCCGTTCAGCGTGCGGGCGCGCGGTTGGGGCGCGGCTTCGGAACCTGCATCGGACCCGGCGGCGGCGTGAGAGGACATCGCTTTGTTCATGGCGATTGGGCGATTGGTTGGGGTATTACCGCGCGGGGCCGGACTGGCGGCCGGAGAAACGGGACGGAACACGGCAACTGCGTGGTTCCTGCCTGACGGTGATGGGCATGGCTGGTTGTCTCCGATCGTTTGGTCCGCGCCGGCCGCACGGTGTGTGCGGGGGGGTGTGGCCTTTTTTTGCCTCGCTGGCGGCGGCTTGGCTCGCGGTTTTGCGGGCTTTGCTGCAGTGCCTTGCGGGCTTGGTGTTTCGGATTGTAGGGCGGTTTTTTTGAAATCTCCAATATGTGAGTGTTGGATTCATATATTGGGATGGGGCGCTTTGCGCGCGGTTTTTGGGGTTGCCTGCGGCGCCTTGGTTTTGTCGTTGTTCCTGCGGGGTTGGCCTTTTCTTGCTTTCTTGTCGGTCTGTTGGCGTTGCCTTTGGCTGTATTTCTGCGGTGTTGGCCTTTCCTTGCTTTGTTAGTGGTCTATTAGCGATGCCCCTGTGCGGGGCGGCACTTACTTTCTTTGCCGCCGCAAAGAAAGTAAGCAAAGAAAGCGGGCTCACACCGCTAGCTCTTAGGTGTCCACATCTTTTGCAAAACCGGAGTGGTCCGAAGACAAGACCAGCCCTCGCACCACCCACCTTCGTGACAAAGGACTCATCCACCCCACTCCGCACTACGTGCGTCGCGGATGGGTCTGCCAGGGAAAGCGGAGCCCGCCGGCGCAAGCAGAACAGGCAAATAATATTAGATATCCTACTGAAATTGCAGAAGGCGCCATACCCGACGGCGGGGCGCGCAGCGCAACGCTGGAACGGATGACAGCCTTGTCACTAATGTGGGCGGCGCGAGAGCGGCTCTCGTCTTGGGCCGTTCCCCGTCGAGTACAGAGATGTCTCACTACGGGCTAGCGGTTGCAGCCCGCTTTCTTTGCTTACTTTCTTTGCGGCGGCAAAGAAAGTAAGTGCCGCCCCGCACAGGGGCATCGCTAATAGACCACTAACAAAGCAAGGAAAGGCCAACCCCGCAGAAATACAGCCAAAGGCAACGCCAATAGACCACTAACAAAGCAAGGAAAAGCCAACCCCGCAGGAACAACGACAAAACCAAAGCGCCGCAGGCAAAAACCCCTCACTCCGGCAACTCAGCCGCCCCCATCCGATGAGCGATCACCCCCGCGCGTTGCGCGAGATACGGCGAACCCCGATGCTCATCAAAATACTTAGGCCTCGGCAACATCACCGCCAGCCGCGCCGACTGCCCCACGCTCAGCTTCGCAGCCGTCGTCTTGTAGTAATAGTTCGCCGCCGCCTGCGCGCCATAAACCCCATTACCCCACTCGACCGAGTTGAGATAAATCTCGTAGATCCGCTCCTTGTCCATCAAGGTATCAAGCATCCACGTGATGATGACCTCCTGCCCCTTGCGGATATAACTTTTATCCCGCGATAGAAACAGATTGCGCGCCAGTTGCTGGGTGATCGTCGAACCACCCCGAACGATCTTGCCGCGCGCCTTATTTTTCTCCCACGCCTGCAGGATGGCCTCAGTCTCGAATCCGTTGTTGTTAACGAAGTTCGCGTCCTCGGAGGCGATGATCGCGCGCTTCAGATTGCGCGAAATCTGCTCGTACGGCACCCACGTGTGCTGGATCGACAGATCAGGCCGGTCCTGCGAAAGCGTCCACGCGTCCGAGCGCATGAACGCCGTCGACTGCGGATTCACGTAGTTCCAGATGCCAATCTGCACGAAGTAGAACACCTGCGTCGCGAACCAGGCTATCGCAACCACCGCGCCAACGTATAGAATCCAGCGGGTCGGTCCCGGCCGGCCTGCTCGCCTCGCTCGCGTCATCGTGGTCAGGCTCCTCGTTTCGATGGAATCGGCAACGCCAGGCGCGTCAGTCGGCCCGAGCGCATACGCGGACGTCCGCAAACTCAAGCGACGCAGCAGCTTTCACCCGCTCGTCGTCGAGTCTTCACTTTTCTGTCAGGTCACGCTCGGCGCGGCCAGCATCCGACGCAGTTCAGCCAGCACCGGCGCGCCTTCAGGACGCACGCCGCGCCAGAGGTAAAACGACTCGGCCGCCTGCTCGACCAGCATCCCCAAACCGTCCGCCGCCCGCGCGCCCAGCGCTTGCGCGTGCTGCATGAAAACGGTCGGCTGCGCGCCGTACATCATGTCGTAGGCGAGCGTGCCGCTGCCGAACGCGCCGTCGTCGCACTCAGGCAACGCGGCATCAAGACTGCCGGCAGTTGCATTGATGATGACGTCGTAAGCACCCGGCTCGATAGCCGCCGCGCTGCCGCCGCTCAGCCGGCAGCCGGCTGAGCGCGCCGCCTCGCCGAACTGGCTCACCAGCTCACTCGCTTTCGCTGCGGTCCGGTTGACGATCGTCAGCGTGTGCGGCGCGCGCTCCAGCATCGGCAGCACCACGCCGCGCGCGGCACCGCCCGCGCCCAGCAGCAGAATGCGAGCGCCCTCGAGCGGCGTGGCCAGATTCACTTCAATATCGCGCACGAGGCCAAAGCCGTCCGTATTGTCGCCGTAGATCTCACCAACCTCGAAGCGCAAGGTGTTCACCGCGCCCGCCGCCGCCGCACGCGGCGACAACTGCGTGGCCAGCGCATGCGCCTCCAGTTTGAACGGCACGGTGACGTTCAGTCCACGCCCACCGCCCTCGATAAACGCGCGAACCTGCGGCACGAAGGCGTCGACGGGCGCCAGCAGATGCGTATAGTCGATCGGCTCGCCGGTCTGCTCGGCAAAGCGCGCGTGAATGAACGGCGATTTGCTATGCCCGACCGGATTGCCGACCACCGCATAGCGGTCTCGCGAGCCGGCAACCGAAGTCGCCTCGCCCGTTGCCGGCGTGCCTGCCTGTACGGCGGACTGCGCTGCGGACTCTACGGTGGACCGGTTGGTCTGACTCATTGCCCCGGCTCCGCCACATGCTGACCAGCCGGCGCGTCTTCACCTTCCCCACCGTTGCCGTTTTCCTCCGCACCGGATTCACCAGACGCATTAGCCTCAGTGCCGGCCTCAGCCTCAGCCTCAGCTTCAGCCTCAGCTTCCGCTTCGCTCTGCGCAGAATCGTCCGCGGCGTCCAGCAGTTCTTCTTCGCCCTCGTCGGCTTCGTCAGCCTCTTCGGCTTCGGCGCCGCTCGTGACCGTCGGCGCGTCGAGTACGTGCAGCTTCCGCACGGACGCTTCCACGGTCAGCTCATCAATCGACATCACTTCCATCAGCAAACGCGTGCCGCGCGCATGGACGCCCAGCGCCGGCACATGCAGCAGCAACGGAATCTCTTCCAGCCGAACGAGGTCGTCCTTCACCACGCTCGCCACCACCTGCTTCCGGTTCTCCTGCTTCAACCAGCGCAGGCACCAGAAGTACTCCATGCGGCGCTGGTGGTCGGCGTAGGCCGAGTAGGTGTCGTCGAAGCCTTGCACGACGGCGAACAGATCCGCGTCCTTCGGCTTGAACGGCGCGGCCAGCTTGGCAGTCACGCCGTGTTGCACGCAAGCGAGCAGTTGCCATTGATTCACAAGGTCGACGTAGCGGCGCAGCGGCGAGGTGCTCCACGCGTACTGCGCCACACCCAGGCCTTCGTGCGGCGCGGCGTTGGTTTGCATGCGCGTGCGCTTCGGCCCGGTCGGCGCGCCGAAGGCCCGCTGCGAACGGTAGATGCCCGGCACGCCATGGTCATGCAGGAACGCGCCCCACGACGAGTTGGCGAGAATCGCCAGTTCGGCGACGATCGTGTCGAGCGGCGAACCGCGGCGGCGCGGCGTGATGGTGATGTGCTCGCCGTCGACGTAGAAATTGAAGTCCGTATTGCGCTGCACTTCGCGGCGCAGACCGTAGCCTGCCCGCGCCTGCTGGCGCTTCTCGAACAGCGCGAGGGCGAACGGCCACAACACCGCGATATCGTCCTTGTGTGGATATTCGCCGCTGCCGGCGGCGAGCGCCTCTTCAGTGACGAGTTCGTCCAGCGTGTTGTGCCGCAGGTTGTTCTTCACGAACACCCGCTCGGCGCGTGTTTCGCTGGCGACGATTTCCTGAGTCTCGCGATTGACGATCACGTACAGCGACAACGCCGGACGCATGCCGCCTTCAGCGAGCGTGAACGCTTCGACGACGCTGTCCGGCAGCATGGTGATCTTGTCGCCGGGCATGTAGACCGTCGACAGGCGCGTGCGGGCAATCGCGTCGATCGCGTCGCCAGGCGTAATCCCCAGCGCCGGCGCCGCGATATGCACGCCGATCCGCACGCGGCCGTCGGCGAGGTGCTCGACCGAAAACGCATCGTCGATTTCGGTGGTGGTCACGTCGTCGATCGAGAACGCTTCGACGTTAGCGTCCGGCAGATCCTCCGGCAACGCACCGACCGTCACGGCCGCAAAGCCGGTACCGTGCGGGAAGAATTCCGACAGAAAGCGCGCTTCATGCAGCGCGCGCGCCGACGGAATGCCGCCGCACTCGAGCATCAGACGCGCCTGCGAAATGCCGCGCGCGGCCGCTGCGGCTTCGAGCGCCTTGTATTCGATGGTGTTCTTGTCCGGTTTGGTCAACAGACCCAGCGCCTTACCGGCCAACGCCTCCGGCAGCCGGCCCGCTTTCAGCTCTTCCTCGTACTCCGCCTGCACCAAACCTTGCTGGCGTTTGCGTTCGAGGCCGGCGAGCGCCATCTTCAGTTGCTCTTGCGGCGCGCGCTGATACTGGCCGCGCCCTTTGCGGCGGAAGTAGACCGGCGCGCTGTGCATGCGCAGCACCAACGCGGCGCGTTCCACCGGACCGAACGACGCACCGAAATAGTCCGCGCCCAGCGTGGCAAACGGGAATTCATCGTCAGGGGCGCATTCCCACAGGAAATCCAGATCGATTTCCTGCGCGGCGGCGTCCGCCTGCTGGATCAGATCGCCGGCGCTCGGCTTCTCGAATTCGATCAGCACGTCTTTGGCGCGCACCTTCGCGCGCCGGCCGCCCGGCAGCTCGACCTGAAACGCGTCGCCCTGGCGCGACAGCACGCTGCCCGCCTTGAAACTGCCCGATTCCTCAAAGAAAACGTTCACTCAATACTCTCGTTCTGACTTGCATCTGCCGCGGCGCCTGGCGGTGGAATCCGGCCCGCGCGTCGGCAACGTGTTCGTGGTGGTAGGCCCGCCGCGCTCTTGCTGGGCGCCGGCGGCATGAATCAATGAATCAGGCTGCCGCGCGTGGCGCCGGCGGTTCCAGATCCTCTGCGTCGCAAAAGGCCAGCACGTCGTCGACGTACTGCTCGAACTCGCTGATTGCGTGGTCGCTGCCTTCAATCAGCGTGGTGCGGGCGCCCGGATAGTGGGCGAGCATTTCGCGGTAATCGAGCACTTCGTCGCCGGTGGCCGCCATCAAATAATAGCGTTCGGGCCGCGTGATCGATGCGACCCCAAGTGCCCGCAATTCGTCCAGATGATGCGGCTCGACGACGATGCTGCCGCCGCCGTGCCAAAGCGGCTGCTCGCCGAGGTACTGACTGAGATCGCGTTGCGGCACGACCGCCGGATTCAGCAGCACCGCCGACCAGCCGTGCTTTTCAGCCAGATGGGTGGCGAAATAGCCGCCGAGCGAACTGCCCACCACGGTCACCCGCTGCGGCGCTGCCGCCGCGACCAGCGATTCGGCCAGCACGACGGTCTCGAGCGGCGACACCGGCAGCATCGGGCAGCACCATTCGGCACCGCGGCCCAGCGCGGCCAGGCGCGCCGCCATCACGCGCGCCTTGAACGAATTCGGCGAGGAGCGGAAGCCGTGCAGATAGAGGATCACGCCTCGCCCCGTGCGGATGAATGCGGATGCGGATGCGCCTCACCCGCCGGTCGCGCCGAGAGCGCATCGAGCAGCTTCTGGTGGACCCCGCCAAAGCCGCCGTTGCTCATCACCAGCACCTGGTCGCCCGGCTGCGCCGCCGCCGCGACCGCTTTGACGAGCGCGTCGAGATTGTCGAAGGCGTGAGCCTTGTCGCCGAGCGGCGCCAGCGCTTCGCCGAGATCCCAGCCCAGCGCGTCGCGTCCGGTGGGCGCGCCATAGCCGAACACGAGGTCCGCGTCCGCGAGGCTGGCCGGCAATTGCGCCTTCATCACGCCCAGCTTCATGGTGTTCGAGCGCGGCTCCAGCACGGCGAGAATCCGCGTACGTTCGCGACCGACCCGCGTGCGCAGACCGGCAACCGTCGTTTCGATGGCGGTGGGATGGTGCGCGAAGTCGTCGTAGACCGTCACGCCGTCGACGCTGCCGCGCACTTCCATGCGGCGCTTCACATTGCGAAAGCTCGTGAGCGACTGCGCGGCCTGCGCGGGCGGCACGCCGACACTGCGCGCCGCGGCGATCGCCGCGATCGCGTTCATGCGGTTGTGCTCGCCCTGCACCTGCCAGTCGACGACACCCACGCGCGCCCCGTTGTGATACACCGCAAAGCGCTCGTCGACCGGCACGCCGTCTTCCGCCGGCAGCGCCTGCCAGCCGCCCTGCACGCCGAAGCGCTCCACCTCGCTCCAGCAGCCGCGCGACAGCACCCGCTCGAGCGCATCCTCGCGCCCGTTCGTGACGATCCGCCCAATGCCCGGCACGGTGCGGACCAGATGGTGGAACTGCGTCTCGATAGCGGCGAGATCGGGGAAAATGTCGGCGTGATCGAACTCGAGGTTGTTCAGAAGCGCCGTGCGCGGGCGGTAGTGGACGAACTTCGAGCGCTTGTCGAAGAAGGCCGTGTCGTACTCGTCCGCTTCGATCACAAAGAAGCTCGAATCGGTCAGCCGCGCCGAAACACCAAAGTTCAGCGGCACGCCGCCGATCAGAAAGCCCGGATTCAGCCCCGCGTCTTCGAGCAGCCAGGTGAGCATCGAACTGGTGGTGGTCTTGCCGTGCGTGCCGGCCACCGCCAGCACCCACTTGCCGTTCAGCACATGCTCGCCGAGCCATTGCGGACCGGACACATACGGCAGTCCGCGGTCCAGGATCGCTTCCATCAGAGGATTGCCGCGCGACACCACATTGCCGATCACAAACAGATCGGGGTTCAGATCGAGCTGCTCCGCGCCGTAACCCTCTATAAGACGAATGCCTTGTGCCTCGAGCTGCGTGCTCATGGGCGGATAGACGCCGGCGTCGCAGCCGGTGACCGTGTGCCCGGCCCCGCGCGCGAGGACCGCGAGACCGCCCATGAACGTGCCGCAGATGCCGAGGATGTGAATATGCATAAGCCTGTGGTGCCGCGCGGGCGTACTTTTTGCGTAGGAGGAAGTGCGCGGGAGGGGCCGAAAAGGTCCGTCCGCAAAGGACGCTATTGTAACCGACGCCCCTTCGATCGCCCTACGCCGAGGCCCTGTGCCGCAGCCCGCCGGGACCCTGGGAGGCCTCAAAAGGCCCGCCTTCATTCTCTAGTATGATTGTGAGATGGTTCGCAAATCACATTTCGATCCGCAGCGGGTGCGCGAGGAAATCGCCATCGCCGCTGCGCGGATGATCGCCGAGGACGGTCTGGACTACTCGACGGCCAAGCGCAAAGCTGCGCGGCAAGTCGTCGGGGAAACCCGCGTGGCCGGCGAATGGCTGCCGGATAACGACCAGATCGAGGAAGAAATCCGCGAGTACCAGTCGCTCTTCCAGGGCGACAGCCAGCCGGTCGTCCTGCGCCGCCTGCGCGGCGTCGCGCTCGACTGGATGCAGCGGCTCGCCCCGTTCAACCCGTATCTGACCGGCGCAGTACTGAACGGCACGGCGGGCGATCATTCGGACGTGTATCTGCAGGCTTTCTGCGACAACCCGAAAGACGTCGCCATCTACTTCCTCAATGCCAACGTGCAATACGACGTGTCGGAGACCCGTCACTTTGCAGGCCGCGGCTATGTGGAGACGCTGAGTTTCCTGTGGCGCCCGGAGCGCGAGGCGCAAGGCGCCGATCCGGTCGGCATCCACGTCGCGCTGTACGGCACCGACGACTTGCGTGGCGCCGTGCGCGCCGACGCCCGCGGCCGCCATGCGCGGGCAAGCGCGCAAGCTGTGCAGGCGTTGCTCGACGAGAGCCGCGTGCCCACTCCCAACAATTGATCGGACAACAATGAAGAGCAAGCGGATTCTGGCCAGTGGGTTCGTCGCGATTCTGGCAGCCGGCGTCGGCATCTTCGCCGGACGCGGCCTGCTGAACGCAAGCGGCGTCGATGTCGCGCAAGCCGCGCAACCGCAGCCGCAAGGCGCCGTCGCGCAGTTGTGGGCCGCCCCCGTCACCAATGCCGACGGCAAGCCGCAGTCGCTCGCGCTGCTTAAAGGGCACCCGGTGGTGATCAATTTCTGGGCGTCCTGGTGCGGACCGTGCGTCGAGGAAATGCCGTCGCTCGCGCAGCTGCATCGCGAATACGCGAAGAAAGGCATCGAGTTCGTCGGACTTGGCGTCGATTCGGACAAGAACGTGAAGGCCTTCCTGCAAAAAGTGCCGGTCGACTACCCGGTCTACGTGATCGGTTTTGGCGGCGCGGACCTCGCCCGCGCGTTCGGCAATAATGCGGGCGGCCTGCCGTTTACCGTCGTCATCGACGCAAAAGGCAACGTTCGGTCGACAAAATTAGGGCAAATCCAGCCGAAAGAGCTGAAACAGACGCTCGACGCCCTGTAAACTTAACATTCGCCTAAGCTTTAATTGTGGTCGGAACGGGCCGGATTGCGCGCAAATTGCCTAAAATTGCGAGAAGATGCGCATCCGGCAAGTTCGCCGAAAGCCGCCGGAATCAATCCTGCTGCGCGGGAAACTAGACAAGTTTCTCTAATCAGCGCTAAAGTGCGCCCAATTCCACGGAAATAGAAGCGACCATGACGCGACTGCTGGTACTGCACGGCCCCAACCTCAATCTTCTCGGCACCCGGGAACCTGAGGTCTACGGTCGCGTGACGCTGCCGCAGATCGATCAGGCGCTGGCCGACCGCGCAGCGGACGCCGGCGTCGAGCTCGCGTCGTTCCAGAGCAACCACGAGGGGGCGCTGGTCGATCGCATCCAGTCCGCACGGCTAGAGAAAACCGATTTCATTCTGATCAATCCCGCGGCGTACACGCACACCAGCGTGGCGGTCCGGGACGCACTGGCGGGGGTCGGCATCCCGTTCGTCGAGATTCATCTGTCGAACGTGCATCGTCGCGAACCGTTCCGGCATCACTCGTATTTCTCCGACCAGGCAGAGGGCGTCATTTGCGGCCTCGGCTGGAAGGGATATCTTTACGCACTCGAATTCGCGCTCGACCGGCTCGCCGCCGGCTCGCAACGCGGCTGATTCCAACACACCTATTCTGGGCCGGCAGGCAGCGCCGCCGGCACTTCACGCATTGAAAGGGGATGCCCAATGGATCTACGTAAACTGAAGACTCTGATCGACCTCGTCTCCGAGTCCGGTATTTCGGAACTGGAAGTCACCGAAGGCGAAGGCAAGGTCCGCATCGTCAAGAATGCGCCGCCGGTTTACGTCCAGCCGTCCGCGTCCTACGCTCCGCAGTACGCCGCACCGGCGCCGGTTGCGGGTGCGCCCGCAGAAGCCCCGGCCGCCGCGCCGGCAACGCCTGCCGCGGTGGCGCCGCAAGGTCACGTGGTGACCTCGCCGATGGTCGGCACGTTCTATCGTGCGCCGTCGCCGGGCGCCGAGCCGTTCGTCCAGGTGGGCGACACGGTCAAGGAAGGCCAGACGATCTGCATCATCGAAGCGATGAAGCTGCTCAACGAAATCGAGTCGGACAAGTCCGGCGTGGTCAAGGAAATCCTCGTCGACAACGGGCAGGCCGTCGAATACGGCCAGCCGCTGTTCGTGGTCGGCTAACGCGGCACGCTTTGCGTTTGCCGTCCGCGCACCTGTTGGATTGGGGTGCGCGACCGATCCTCTGAGGCGGCCGTCCGCGGCGCCCATTGATGAGTCGAAAATCCGCTATGTTTGAAAAAATTCTTATTGCCAATCGCGGCGAGATCGCGCTCCGTATCCAGCGCGCGTGCCGTGAGCTCGGCGTCAAGACGGTCGTCGTCTATTCCGAAGCCGACAAGGAAGCCAAGTATGTGAAGCTCGCCGACGAGGCCGTCTGTATCGGCCCGGCGCCTTCCAACCTGAGCTACCTGAACATGCCCGCGCTGATCAGCGCGGCGGAAGTCACCGACGCCGAAGCGATTCACCCCGGCTACGGTTTCCTCTCCGAGAACGCGGACTTCGCCGAACGCGTCGAGCAGTCCGGCTTCACCTTCATCGGCCCGCGCCCGGAAACGATCCGGATGATGGGCGATAAGGTGACCGCCAAGCAGACCATGATCAAGACCGGCGTGCCGTGCGTGCCGGGTTCTGAAGGCGCGTTGCCCGACGATCCGAAAGAGATCGTGAAAATTGCCCGCCAGGTCGGCTATCCAGTCATCATCAAGGCCGCCGGCGGCGGCGGTGGCCGCGGCATGCGCGTGGTCCACACGGAAGCGGCGCTCGTCAACGCGGTCAACATGACGCGCGAAGAAGCCGGCCGTGCCTTCGGCAACCCGCAGGTCTACATGGAGAAATTCCTGGAGAACCCGCGGCACATCGAAATCCAGATTCTGGCCGACTCGTTCCGCAACGCAATCTGGCTGGGCGAGCGCGACTGCTCGATGCAGCGCCGTCACCAGAAGGTGATCGAAGAGGCGCCGGCGCCGGGTATTGCACGCCGCCTGATCGACCGCATCGGCGACCGTTGCGCGGACGCCTGCAAGAAGATGGGCTATCTTGGCGCGGGTACGTTCGAGTTCCTGTACGAAAACGGCGAGTTCTACTTCATCGAAATGAACACGCGCGTGCAGGTCGAACATCCGGTGACCGAACTGATTACCGGCGTCGACATCGTGCAGGAACAGATCCGCATCGCGGCCGGCGAAAAGCTCGCCTTCCGCCAGCGCGACATCGTGTTCAAGGGTCACGCCATCGAATGCCGGATCAACGCTGAAGATCCGTTCAAGTTCACTCCGTCGCCGGGACGCCTGACGTCGTGGCATATGCCGGGCGGCCCTGGCATCCGCGTCGATTCGCATGCGTACAACGGCTATTTCGTCCCGCCGAACTACGATTCGATGATCGGCAAGCTGATCGCTTACGGCGCAACCCGCGAGCAGGCCATCAAGCGGATGCGCATCGCGCTGTCGGAAATGGTGGTGGAAGGCATTCAGACCAACATCCCGCTGCACCGCGAGCTGATGCTCGACGCGAAGTTCGTCGAGGGCGGCACCAGCATTCACTACCTCGAAAACCGGCTGGCCGCGAAGCAGCAGGCCGCACCGGAAGAAGCGTAAGCCATGAGTTACCGGGAACTGATCGTCGAGCTGGCTCGCGAGCACGCGGAGGAGTTGTCCGACGCGCTGCTCGAGCTGGGCGCCTTGTCCGTGTCGGTGGAGGATGCTGACGCCGATACGCCCGACGAGCAGCCGCTCTTCGGCGAACCCGGTCTCACGCCCGACCGCACGGCCTGGCAACGCTCGCGCGTGATCGCGCTGCTGGCGCCGGAGCACGACCCTGCTGTCCTGCTGACGGCGGCCGCGAACGAACTGGGCTTGAATCCTGCGCCCACGTTCAGCACGCGCGTCGTCGAAGAACAGGACTGGGTGCGGCTCACGCAATCGCAGTTCGATCCGATTCCGATCGGCGAGCGCATCTGGGTCGTGCCGTCCTGGCACGATGCGCCGGACCCTGACGCCCTGGTGCTGGAGCTGGACCCGGGGCTCGCCTTCGGCACCGGCAGCCATCCCACCACGCGCCTGTGCATGGAGTGGCTGGAACAGTCGGTTGCGGCGAACCAGTCGGTGCTCGACTACGGTTGCGGCTCCGGCATCCTCGCGATCCTCGCGAAGAAGTGCGGCGCGAACCCCGTCTACGGGATCGACATCGATCCGCAAGCGGTCGAATCGGCTCGCCATAACAGCGAGCGCAACCGGGCCGAGGTCACCTATGGCCTGCCCGAAGACTGCCCGGCCGGCGAGTTCGATATCGTCGTCGCCAACATTCTGTCCAATCCGCTCAAGCTGATGGCGTCGATGCTGTCGTCCAAGGTCAAGCCGGGCGGACGGCTTGCGCTGTCGGGCATCCTCGCCCGCCAGGCCGACGAAGTGGCGCGGGTTTATCAACAGTGGATCGACATCGCCGTATGGCGTGAACACGAAGGTTGGGTATGCCTGACGGGAACGCGTCGGGAAAGCCATTAGAATAAGACGTATTGTCCAACTAACGGCCCTGCGGCCAATCGGCTCAATATGCTCCTGGCGACGCGCTGTCCTTTCTGCGAAACGGTCTTCCGGCTCGATCCGGCGCAGCTCGCGCTGCGCCGTGGCCTGGTGCGCTGCGGGCATTGCCAGGAAGTCTTCGACGCCTCGAGCAGTCTGTACGAAACCGCCGAGGGCGCCGACTTCGCCACAGCCGCCCCCGTTTCCCCCGCAGCCGTCGCCGCGCTGATCGCGGGCACGCATGCCACGCCGAAGATGCCGGATTTCAGCGCCGAGGCGTGGAATCCGTGGGCGCCGGCGCCCGACGCCGCCATCGACAACCGGCTGCTGCACAACGCCACCAATCTGCCGCTCGCGCCGGTTGCCGCGAGCGTCGCCGTCACGCCGCGGCACGCCGACGAACCCGAATTGCCGACGGCCAGCATCGAAGACCACGCCGCGCATCGCGAACCGGTTTTTGCGGCAGAGCCGGAGCCGGAACCAGAACCGGAGCCGCTCGAAGACGAACCGGCGCTGCAAGACGCACAAGCCGCAGCGGCGACCTTGCGCAGTGCCCCGGACCACGAACCGCATTTCGGCACGGCAGCCGCAGCGACACCCTTCGCCGTCAATCCGCCCGAAGACGAAGCCGATCCGTTCCCGGTGGTCCGCGAAACCCGCGCGGCCCCGCCGCGCCGCCTCGGCTGGCGCATCGTCGGCGTGCTGGTCGCGCTCATTCTGCTGGTCGGCCTGCTCGCCCAGCTCGCCTGGTGGCAGCGCGAGACCATCATGGTGGACTGGCCGCAGTCGCAAACGCTCTATGCGCAGGCCTGTGCGCAGATCGGCTGCAGCGTCATGCCGCCGCACGACATCGACGGTCTGCAGGTCGAACCGTCCGACCTGCGGCAGATCGACGGCCCGCACAAACTCGAACTGAAGATGCCGCTGCGCAACCGCTATAACGTCGCGCTAGCGTATCCGGCCATCGAACTCACGCTGCTCGACGACCAGAACAATGTCGCCGTACGCCGCGTGCTGTGGCCGCAGGACTACGTCAAACCCGGCACGCCGATCGCAGCGGGTCTCGCGGCGCGCACGACGGAGACCATGATCGTGCATCTCGACACCGGCAACGCAGTCGCCTCGAATTTCCGCGTACAGATTTTTTATCCCTGAACACAAGCTGCAGCTTTTTGCGCGCCCATGGCACCTCGGGCGCGTTCACCGTCAATCCCTGACACATTTTCGGAGCACAACATGAGTCAAGTCACGCTGGGTGGCAACCCGATCGAAGTAGCCGGCACGTTCCCGACCGTGGGCCAGAAGGCAGCCGCGTTTTCGCTGGTCGGCAAGGATCTCAAGCCGGTCACGCTCGCCGACTTCGCCGGCAAGCGCAAAGTGCTGAACATCGTGCCGAGCCTCGACACCCCGACCTGCGCCACCTCGACCCGCAAGTTCAACGAAGCGGCCGGCAAGCTGTCGAACACCGCGGTGATCGTAGTCTCGGGCGACCTGCCGTTCGCGGCCTCGCGCTTCTGCACCACCGAAGGCATTGAAAACGTCCTGACCGCTTCGACCTTCCGCGGCCATGAGTTCGCCCAGGCCTACGGCGTGGACGTCACGAGCGGCCCGCTGACGGGCCTGACGGCACGTGCCGTGGTCGTCATCGACGAAAACGACAAGGTGGTTCACGCCGAACTCGTCGGCGAAATCAAGAACGAGCCGAACTACGACGCAGCGCTTGCCGCGCTGAAGTAAGCAACCCGCGTCCGTCATTGCGCCGCGCCGTGTGCGCGGCGCTTTTACGTCGTCCGGTGCTTTACCTTTGTTAAGTTCTTATCCACTCGGATTTCTACAGGACCACTCATCTTGGCTACGCTGATTTGCGGCTCGCTCGCCTACGACAACATCATGACCTTTGAGGGCCGCTTTCGGGAGCACATCCTGCCCGAGCAGGTCCATATCCTCAACGTGAGCTTTCTTGTGCCGACGATGCGCCGCGAGTTCGGCGGCTGCGCGGGCAACATGGGCTACTCGCTGCACCTGCTCGGCGGCGACGCGCGCATCATGGGCGCGCTCGGCGCGGTCGACGCGCAGCTCTATCTGGACCGCTTCGACCAGCTCGGCATCTCGCGCGAGCACGTCCTCGTGCTGGCGGACACCTACTCCGCGCAGGCGATGATCACCACGGATCTGGAAAACAACCAGATCACCGCCTTCCACCCCGGCGCGATGATGCAGGCACACCTGAACCACGCAGACGAGGCGAAAGACATCACGCTCGCCATCGTGGGACCGGACGGCTACGACGCCATGACGCAGCACTCCGAACGACTTGCCGCCGCCGGCGTGCCGTTCGTCTTCGATCCGGGCCAGGGTCTGCCGCTGTTCGACGGCGCGACGCTGCGCCGCATGATTGAACTTGCCACTTACGTAGCTGTCAACGATTACGAAGCCAAACTGGTGAGCGACAAGACCGGCTGGTCCATCGAAGAAATCGCGAGCCGCGTTGATGCACTGATCATTACGCTCGGCGAGCATGGGGCGCAAATCCACCATGCAGGCGGCATGGAAACCATCCCCGCCGTCACCGCCAGGCAGGTGCTCGACCCCACCGGTTGCGGCGACGCCTTCCGCGGCGGCCTGCTCTACGGCATCGAGAAGCAGCTTGGCTGGGCTACCACCGGCCGCCTCGCGAGCCTGATGGGCGCGCTCAAGATCGAACATCAGGGGCCGCAAAACTACGCGCCCACCCGGGCGGAGATCAACGAACGGTTCAAGCAGGCGTTTGGATACGACCTGTCGTAATGCCGTAGCGCTAATTTGGAGTGAGGGAATGAAAACAACAAGTCGCCTGGTAGTAGCTGCTGTGCTGGTCGGTTCGCTGGCTATGTCGGGATGTGCGTATAACAGCAGCTCGGCGGACGTCTATACGGCGTCGCAAGCGCAGCGCGAAGAAACGGTCCGCATGGGCACCGTCGACAGCGTGCGGGCCGTGAAGATCAGTTCGAACAACGGCCAGCCGAGCGGCCTCGGTGCGATCGGCGGCGGCGCCCTGGGCGCAGTGGCCGGTAGCGCAATCGGCGGCGGGCGTGGCTCGATCGTCACAGGCATCATCGGCGGTATCGCCGGTGCAGTGGCCGGCAATGCGGTCGAAAACGGCGTCGCGATGCGCGACGGTATCGAGATCACAGTGCGCCTCGACAACGGCGACATCCGCGCCATCACGCAAAGCGCAACCGGCGAGATCTTCCAGGCCGGCGACCGCGTGCGGCTGCTGTCGAGCGGCGGCGTGACCCGCGTTACGCACTAGCTGTTCCCCTGAGCCGCTTTGCGCCGCAGGTCGGCGCAGCGGCAGTCTCACACGCATGCCCTTCACTGCGCATGCGTTTTTTTTCGTCCTGAGCAAACGCTGCAGGCAAAAAAAATCCCGCCGCCGGAAACCCAGCGACGGGACGGTGATTGAGCAGCGAGACTGACGGGCTACTCAATCATCGGACACATCGAGATGTGCCTAACGACTCGTCAGCGAATTACGGACGGCTGCCGGTCGGGAACGGCCATGCTGCAGCCGGGTTCAACGCGGTCTTCACCGTAGCTGCCGGTGCTGCGCTCGTTGCAGCGGGAGCGGCAGGTGCCGGAGCAGCCTTCTTCGCAACAGCCTTCTTCGGAGCAGCGGCCTTCTTGGCAGGCGCAGCGGGGACCTTGGCAGCCTTCTTCGCAGGGGCCTTGGCGGCCTTCTTCGCAGCAGGAGCCTTGGCAGCCTTCTTCGCAGGCGCCTTCTTGGCAGCGGCCTTCTTCGCCGGTGCTGCCTTCTTGGCAACCTTCTTCGCTGCAACCTTCTTCACTGCAACTTTCTTCGCAGCTGCCTTCTTGGCCGGTGCAGCCTTCTTCGCTGCAACCTTCTTCACTGCGACTTTCTTGGCTGCAACCTTCTTCGCTGCGACCTTCTTAGCCGGCGCAGCCTTCTTCGCTGCAACCTTCTTCACAGCGACTTTCTTTGCTGCGACCTTCTTCACTGCCACTTTCTTCGCAGCGACTTTCTTTGCCGGTGCTGCCTTCTTCGCTGCAACCTTCTTCACAGCGACTTTCTTAGCGGCGGCTTTTTTTGCAGTTGCCATCATTTTCTCCTTCAGGTTTTCAGATGAGAGTCAGTTCAAACTACACCCTTCGTCAAAACCCGCTTCCCGCGGACGCTTCTCAAGGCGGGCGCTACGAAGCGGGCTATTCATCGGCGTACGCAGGTGCTGCGCGCTTACGCTAATGAATACGGTAAGGCGCGCCGTGCCATCGGGCACCGCGCGCCAAGTCCAGTCAGCGTCGGATCTCGACGCCGGCAATCGTTTGATCGAACCGCCGGCCATCGGGCCAGCGGCTTTTTCCGGGGGGAAGTTTGCCCATCCCACTGAAGGGTTCGCAAAGTGCCTGTCATGTTTGTGGGCCGCTAAGGCACCGGGCACGCTTTGCATCAGGCGGTTCTGCTCCTAACCATAACTGCCGCGGCCCTTGCCGGCGGCATCCCCATCGATGAGTCGTCTGCGACGCGCCCGGTCATTCCCAGGACAGTGCGCCGCCAGTCTGATATTCGATTACGCGCGTCTCGAAGAAGTTGCGTTCCTTCTTCAGGTCAATCATCTCGCTCATCCACGGGAACGGGTTTTCCTCGTTCGGGTACAGCGGATCGAGACCGATCTGCTGGCAACGGCGGTTGCAGATGAAGCGCAGATAGCTCTTGAACATCGACGCATTGAGGCCGAGCACCCCGCGCGGCATCGTGTCTTCTGCGTAACGATATTCGAGGTCGACCGCTTGCTTGAAGATTTCGCGGATTTCCGCGCGGAACTCAGCCGTCCACAAGTGCGGGTTTTCGAGTTTGATCTGGTTGATCAGGTCGATGCCGAAATTGCAGTGCATCGACTCGTCGCGCAGGATGTATTGGTACTGTTCCGCGGCGCCCGTCATCTTGTTCTGGCGACCAAGCGCCAGAATCTGGGTGAAGCCGACGTAGAAGAACAGCCCTTCCATCACACAGGCGAACACGATCAGCGAGCGCAGCAGCGTCTGGTCTGTCTCGAGCGTGCCGGTCTTGAAGGCCGGGTCGGTCAGCGGGTGGATGAACGGAATCAGGAATTCGTCTTTCGCGCGGATCGAGGAAACCTCGTGGTACGCGTTGAAGATTTCGCCTTCGTCGAGGCCCAGCGATTCGACGATGTACTGGTAAGCGTGCGTGTGGATCGCCTCTTCGAACGCCTGGCGCAGCAGATACTGGCGGCATTCGGGCGCCGTGATATGGCGGTAGGTGCCCAGCACGATGTTGTTGGCGGCGAGCGAGTCTGCCGTGACGAAGAAGCCGAGGTTGCGCTTGACGATGCGGCGCTCGTCTTCGGTCAGCCCGTTCGGGTCTTTCCACAGGGCGATGTCGCGGGACATGTTGATTTCCTGCGGCATCCAGTGGTTCGCGCAACCGGACAGATACTTCTCCCACGCCCACTTGTACTTGAACGGCACCAGCTGATTGACGTCAGTCTGGCCGTTGATGATGCGCTTGTCGGCGACATTCACGCGCGCTTCGGAGACGGCGGCCAGTGCGGCAGCGGTTCCTTGAGCGGCAGATTGGGTAGCGGCACGGGCGGCGACGGGAGCGACAGCGATGTCGTTCACGAAGATTTCCTGAGCCGAGGGAGCGTGAAGAGCGGGACGCGTTCCGACTTGCGTACCGACAGCCGTTCCCGAAGCGTTGCGCAACTCGTTCAGTTGCGTAGCGCTCGAGGGAGTTACGGCAGTGATCTCGTCATCCCAGTTGAGCATAAATGTCACCATCAATTTAGAACGGTTTGTACCATCTTTTCACGAGCGTTAAAAGAGTTCGCTGATGAAAAATCCTGTTTTCGATTCGCGTTGCGACCTTCATACAACACTTTGGTCAACAGACTGTCTCTGACGCCTCGTGTGAAGCGATCAAAACATGTGTCGTCGAAGTGCTTCGCTCTCTCGAGAGTGCATCGAGTCGAAGTGATTTCGATGCACTGCAAACGGTGTTGCCTGGCCTCTGTGTGTTGCCCTGGCTGTTGCTGTTTCGTCCGCACGAGCAAGGCAAAGTTCAATGAGCCGTGAGATCGGACGAGCGTGGGTGGTTCGCTTGCTTGCTCGCTTGCTGAGCGCTTCATGTCGAGCGCTTCGTGTTGCCTGGTAATCTGTGTTGCCGCGGGTTACTGCTGCTTGCCGGGCGCAAGACAAGTGCCCGGTCGATGCCCGACGAACGCCAGGCATCGACACCCGAGTGTTACTGGCAAGCCTCGCACTCGTCGAAGCCAGGATCGCCCGGACGCATCATGCACACCGGACCGTCGGCTTCGGGAGCCGCTTCGACGACGATCGCCGGCGCCGCTGCTGCCGCTTGCAGACCGCCGGACGATGCGCCGCCGGCGATGCCGAAGCCACCTGCCGCGCCGCCCCCAACACCACCCGCACCGCCCGAGCCTTCGCTACCGCCCGAGCTCACTGCATTCAGCGCGCCGTGCGCCACCGTCGACTTCTCGACGTGGGTCGCCGCCATCGTGCGGAGGTAGTACGTGGTCTTCAGGCCACGCAGCCAGGCGAGCTTGTAGACCTCGTCGAGCTTCTTGCCCGACGCGCCGCCCATGTAGATGTTCAGCGACTGCGCCTGGTCGATCCACTTCTGGCGACGCGAGGCCGCTTCGACCAGCCACGTTGCGTCGACTTCGAACGCGGTGGCGTAGATGGCGCGCAGGTCGGCCGGGATACGGTCGATGCGCGAGAGCGTGCCGTCGAAGTACTTCAGGTCGGCGACCATCACTTCGTCCCACAGGCCGCGCGCCTTCAGGTCGCGCACCAGGTAGTCGTTGACCACCGTGAACTCGCCCGACAGGTTCGACTTCACATACAGGTTCTGGAAGGTCGGTTCGATGCAAGCCGACACGCCGATGATGTTGGAGATCGTCGCCGTCGGCGCGATCGCCACGCAGTTCGAGTTGCGCATGCCGTGGGTGGCGATGCGCGCACGCAGCTCCGTCCAGTCCATCGACTCGCTCGAATCCACTTCCACGTAGCCGCCGCGCGCGTCGGCCAGCAGCTTCAGCGTGTCTTGCGGGAGGATGCCGCGATCCCACAGCGAGCCGCGGTAGCTCGAGTAGCGGCCGCGCTCTTCGGCCAGCTCGGTCGACGCGTAGTAGGCGTAATAGCAGACCGCTTCCATCGACGTATCAGCAAACTTGACCGCTTCTTCCGACGCGTACGGCGTGCGCAGCAGGTGCAGGCAGTCCTGGAAGCCCATGATGCCCATGCCCACCGGACGGTGCTTCAGGTTCGAGTTACGCGCCTTGGCGACCGCGTAGTAGTTGATGTCGATCACGTTGTCGAGCATGCGCATCGCCACGCTGACGGTGCGCTTCAGCTTGTCGTGGTCGAGCACCAGCGTGCCGTCGGCCTGTTCCTTCAGGTGGGCGACCAGGTTCACCGAGCCCAGATTGCAGACGGCGATTTCGGCGTCGCTGGTGTTCAGCGTGATTTCCGTGCAAAGGTTCGACGAATGGACGACACCCACGTGCTGCTGCGGCGAACGGATGTTGCACGGATCCTTGAACGTGATCCACGGGTGGCCGGTTTCGAACAGCATGCCGAGCATCTTGCGCCACAGTTGCGCCGCCGGGATCTTCTTGAACAGCTTGATCTCGCCGCGGGCGACCTTGTCTTCGTAAGCCGTGTAAGCCGCTTCGAACTCGGCGCCGAACTTGTCGTGCAGATCCGGGCAGGTGGACGGCGAGAACAGCGTCCAGTCCGCGCCTTCGTGCACGCGCTTCATGAACAGGTCGGGAATCCAGTTCGCCGTGTTCATGTCGTGGGTACGGCGACGGTCGTCACCGGTGTTCTTGCGCAGCTCGAGGAATTCTTCGATGTCCAGGTGCCACGATTCCAGGTACGCGCACACCGCGCCCTTGCGCTTGCCGCCCTGGTTCACGGCCACGGCCGTGTCGTTGACCACCTTCAGGAACGGCACGACGCCTTGCGACTTGCCGTTGGTGCCCTTGATGTGCGAGCCGAGGGCACGCACGCGCGTCCAGTCGTTGCCGAGGCCGCCGGCGAACTTCGACAGCAGCGCGTTTTCCTTCAGCGCTTCGTAGATGCCGTCGAGGTCGTCGTCCACCGTCGTCAGATAGCACGACGACAGTTGCGAGCGGCGCGTGCCCGAGTTGAACAAAGTAGGCGTGGACGACATGAAGTCGAAGCTCGACAGCACGTTGTAGAACTCGATGGCGCGCGCTTCGCGGTCGATCTCGTTCAGCGCCAGGCCCATCGCCACACGCATAAAGAATGCCTGGGGCATTTCGATGCGCACGCCGTCGCTATGCAGGAAGTAGCGGTCGTACAGCGTTTGCAGGCCGAGGTAGCCGAACTGCAGGTCGCGGTCGGCGTCGAGCGCGGCGCCGAGGCGCTTCAGGTCGTACTGTTGCAGCTTCTCGTCGAGCAGCTCGGCTTGCACGCCGCGCTTGATGAAGGTCGGGAAGTACTCGGCGTAACGCGTGCCCATTTCAGCCTGCGTGACTTCCTCTTCGAGGATCTCGCGGCGGATGGTGTGCAGCAGGATGCGGGCGGTGACCTGGCTGTACGCCGGGTCCTTTTCGATCATCGTGCGCGCAGCGAGGATGGCCGAGTCGTAGACCTGGCTCATCGGCACGCCGTCGTACAGGTTCTTCACCGTCTCCGCCACGATCGGCTCGGCGCTCACCGCATCGCCCAGGTTGGCGCAGGCCGATTCGATGATGTCGCGCAGCGCCACCATATCCAGCGGACGCGTCACGCCGCCGTCGGTGACGCTCAGGCCCAGCGAACCGTTCGGCGCTTCCACCGCGTCATGGCCGCGTTCCTGGGTGCGCTTCTCGCGATACAGCACGTAGGCGCGCGCGACGTTGTGCTCGCCGCCGCGCATCAGCGCGAGTTCGACCTGATCCTGAATGTCTTCAATATGGAAGGTGCCGCCGTTCGGGCGGCTGCGCAGCAGCGCGCGGACCACGCTTTGCGTGAGTTGCTCGACCAGTTCGCGCACGCGAGCCGAGGCCGCGCCTTGACCACCGTTGACGGCCAGGAATGCCTTGGTCACGGCGATGGCGATCTTCGACGGCTCGAACGACACCACGCTGCCATTGCGACGGATCACCTTGTAGTCGGCGAAACTCGTTTGCGACGCGAGCGCCTGTGCGCCTTGTGCCTGGCCGAAGGTCTGGCCAGTGGGTGCGCCCTCGTACCGGGTCGTCACGTTATCGGTGGTTTGCATGTGCAAAGCTCCTGGTCCTGGAAGTGTGCGAAGAGTATTCGCGGATTAGTACGAACGCTGCGCCGCCGCGAGCGCAAGCGATGGGGTGCAGGAAAGAGACCGGCTGAGCCCGGTGGCGGGATGCGACAGCGATGAAGCCAAATTCGATTTGTTGATGGTCTTCATCGTCTGTGTCGCGATCACTGGCTAAGCCCCTTTCCCGAATGCTTCTGGATGCGGCCGGTTCTCTCTACCGGCTGCGCCACAGGAATTTTTTCGCCGCCTGGAATGCTTGCGGCGCCATGCTCGACGAGCCGGGGCGCCGCGTAACTTATGCACTCAGTTATGCACAGAGTTATACACACCAGACACAAGATATAGTGCGAAACTGAATTTCTGGCACCAAGTATAGTGTAGTTTCAAGACAGGTCAAATCGTTTTATTTGTTTTTCAAGGCTTGACATTTGCATCGCCCGGCGCGAGCCGACTCCCCGGAGAACAAGGCTGCGCCTCGCTCTCCTCGCATCACGCAAAGTCGCGCGAAGGGCCGTTACGGCGTTTTGAAAAACTTGAGATAGGGGAAGTACTGATCCGCGAGCGCGGTGTCGCGCTGCAGACGGGGCCACTCGAAATGCGGTCCAGGATCGGTCTTGCGACCCGGTGCGATGTCCGAGTGTCCCGCGAGTGCGGCGATCGGATAGCGGATGGTCAGCGCCTTCACGAGCGCGCCGAGCGTCTCGTATTGCGCGGCTTCGAATGCGACCGCGTCGGTGCCTTCCAGCTCGACGCCGATCGAAAAATCATTGCAGCGCTCGCGGCCGAAAAAGTTCGACGCGCCCGCATGCCACGCGCGCTGCTCGCACGAGACGTATTGCTCGAGCTCGCCGGCGCGGCGGATCACGAAATGCGCCGACACCCGCACGCCACGCAGATGGGTGTCGTAGTACGGGTGAGCATCGCAATCGAGACGGTTCAGAAAGAGCTCGGCAATCGCGGTGCCGCCGAACTCGCCAGGCGGCAAGCTCATATTGTGGACCACGACCAGGCTCGGCACCGCGCCTTCGGAACGCGCTTCGAAGTTCGGCGACGGCAGCTTGCGCGCGGTCGGCACCCAACCTTGTTCGTCGACCGTGAAGCCGACGCTCATCGGGCGTCGCGGCCTGTCGGTCGCGCGGCGTGACGCTGCGCGTGAGCGGTGCAGCAAAAAGGCTCGCCGGCCACCACGATCGAGTCGCTCGCCGGCGCGTGTACGCCGCACTCGACGCAGCGGATCATCGGCTCGGGCAGCCGCGGCGCTTTGGCCGCGCGTGCCTGCGCTCCCGCGCCATTGCCCGCGGCGCGGCCGCCGGCGGGACCACCGGACGCGCCGGTGCGCTGCGCGTTGTGCGCGTCGGCACGACGCAGCGCCTTGACGAGCCATTGACCGACGACGAACAACAGGATCAGCAGAAAAATTTGTCGCATGGAACGATCACACCACAGGGCGGTGCAGCAGCACCTCGAAAACGAAACGGCTGCCGACGTAGGCGAGCAGCAGCGCCACAAACGACGCCAGCACCCAGCGCAACGCCGCGCGGCCGCGCCAGCCCGACACCTTGCGAGCAGTCAGGAGCGCACCGAACATCAACCACGAAAGAATCGCGAACACGGTCTTGTGATCGAGCCGCAGCGCGCGGTCGACCAGTTGCTCGCTGAACAGGATGCCCGAGAGCAAGGTCAGCGTGAGCAGCACGAAGCCCGCGCTGATCAGACGGAACAGCAGCTTTTCCAGCGTGAGCAGCGGCGGCAGCGTATCGAGCCAGCTCGACAGCCAGCCGTTGCCGGCCGCGGCGCCCTGACGCTGCAGCACGCCGCCGCGCATCGCATGCAGGCGCCGCTCCACCAGCAGCATCAGCACCGCGTGCAGCGCCGCGATCGC
This sequence comes from Paraburkholderia phenazinium, assembly GCF_900142845.1. Lineage (NCBI taxonomy): Bacteria > Pseudomonadati > Pseudomonadota > Betaproteobacteria > Burkholderiales > Burkholderiaceae > Paraburkholderia > Paraburkholderia phenazinium. Next base: position 842,856 of record NZ_FSRU01000003.1, read on the forward strand.
AAACAGGCCATAGGCGATGTTGGCGATCAGGAAGTGCAGCTTGAACATCGGGTCGGCCGCATACGACAGCACGTGCACCCCGCCGAAGCCGAGCGGCAGCAACGAGGCGACGCAGGCGAGCGGCAGCACGAGCAGGCGCAAACCGTCGAGCGGGAAGAAAAAACTTTCGATCCAGTAGATGCCGGCCCCGAGCCAGAACATCGCGGAGAGCGCGAACGCGAAACCGAACACCATCGCGTCCTGCGGGAAGATGGTGGTATGCAGCAGGACGCCGTGCGCGAGCAGGGCGACGAACAGCAGCAAGCGGCCCGGCGCGCTGAACGCCGCGACCGCCGGCCCGCCAGCCGCGGCCGGCAGGGCCGGCACGCTCTCTAACGCCGGACGCAACACGGTGTGCCGGTGCGAGCGCCAGCCCGCGACGGCGAGACCGCCGTACAGGAGCGCAGTGAGGGCATACAGTACAATATCCATATTCGAAGTTTACACTAGGCCCCAGTTCCGCGACGTGTCCCGCTTCGCGCCCAGCTCCGGCCGCACTGTTCATCGCTCCCCATGCTCGACAATCTGACTCAACGGATGGCGCGCGTCGTCAAGACGCTGCGCGGCGAAGCCCGGCTCACCGAGGCCAACACCCAGGAGATGCTGCGCGAAGTGCGCCTCGCACTCCTCGAGGCCGACGTGGCGCTGCCCGTCGTGCGCGAATTCATCGCCAAGGTGAAGGAAAAGGCGCTCGGCGAGGAAGTCATCAGCAGCCTGTCGCCTGGCCAGGCGCTGGTCGGCGTGGTGCAGCGCGAGCTGACCGCGATCATCGGCGGCGACTACGAAGGCAAGGCGGTCGAACTCAATCTCGCCGTCACGCCGCCCGCCGTCATCCTGATGGCCGGTCTGCAGGGCGCGGGTAAGACTACTACGGTCGGCAAGCTCGCCAAGCTCCTGCGCGAGAAGTACAAGAAAAAAGTGCTTACGGTTTCTTGCGACGTCTACCGCCCCGCCGCTATCGCGCAGTTGAAGACGGTGACCGAGCAGGTCGGCGCGGACTTCTTCCCGTCCGAGGCGGACCAGAAGCCGGTGGATATCGCGCGTGCCGCGGTGGACTGGGCCAAGCGCCACTATCACGACGTGCTGCTGGTCGACACGGCCGGCCGTCTCGGTATCGACGAAGCGATGATGCAGGAAATCGCGGCGCTGCACGCTGAGCTGAAGCCGGCGGAAACGCTGTTCGTGGTCGACGCGATGCTCGGCCAGGACGCGGTCAACACCGCCAAGGCGTTCAGCGACGCGCTACCGCTCACCGGCGTGGTGCTCACCAAGCTCGACGGCGATTCGCGCGGCGGTGCCGCGTTGTCCGTGCGCCATGTGACGGGCAAGCCGATCAAGTTCGTCGGCGTCGCCGAAAAGCTCGACGGTCTGGAAATTTTCTATCCGGACCGGATGGCGAACCGGATTCTCGGCATGGGCGACATTCTCGCCCTCGTCGAAGAAGCGCAGCGCGGCGTCGACGTAGAAGCCGCGCAGAAGCTCGCCAACAAGGTCAAGAAAGGCGGCGACTTCGACCTCAACGATTTCCGCGCCCAACTCACGCAGATGAAGAGCATGGGCGGCCTGTCGTCGCTGATGGACAAGCTGCCCGCACAATTCCAGCAGGCCGCCGCCGGCGCCAACATGGGCATGGCCGAGTCGCAGATGCGCCGCATGGAAGGCATCATCAATTCGATGACGCCCACCGAGCGCGCCAAGCCGGAGCTGATCAAGGCCACCCGCAAGCGCCGCATCGCAGCGGGCGCGGGCGTGCAGGTGCAGGAGGTCAACCGGATGCTGAATCAGTACGAGCAGATGCGCACCATGATGAAGAAGCTGAAGGGCGGCAACCTGCAGAAGATGATGCGCGGCATGAAGGGCATGCTGCCCGGCATGCGCTAGAGCCGAGCCAGGCCCCGGGACGATCCGGCCGGCGTTGCCGCGGGTCATCTCTACGACCAGGGCGCGCGTTTCCGGAAGCGCGGGTATATGCTGTAGCGCGCGCCGTCGTTATCGCAGTTGTTCTTTTTACACTAATGTATACAGATACTCCCCGCCAGACGTCATGAATCGCGAAGAAGCTCTCCACATATTCAGCCACTCCGAAGAAATCGTTTCGGCCCAGGACGTCAACGCGTCGATCAGCGGAATGGCCGCGGCCATCGCTGCCGAAATGAGCGAGGAGTTCCCGCTCGTGCTGTCGGTGATGGGCGGCGCGGCGGTGTTCACCGGCATGCTGTTGCCGCACCTCGATTTCCCGCTCGAATTCGACTACATCCACCTCACCCGCTACCGCAACACCACCAAGGGCGGCAGCGAGATGCAATGGCGCGTGGCGCCGGCGGAGTCGGTGAAGGACCGTGTCGTGCTGGTGCTCGACGACATCCTCGACGAAGGCGAGACCATGGCCGCGATCCGCGACCGCATCCTCGACATGGGCGCGAAGCGCTTTATGAGCGCGGTGCTGTGCGAGAAGATCATTCCGAAGGCCAAGCCGCTGCGCCCGGACTTCTGCGGCTTCGAAGTGCCGGACCGCTATGTGTTCGGCTGCGGGATGGACGCGAAGGGATACTGGCGCAATCTGCCCACGATTCGTGCGTTGACCGACGGGGCGTAAGCGAAGCTGGTTTGAAGTTGGGTGTTTAAGGTTTGAGCGCGGCTGGATCGACCCGGCCGTGCAGAAAAAAAGCGGCCCGCGCGTGGGCCGCTTTTTTGTTTGTCGCCGTTGTTTGTCGATGCGGCCGACTCAGAGTTGATGCACGAAAGACCGGATGCCACCGAGCATCATCTCCACCGAGATCGCCACCAGCACCAGGCCCATCAGCCGCTCGAACGCCATCATTGCGCGCTCGCCCAGCCAGCTCTGAATGCGCTCCGCCAGCATCAGCACGATCGCGCAGACAATCATCGTGACGCACAGCGCGCCGATCCATTCGAGCATTTTGCCGGGCGCCTGGGACGTCAACAGCATCACCGTGGCAAGCGCCGAGGGACCGGCCAATGCCGGGATGGCGAGCGGCACGATCAGCGGCTCGCCGCCGCGGGTGTCGCCGCCCAACGGACCGTCCGGGTGCGGGAATACCATCCTGAGCGCGATCAGAAACAGGACGATACCGCCGCCGATCCGCAAAGACTGGTCGGTCAGGTTCATCATCCGCAGAAAGCGCTCGCCGCTCACCATGAACGCCAGCAGGATCACAAACGCAATCGCCACCTCGCGCAGAATGACCACCGCGCGCCGCTTGGGCGCCACCCCGCGCAGGCAACTGACGAAGAGCGGGATGTTGCCTAGCGGGTCGGTAATCAGAATCAGCAGGACGGTCGCAGACAGGAAGGTGTACTCCACCGCCCTCTCCGCCTAGTTCGCCAGTGCTGCGCGAACCTTCTCCGTCACCGCCTGCGCTGCGCCTTCGACCGGCAGCAGCGTCGCTTCGGTGTCGCGGCGGCCCTGATACTCGATCTTGCCGTCCTTCAGGCCGCGGTCGCCGATCACCAGACGGTGCGGCACGCCGATCAGCTCCCAGTCGGCGAACATCACGCCCGGACGCTCGCCACGATCGTCGAGAATCACGTCAACACCGGCTGCGACCAGTTCCGCATAGAGCTTGTTGGCCTGCTCGCGCACGGCTTCGCTGCGGTCATAGCCCATCGGGCACAGCACGACTTCAAACGGCGCAATCGCTTCCGGCCAGATGATGCCCTTGTCGTCGAAGTTCTGTTCGATCGCCGCGCCGAGGATACGCGTGACGCCGATGCCGTAGCAGCCCATTTCCATCGGCTGCGGCTTGCCGGTTTCGTCCAGATACGTGGCGTTCATGGCTTCCGAATACTTCTTGCCGAGCTGGAACACGTGGCCCACTTCGATGCCGCGGCAGATGTCGATCACGCCCTTGCCGTCCGGCGACGGATCGCCCTTCTTGACGTTGCGGATATCCGCGACGACCGGCTCCGGCAGATCGCGGCCCCAGTTCACGCCGGTGATGTGGTAATCCACCTCGTTCGCGCCGACCACGAAGTCGCTCATGTTCGCGACCGTGCGGTCCGCGATCACCTTGACCGGCTTCTTCGTGTGGATCGGGCCCAGATAGCCCGGCGGCGTACCGAAGGTCGCGACGATTTCCGCTTCCGTCGCCATGCGGAACTCGGCCAGACCCGGTTGCTTGGACGCCTTGATCTCGTTCAGATCGTGGTCGCCGCGCAGCATCAACAGCCAGATGGTCGGCTCGGCGCCTTCGTTTTCCGTGGCGAGGATGATGGACTTGATGGTGCGCTCGAGCGGGATGTTCAGCAGCTCAGCCACCGCTTCGCACTTCGCCTTGCCCGGCGTGGCGGTCTTCTTCATCTCTTCAGCGGGCGCCGCGCGCTGGGCGATCAGCGGCAAGGCTTCAGCCGCTTCGACGTTGGCCGCGAATTCCGAGGTCGGACAATAGGCGATCGCGTCTTCACCGGTGTCGGCAATCACGTGGAACTCATGCGAACCGCTGCCGCCGATCGAACCGTTGTCCGCCGCCACCGCACGGAAGTCGAGACCGAGGCGCGTGAAAATGCGCACATAGGCGTCGTACATCTTGCGATACGACTCTTTCAGGCCGTCCTGGTCCTTGTCGAACGAGTACGCGTCTTTCATGATGAATTCGCGGCCGCGCATCACGCCGAAACGCGGACGGATCTCGTCGCGGAACTTCGTCTGGATCTGATAGAAGTTCACCGGCATCTGCCGGTAGCTCTTGATCTGGTTACGGGCGATGTCCGTCACCACTTCCTCGTGCGTCGGCCCAATCACGAAGTCGGTCTGCTTGCGATCCTTGAAGCGCAGCAGTTCCGGCCCGTATTTTTCCCAGCGGCCCGATTCCTGCCACAGTTCAGCCGGCTGCACGGCCGGCATCAGCAGTTCGATGCCGCCTGCCCGGTTCATTTCCTCACGCACGATGGCTTCCACCTTGCGGATCGAGCGCAGGCCGACCGGCAGGTAGTTATAGATCCCGCCGGCCACGCGACGGATCATGCCGGCGCGCACCATGAGCTTGTGACTGACGATTTCGGCGTCGGCGGGGGCTTCTTTGAGGGTGCCGATAAAGAAACGGGAAGCTTTCATTCAGAATTTTCCAAAAGCGGCGGCGCCGGAGCGACCGCCCGAAAGGTGAAAACGGTGGGGAATTCGACAAACGCGCGACAAAAACGTCACGAACACGTGGCAACCCTGCGGACAAACCCTTAGGCCGAGGCCGTCGCAAACCCTGCCCTGCAGTGCAAGCACAGTGCCGCTGCGCCGGATGGCCCACAGGCTACCGCAAACGCGCCCCCTTTGCGGCGAATCGTTCCAATCTGGTGCGATTCGGTGCGTCAGGTCCGTTATCTGTTTATAATCAAAGCAATTTTAAAGGATTCGAAGGTGGTTGTATGCTGGATCGTGAAGGCTTTCGCCCGAACGTCGGCATCATCCTCTTGAACGCGCACAACGAGGTGTTTTGGGGCAAACGGCTCCGTGAACATTCCTGGCAGTTTCCGCAAGGGGGCATCAAGTACGGTGAAACCCCAGTGCAAGCGATGTATCGGGAGTTACACGAAGAAACCGGCTTGCTTCCGGAGCACGTCAAGATCATCGGTCGCACGCGCGACTGGTTGCGCTATGAGGTGCCGGACAAGTTCATCAAGCGTGAAGTACGCGGTCATTACCGCGGCCAGAAACAGATCTGGTTCCTGCTACGGATGGTAGGGCGCGACTGCGACATTTGCCTGCGCGCCTGCGATCATCCGGAGTTCGATGCGTGGCGCTGGAACGAGTACTGGGTGCCGCTCGACTGTGTGATCGAGTTCAAGCGGGATGTATATCAGTTGGCGTTGACGGAACTATCCCGTTTTCTGCGCCGTGCTGCGCCGCGTTCGGAAAAACCTGGCGGCCATCACGGGCCTCGCTATCCACGGATAGCGTCGACCGCGACGGAACTGCAGGAGATGTCGGTAACGACCGTGACGGTCGAGACTACGATTCGCACGACGATCGAGTCCGATTGCGGCCCTGCCGACAACACCCTGACCCAGCCGGGTCTGCGCGACTAAACCCGGTGCGGCTTTCTGCACCGCATCTGCCGGTGCGGCTCATGGACTGCCGCACCGGCGTTTCAAGGAAACCATATTGAAAGCACTTGCTCTCGTCGTGGCGTGCGTCGCCACCGGCGCCCTGCTGGCTGGTTGTTCGAGCACACCCAAACCCACCAACAAGGATGACAGCGCGTTTACGTATCTGTTCGACCGCACGTCCAACTGGAAGGAAAACAACGTAGACACGTTGCCGTCGCTGCCGCTGGCGTCCAATCTGATTCCGTTCGATGTGTCCGGCAACACGCCGCTGACCTTCGCGGTGGACGCGAAGTCGCTGTCGGTCGGCAATGATGGCGTGGTGCGCTACACGGTGGTGGTGACGAGCCCGAGCGGCGCGCACAACGTGAACTACGAAGGGATTCGCTGCGATACGTACGAGTGGCGCCAGTACGCCGCTCTCAATGCGGATCACGACGGCTGGGACAGTACTGTCGCTACGCCGTTTGCGCGAATCGAAGACAGCGCGCTGAACGGCTATCAGGCGTCGCTCTATCAGGACTATTTCTGCGCGAACAAGGCGCCGACCGGCGCGGCCAAGCTGATTCTCGAAAACATGCGCTATAAAAAGACCGCCGCCTCGCAGATTCGTTGAGCGTGCACGCGTCGTAGCGTGTCTGGCCTTTCGGGGCTACGCACGAGGAGCAAAAGAAAAAGCCGTTTCAGTCTGACTGGAACGGCTTTTTTGCGATACCGCCGCCTTACCCGCGACGACCGCCTGAATCAGACCAGCACAAGGTTGTCGCGGTGGATCAACTCGGGCTCCAGCATATAACCGAGTACGGCCTCGATATCGCCGCTCGGCCGACGCTGAATCAGCTTGGCCTCGGCGCTGCTGTAGTTCGTGAGGCCGCGCGCCACCTCGCGGCCCGCCGCGCTGAGGCAGGCAATCACCTCGCCGCGTGCAAACGCGCCCTGCACGCCGACCACGCCGATCGGCAGCAGACTTTTGCCGCCTTCCGTCAGCTTCTCGACCGCGCCGTCGTCGATCACCACGTGCCCGCGCACCTGCAGGTGATCGGCCATCCATTGCTTGCGCGCCGCCATCCGTGCGGTGCGCGCAATCAGCTGGGTGCCGATTGCCTCACCCGTGGCCAGACGCGCCAGCACGTCCGGCTCGCGGCCGCTCGCAATCACGGTATTGGCGCCGCTATGCGCCGCCCGCTTGGCGGCGAGAATCTTGGTCAACATGCCGCCACGGCCGAGACTCGACCCCGCGCCACCGGCCATCGTCTCGAGCTCCGGCGCCCCGGCGTCGGCCTGCTGGACGAGCGTGGCGGACGGATCCTTGCGCGGATCGGCGGTGAACAACCCCTGCTGATCGGTGAGGATGATCAGCGCGTCGCCTTCGATCAGGTTCGCCACCAACGCGCCGAGCGTGTCGTTGTCGCCGAACTTGATTTCGTCGGTGACGACCGTGTCGTTCTCATTGATGATCGGCACCACGCCGAGGCGCAGCAGCGTCAACAAGGTGGAACGCGCGTTCAGATAACGTTCGCGGTCGGCCAGGTCGGCGTGGGTCAGCAGAATCTGCGCCGTGCGGATGGCGTGTTCGGCAAAGCGGCTTTCATACACCTGTGCGAGCCCCATCTGCCCCACCGCGGCGGCCGCCTGCAGTTCGTCGATTTCGCGCGGACGTTTGGTCCAGCCAAGCCGCTGCATGCCTTCGGCGATCGCCCCCGAACTCACCAGCACGACCTCTTTGCCTTGCGCGCGCAACGCAGCGATCTGCGCCGCCCAGCGACCGATCGCGGCATGATCGAGGCCGCGCCCGTCATTCGTGACGAGGCTCGACCCGACTTTCACTACCAATCGCCTGGAGTCTGCGATGACGGAACGCATTGTGCGCGGTCTCCCAAGATAATGCGTGATGCTGGCCGGCGGTCCATGACGAACCCGCCGGCGCCCAAGCGATGCTTTATTCCTGCGGCGCAGGCGGCTCGGTCGGCTCAGCCGAACCTGCGGCTGCCGCCTTCTCGCGGAAACGCACGTCTGCAGCCAGATCTTCCGCCTCGGCCTGGCGCTGCGCGTCCGAATGGGCGGCAATGTGGTCATACACCGCGTAGCACAGCGCTTCGCAACCCTGGCCGGTCAGCGCCGAGATCTCGAACACCGGGCCGTCCCAGCCGAAGCCTTCGAGGAACGCCGAGACGCGCGCTTCGCGCTCGTCTTCCGGCACCATATCGATCTTGTTCAGCACCAGCCAGCGCGTTTTCTCGAACAGCAATTCGTCGTACTTGCGCAGTTCGTTGACGATCGCCTTGGCTTCCACGACGGGATCGACCGCCTCGTCAAACGGCGCGATGTCGACGATGTGCAACAGCAAGCCGGTGCGCTGCAAATGGCGCAGGAACTGGTGACCCAGGCCCGCCCCTTCCGCCGCGCCTTCGATCAGGCCGGGAATGTCGGCGATCACGAAACTGCGGCTCGGGCCGACCCGCACCACACCGAGATTCGGCGCGAGCGTGGTGAACGGGTAATCGGCAATCTTCGGCTTCGCGTTCGACACCGACGAGATGAATGTGGACTTGCCGGCGTTCGGCATGCCGAGCAGGCCGACGTCGGCCAGCACCTTCAACTCGAGACGCACCATCCGGCGCTCGCCCGGCTTGCCGTCGGTTTTCTGACGCGGCGCGCGGTTCGTGCTGGACTTGAAATGCAGGTTGCCGAGGCCGCCCGCTCCGCCTTGCGCGATCTGGACGCTCTGGTTGTGCTCGGTCAGGTCGGCGATCAGTTCGCCGGTTTCCATGTCCGAGATGATCGTGCCCACCGGCATGCGCAACGTAATGTCGTCGCCGCCCTTGCCGTAGCAATCCGCACCGCGGCCGTTTTCGCCGTTGCGCGCCAGATGCTTCTTCGCGTAGCGGTAATCGATCAGGGTGTTGATGTTGCGGTCCGCCACTGCGTAGACGCTACCGCCGCGGCCGCCATCGCCACCATCCGGGCCACCGAACGGGACGAACTTCTCGCGGCGCATCGACGCGCTGCCATCCCCTCCGTCGCCGGCGATGACTTCAATCCTCGCTTCGTCAATGAACTTCATGCGTAACTCCGTCCCGTGTCTGTTGCTATTTTGCCGTGCCCGCTGTGCGTTGGACAATCGACCGATCGGCCATCCGCGCGGACTCACGACAACACATACCGCTATGAACCTGCAATGAAAAAGGCCCCGCTAACTTCGCGGGGCCTTTTTCCGGTCCTGAAGCCCGTGCCTGAGTAAACTCAGACTGCTGCCGGGACGACGTTGACCATGTGCTTCTTCGCTGCGCCCTTCGTCGAGAAATTGACGTGGCCGTCCGTCAGCGCGAACAAGGTGTGATCCTTGCCGATACCGACGTTTTCGCCCGGGTGCATACGCGTGCCACGTTGACGCACGATGATGCCGCCAGCGTTGATGGCTTGACCGCCGTAAACCTTCACGCCGAGACGCTTCGACTCGGAGTCGCGGCCGTTACGTGACGATCCGCCTGCCTTTTTGTGTGCCATTTGTTAGCTCCTTAACCGGTGCGCTTACGCGTTGATCGCGTCGATGCGCAGTTCGGTGTAGTTCTGGCGGTGGCCGCCATGCTTCTGGTAGTGCTTCCGGCGACGCATCTTGAAGATAGTCACTTTGGCGTGACGACCTTGCGACACGACGGTAGCCTTGACGGAAGCCCCACTGACCAGCGGCGTACCGAACTTAATCGATTCACCTTCGCCCACTGCGAGAACCTGGTCGAGCGTGATTTCAGCGTCAATGTCTGCCGGTATCTGTTCTACTTTAAGTTTTTCGCCGACGGCAACTTTATACTGCTTGCCACCGGTTTTTATGACCGCGTACATTGAGAACCTCACTCTGTGTTCATTTTTCCCACGCACCACGCGCGGAAACCCGTGATTATACATAGAGTTAGCTGCGCGGTCAAAACTCGTTGACAGGCGCGGCGCAGCCTCGTAGAGCCCAGCCGGGCGGGGGGCCGCGGGTCCATCCCGCAGGCTGCGGCCCGGAACTGTCGCGATTCGCCTTATAATTCGCGGCACTACCCAAATCAGCCATCATGTCGTCGACTGCCACCCCCTCTCCCAACGCCGCCAGCCTGCTCGCCCCGATTGCCGAAGACATGGAGCAGGTGAACCGCGTCATCCGGCACCGCCTGGCGTCCGAGGTGATGCTGATCAATCAGATTTCCGAGTACATCATCAGTGCCGGCGGCAAACGCCTGCGTCCCGCGCTGCTGTTGCTGGTGGCGGGTGCGCTGGGTGAAACCACCGGGTACCGGCACGAACTGGCCGCGGTGGTCGAATTCATCCATACGGCTACCCTGCTGCACGACGACGTGGTGGACGAATCCGATCTGCGGCGCGGCCGTCAGACCGCCAACGCCCTGTTCGGCAACGCCGCGAGCGTGCTGGTGGGCGATTTCCTGTACTCGCGCTCGTTCCAGATGATGGTCGGGGTCGGCAAGATGCGGGTGATGGAGATCCTCGCGGAAGCGACCAACATCATCTCCGAAGGCGAAGTCCTGCAGTTGCTCAACATGCATGATGCCGACGTGGACGAAGCCCGCTACATGCAGGTGATCCGCTACAAGACGGCCAAGCTGTTCGAAGCGGCCGCCCAGCTCGGCGCGGTCCTCGCCGGGGTCGACGCCACCACGGAAGCCGCCGCGGCGGAATTCGGCCGGCGCATCGGCACGGCGTTCCAGATCATGGACGACTGGCTCGACTACACGGGGACGGCGGAATCCATGGGCAAAAACGCCGGCGACGACCTGCGCGAAGGCAAGCCCACCCTGCCGCTCATTTACCTGATCGAACGCGGCACGCCGGAACAGTCGGCCCTGGCGCGCGAGGCGATCGAACAGGGCGGTACGGACCGGTTCGAGACTATCTTCGAGGCAATCACCCGCTCGGGCGCGCTGGATCACACGCTGGAATGCGCCAAACAGGAAGCCCAGGCCGCGGCCGCAGCAATTTCTTCGTTTCCCGATTCCATTTTCAAAGATAGCCTGCTAGAATTATGTTCTTACTCGACGGCAAGACAGTCTTGAACGAGACTGAAACGCCGGATTAGTCCGAGTCGAGTACAGCAGTACCCATCGGGGTGTAGCTTAGCCTGGTAGAGCGCTACGTTCGGGACGTAGAGGCCGGAGGTTCGAATCCTCTCACCCCGACCAGATTTCCTTGTTAGATCAAGGCAGAAACCGCCCAGCTTGCTGGGCGGTTTTTTGTTTTGGGCGCCTTGATTTGAGCTCGGGTGTCCAGCGGTCTCGTGTGTCTGCCGCGCGGGTCGAGCGCCGGCCAAAGACCTCATCGCACACTCCCCACATTCGCCAGACTGCCGCTCGGATACCGCCGTCGCTTGGCGACGCGAATAACGCGCGGGCCGAATCCATTCGTCGCGCCTTCTGAAACGTCATCGCTCATCGTCATAGCGGCGCTTGATCGAAACGACGCCCCGCGACTTCCACCGCCCCTCGCAAACCACAAACCACCCACGCGACGTTCCATTAAACGCGATCGGGACATTTCACTACAAATTATAAAATTCTTATTTTCAAGACAATTCGGATAGCGAATTATATTTTTGCGATGACACCAACCCTTGCAATGTGAAGTAAGCAGCCTTAACATCTCATCACTGATGAAACCATTTCATTATCATTCGGTATGCTAATGATAATTAGCCGCTTGAAAAGCAATCCCTGCCTTGCGTGCCATCGTCGTCAAAGGCCCGCAGAGTCTTGATCACGCTCCCGCTTCGAAGCCGATAACTGAGATCTCAATAAAATTCCCACTCACTCTTAATTTTTCTTCCAATGATTAGGATTATTGATTGTTTTATCAGAACAAAATCGCTTTCTTAAGAAATAAATCAGATTGATTCTGATCCCTGCGTTCGATTTTCCCGTTCACTCCTAAAGCCCGGTGGAGAGTTTTCTTGAGAGACGCTATCGACTTCGACCTCGCCGGCTCGATCAGCCTTGATCAGACTTGCGGCCCCGATCTTGAATATGACGCCGCGTTCATCTCGCTGCAACAGGCGGCCGTCGGCATACCGGAGCAGCAATTCGGCGACACGTTGATTCCCGCCACGGCGCCCGACTGGCGGCACGTCGAGCGGGAAGCCGCGGGTCTGCTGAAACGCACCACGGATTTGCGGATCATTGCCCTGATCACCTTGGCCTGGACGGAAATCAACGGGCTCGCCGGCTATGCGAGAGGCCTTGCGCTCACGGCCGACGTACTCGAGCAGCACTGGGGCACGCTTCATCCCCGTCTCGAGACGGCGGGCGAGTTCGATCCGCACCTGCGAATCAATGCCCTTGCCGCGCTGACCGACCCACAGACGCTCGCGCGCAGCGTACGTGCCGCGCCGTTGCTGACATGGAAATCCGCCCCGCTTTCGTTGCGCGACGCTGCCGCGATTCTCGAGAACGGCAAGCCTTCCTCAGCCAGCGCGTTGCCGGTGGCGAGCGATAGCCTTCAGGCGGAATTGCTCGTCGCTCTCAGGGCCGCGCACACGGAATTAGAGGTCGTGCCGCGCTTGCTGCAGACCGTTGAGCGGATTCGTCGGCAGATTCTCGCGAAGCTCGATGCCGCGTGGGTCCCCGATCTCAGTGCAATCGAAAACCCGCTAAGGGTGGTGTACCACGCCATCCGCGGCGCCCTGCGCGATACGCCGGCGTCGCCACCGGCCGCTCAGACCGCCTCGGCGCCGCCCGCGCCGCCAGCGCCCACAACCGTGCCCCCAACCACGCCCACGGGTCAGTCCGCTGCACAGAACAACGCCGGCCACGAAGGCTCATGGGCAAACACCCCCATACGCTCGCGCGACGACGTCCTGCTCGCATTAGATAGCGCCTGCGCCTACCTGGAACGGACTGAGCCCGGTCATCCGGCGCCCCTGTTGATACGCCGTGCGCAACGTCTGATGCACATGAGTTTTTACGAGATCGTCCGCGATATGGCGCCGGCTGCACTCCCCCAGCTAAGCATGTGGTCAGGTCAGCCTGACACGGCATCCGCTCATCTCAACAATTGACATACGGGCGCCTTGGCGCAATCGCAAGCCCAATCATTGGAGGACATCAGCATGGCCAATTCACGCGCCTTGAAAGCGAGCGCAACCGGGCAAAAATTCATCGCCCGCAACCGCGCCCCGCGGGTGCAGATCGAATACGACGTCGAAATTTACGGCAGCGAGCGGAAGGTCGAAATTCCGTTCGTGATGGGGGTGATCGCCGACCTGGCCGGCAAGTCGACCAGACCCTTGCCGGACCTCGAACAGCGCCGGTTCCTCGAGATCGACGTCGATAACTTCGACGAACGCCTCAAATCGATCCAGCCGCGCGTCGCCCTGCATGTGGCGAACGAAATCTCGGGCGACGGCCTGCTGGCCGTCGATCTCTCCTTCGAAAGCATGGAGGATTTTTCGCCGGCCAGCATCGCGAGGCAGGTGCCGGCTCTGAACCAGTTGCTGGAGGCCCGTTTGCAACTGTCCAATCTGCTTTCCTATATGGACGGCAAGAGTGGCGCCGAGGAGTTGATCACGCAGACCCTGAAAGACCCCACCTTGCTTAGAACGATCGCGGGTACGTCAAGCTCCGCGGCGGACGAGTCGCAGTAACGCCACGATCAAGCCCCATCCCATTTCATCAGCGTTGGCTGGAAGATCCCCATGAACGACACAGACTCCATCGAACAGCAGCCCGCCATACAAACCCTGCTACCCGGCAATTTGTCAGCCATGCTGATGAACCAGTTCAATCCACGCACGGAGCAGGCGCGCGAAGCGATCGATACGGCGGTGAAAACGCTCGCACTGCAGGCGCTGGAAAATGCGGTCGTCATTTCGAACGATGCCTACCAGACCATTCAGACCATCATCGCCGAGATCGACCGGAAACTCTCCCAGCAGATCAACACGATTATTCACCACGAAGACTTCCAGAAACTGGAGTCGTCGTGGCGCGGCCTGCACTACCTGGTCAACAACACCGAAACCGACGAATTGCTGAAGATTCGTTACATGCCGATCACGAAGTCCGAACTGAACCGCATGCTCAGGCGCTACAAAGGCGTCGCGTGGGATCAAAGTCCCCTCTTCAAGAAAGTGTATGAGGAGGAGTACGGCCAGTTCGGTGGCGAGCCGCTAGGTTGCCTCGTCGGCGACTATTATTTCGACCACAGTCCGCCGGATATCGAGACGCTCGGCGAGATGGCCAGGATTGCCGCCGCCGCGCATTGCCCGTTCATTACCGGCGCATCGCCCGCGGTCATGCAAATGGAGTCGTGGCAGGAACTGTCCAACCCGCGCGACCTCAGCAAGATTTTTCAGAATAGCGAATACGCGGCCTGGCGCCATCTGCGCGAAGCGGACGATTCCCGCTACCTCGGCTTGACCATGCCGCGCTTCCTCGCGCGTCTGCCTTATGGCTCGCGCATCAACCCGGTGGACGCCTTCGATTTCGAGGAGGACACGGAAGGCGCCACTCATGAGCGCTACGCCTGGATCAACTCGGCGTATGCCATGGCGACGAACATCAATCGTTCGTTCAAGCATTACGGCTGGTGCACGTCGATTCGCGGCGTGGAATCGGGCGGCGCAGTAGAAGGCCTGCCCGCCCACACGTTTCCCACGGACGACGGTGGCGTCGATATGAAGTGCCCCACCGAGATCGCCATCAGCGACCGGCGCGAAGCGGAACTGGCCAAGAACGGCTTCATGCCGTTCGTCCATCGCAAGAACTCGGATTGCGCGGCCTTCATCGGCGCGCAATCGCTGCAAAAGCCAGCCGAGTATCACGATCCCACCGCGACCGACAACGCGAAACTGGCCGCCCGCCTCCCCTATCTGTTCGCATGCTGCCGGTTCGCCCACTACCTCAAGTGCATCGTGCGCGACAAGGTCGGTTCCTTCAAGGAACGCGGCGAGATGGAAGCGTGGCTCAACAACTGGATCATGAATTACGTGGACGGCGACCCCGTGAACTCTTCACAGGACACCAAGGCGAGAAAGCCGCTCGCTGCCGCCCATGTGAGCGTGGAGGACATCGAGGATAACCCCGGCTACTACAGCGCCAAATTTTTCTTGCGCCCGCATTATCAATTAGAAGGTCTAACGGTCTCGTTGAGGTTGATTTCAAAGTTGCCGGCGCTCAAGGACGGTGCTGTTGCAGCGTGATTGCTTTAACCATGGCGATTGCTTCTAACAATCCCAAACCTGAAAGGGCATGCAATGTCAGTTGATATGTATATGTGGGTAGACGGCGTAGCCGGTGAGTCCAAAGACGCCAACCATAAGGGCTGGATCGATATCCAGTCGTACTCATGGGGCGCCATGCAGCCAGGCAACATGGCCACCGGCAGCGGCGGCGGGATCGGCAAGGTCAGCTACAACGACCTGCAGGTTGAGACCTTTCTCGACAAGGCCGCACCGGCCGTCCTGAAGTATTGCGCGAACGGCAAGCATCTGCCGAAGGTGGTGATCTCCGTGTGCAAGGCCGGCGGCACGCAGATCGAGTACCTCCGGATCACGCTCTCAGAAGTTCTCGTGACCTCCGTGCAGCAGGGCGCCGCGAAGGCCTCGGAAGCCGTCAAGATCACTTACGGCTTTCAGGCGGCGAAGGTCCGCAAGCAGTACTGGGAACAGACCGACCAGGGCACCAAGGGCGGCGAAAGCGTGCTGGCCTGGGACATCAAGGAAAACCGCGAAGTCTGACGGAGCCGGACCATCGGCGAGCGCGCCGCGCGAACGGGCGGGTCGATCACTGACGCCCGTGCGCGCGGCACAGCCCAAAGCGAGAAATGAGTGTGAACCAGGTCAACCCCTTGCATGAGCATGAGCATCGGCACGCAGTGCGCGCGCGGCGCGAGACACGAGCCGAAAGGCGCGCCGACACCCAGCCGTCGTTACTCGATCGGCTGACCGATCATCGGCTTCAGCAACCGCATGAGTTCGATAGCGGACTCGCGAGCCCGCGCGCCATGCTGCGTGACGCGATTCTGCGCGACCTGAACTGGCTACTGAACAGCGCAAACCTCGACACCACCAACGACCTCGATGCCTATCCGCATGTCCAGCACTCCGTCGTGAATTTCGGTGTGGGGACGCTCGTGGGGGCATCGGCATCGGGGGTGGAGTGGACCCAGATCGAATGCGCGGTGCGGGAGGCCATCGTCCGGTTCGAACCGCGCATCCTCGCCGACAGCCTCGAAGTCCGCTGCAGCGCATCGGAGAATGGACAACACGCCCACGCGTTGTCGCTGGAGATTTCCGGCCAGTTGCGGTCGAACCCATCCGCGCCCGCGCTGCGGGTTCGCGCGGCGCTCGATCTGGACAGCGGCCAGATTGCATTGCGCTCGCAAGGCGTAGCTTGATGGACGCGCGTCTGCTCGACTACTACAACCGCGAACTCGCTTACCTGCGCGAACTCGGCGCCGAATTCGCCGAGGCATTCCCGCAGACCGCCCGCCATCTGGGTATGGGCGGCGCGGAGTCCGTCGATCCCTACGTGGAACGCCTGCTTGAAGGATTCAGCTTCCTGACCGCACGCATCCACTTGAAACTGGACGCGGAGTTCCCCCGTTTCTCGCAGCGCCTGCTCGACGTTGTCTATCCGAACTATCTTGCCCCGTTGCCCTCGATGGCAGTCGTAGCCATTCAGCCGAACCTGCGCGAAGGTAGCTTGCAATCCGGCTATACGCTGCTGGCGGGAACGCCGTTGCGCGCCAACCTGGCCAAAGGCGGCCAGACGGCATGCGAATTCCGCACCGCGCATGACGTCACCCTGTGGCCGCTGAGTCTCACCGATCTGAAAATGAGCGGCGAGCCAGGCGATTTGCCGCTGGCGCAAACGGGCCTCGCAGGCCGCGTGCGTGGTGCACTGCGCATCCGTCTGCAGACCTGCGGCGCGACCGGATTCAAGGACCTGCCGCTCGACGCGTTGTCGTTTTTCATCAGCGCCCCCGAAACCCAGGCGCTGCAGATCCTCGAACTGGTGTTGGGCCATTGCGTGGGCGTGATCTGTCATGACGCGTCGCAGACCCAGCCCGGATGGTCGTTGCTGGACGAAGACGCCATCCGCCATGAAGGATTCGACGCCAGCCAGGCCCTGCTGCCCTACGGGTCTCGCTCGTTCAACGGCTACCGGCTGCTGCACGAGTATTTCGCCTTTCCGGCGCGCTACCTGTTTTTCAGCATCAAACACTTGCGTCGCGCGTTGCAACGCGTAGAGGGCAATACGTGCTCGTTGACGTTGCTATTCGATCGCGCCGCGCCTGAACTCGAGCGCGCCGTCGATCCACGCAGTCTCTCGCTCTTCTGCACGCCCGCGATCAATCTGTTCCCGAAGCGGACGGACCGCATCGCCGTCTCGACGCAACGCTACGAGCATCATCTGGTGGTGAATCGCACGCGGCCGCTGGACTACGAAATCTACGGCGTCGACAAGGTGACCGGGCATTTGCAGCCGGACGGCAGAACCTGCGAATTCCGCCCGTTCTACGGCACCCTGTCCGACGATCCCGACAACCACGGCCGGTACTTTTCGCTGCGTCGCGAACCGCGTCTCGTCGCCGGCCAGGGCGGCCGCAGCGACCATGGCAGTCCACGCACGCCTTATACGGGCAGCGAAGTTTACGTGTCGCTCGTCGACCAGCACGAAGCGCCTTTCCCGGACGACTTGCGGCACATCTGCGTCGACGCGCTCTGTACCAATCGCGACCTCGCTCTGCTGATGCCGCTCGCCGGCAGCAGCGATTTCAGCTTGCGCATGTCGGCGCCGGTCGCAGCCATCAAGGTGCTGCGCGGACCCACCCCGCCGCGTCCGGCGATCGCCGAGAACGAGATCGCCTGGCGGCTGATCAGTCACCTCGGTCTCAACTATCTGACGCTGACCGACCTGGACGGCGCCCAGGGCGCCCAGGCCTTGCGCGAGTTGCTTGAACTGTATACGGGCGCGGCAGATCCCGGGCTGCTGCAGCAGATCCAGGGCATTCGCAGCGTGCGGGTCGAAGCGGTCCACCGCCGCTTGCCGCAAGCGGGCCCGCTGATGTTCGGCCGTGGCGTGTGCGTCTCGCTGCTACTCGACGAACTGGCCTTCGCGGGCGCCAGCACCTACCTGTTTGGTGCGGTGCTGGAGCAGTTCTTCGCGCGCCATGTGTCCTTGAACAGTTTTAGCGAACTCGTGGTGGCAACCCTGCAACGTGGAGAAGTGAGACGATGGGAACCCCGCATCGGCCGCCGGCCGACAGCCTGAGCGCAAGCGCCGGCGAGTCGCTGCGACGCTTCTGGCGGCGCGTTGCCGACGCGCCGCACGCCTACGATCTGTACCACCTGTTGCGCTGGTTCGATGCCCGCGCCGGCGGCCGGGTGCCGCTCGGGCGCGCCACGCATCCCGCCGACGAACCGGTACGGCTCGGCCAGCAGCCGTCGCTCGCCTTCGCGCCGTCCACGCTGGCCTGCGCCACCGCACCGCGCGCAGACGCTCTGCCGCAGGTGTCGATCTACAGCTTCGGCCTGTTCGGACCGAACGGGCCGCTGCCGCTGCATCTGACCGAATTCGCCCGCGACCGGGCTCGCAACTATGACGACCGCACCCTCACAGCGTTCGCCGACGTGTTCCATCATCGGTTGATCCTGCTGTTCTATCGCGTGTGGGCCGATGCCCAGCCGACCGTCAGTCTGGACCGCCGGGAAGGCGCGCGCTTCGACAACTATCTCGCGAGTCTCGTCCATCTCGGCTTACCGGCATTGCGCCGGCGCGACGAGATTCCCGACCACGCCAAATACTTCATGGCAGCTCACCTGGTGCGGCAAACCCGCAATCCCGAAGGACTGCGGCAGATCCTGCGCGCTTATCTCGGCGTGCCGGTGGAGATCGTCGAACATGTGCCGCACTGGATACCGGTCGGCGCGCGGCAGCGCACGACACTCCGCACGCATGCGAACACCCAGAGACTCGGCGCGGGCGCGATGCTCGGCATCGCCGCGCTCGACGCCCACGCGAAGTTCGAGATCAGAGTCGGGCCGCTATCGCGCGAGGCGTACCTCGCGTTATTGCCCGGCACGCGGCGGGCGCGCCAACTGACGGACTGGGTGCGTCAGTACATCGGGCTCGAATGGGCGTGGGATCTAAGACTCGTGCTGGCAGCAGATCAGGTCACGGGCAACACGCTCGGCCGCGATCAGCCACTGGGCTGGGGCAGTTGGCTCGGCACGCGGACCCGTCGGTGCGCCGCCGACGACCTCGTCTACTCGCCCGAGACCAGCACGCACCGCCACGCTCAAGCCGAGTAGCACAAGCCGATCCCGCCCGCTACGCCTGCCACCGCACCGCGCCCATCAACCGTCGAGACGTTCTTCATGAGCCACATCATTACCGCGCATACGCCGCTCGATCCCGAGACGCTTCGGTTCCGCGCGCTGCAAGGAAGCGAGACGCTGTCATCGCTCTACGAATTCCGGGTCGAACTCGTCAGCCACTCGGCTTCGCTGGACATGGACGGCCTGCTCGGCAAGCCGCTGACACTGCATATCACCACCCTGAAGGGCAGCACCCGCTATCTCGGCGGACAGATCGCGCGCTGCGAATTCGCCGGCCGCGAAACCGGCACGCCGCGCAGCTATCTCTATGTGGCAACCCTGCGGCCCTGGCTCTGGTACCTGACGAAGACGACAGACTGCCGCATCTTCCAGAACCTCTCGGTGGTCGACATTCTTCGCGCGGTGTTCGGCAAATATGGCTTCCAGGTCGAAGAGCGTCTGCTCGCGCACTATCGCAACTGGGACTACTGCGTGCAGTATCAGGAGAGCGACTTCGCTTTCGTCAGCCGCTTGATGGAGCAGGAAGGTATCTACTACTACTTCCGCCATGAAGCCGCGCAGCAGGTTCTGGTGCTCGCGGACGACATCAGCGCGCACGACCCGCTGCCCGATTACGCCACGCTGCCCTACCTGCCGCCCGATCATCTGGCGCTGCCTCGCGACGAAGGGGTCGATCAATGGCGACCGGCCGCGCAGATCAGCACAGGCGCCTACGCCGTCGACGACTACGATTTCCGCAAGCCCCAGGCCGACCTGTCGCAGGTACGCGCTCACCCGTTGAGCGCCGAGCATGGCCGCTACGAAAAGTACCTGTGGCAAGGCGGCTACATCGAAGCGGAACAAGGTGAACACTATGCGCGCGTGCGCCTCGAGGAAGAGCAGGCTGAACATACCCGCACCCGCGCTCACACCCGCTTGCGCGCCATGGCGCCGGGTTACCTGTTCACGCTGAAGAACTGCCCGCGCCAGGCGGAAAACCGCTCGTACCTGGTGGTCAGCGTCACGTATCGGTTGCAGGAAGGCGGCTATGCAAGCGGCAGCAGCGAGGCGCACTACGGCTTTCATTTCGTCGCGCAGCCTGCGTCGTCGCCGTACCGCGCGCCCAGCGTCACGCCGCTGCCGAAAGCAACCGGCCCACAAACCGCGCTCGTCGTCGGACCGGCCGGCGAGGATATCTGGACCGACCAATACGGCCGCGTGAAACTGCAATTCCGTTGGGACCGTTATGGCCAGCGCGATGAAAACAGTTCCTGCTGGGTTCGGGTATCGGATGCCTGGGCCGGTTCCAACTACGGCGCCATTCACATTCCCCGGATCGGCCAGGAGGTGGTGGTCGATTTTCTCAATGGCCAGTTGGACCGGCCGCTGATCACCGGCCGCATCTATAACGCCGATCAGATGCCGCCCTTCAGTCTGCCCGCAGCGGCCACGCAAAGCGGCTTCGTCACGCGCACGCCCGGCGGCACGAGCGCCAACGCGAACATGTTGCGCTTCGAGGACCGCCAGGGCGCGGAACAGGTCGCGCTGCATGCCGAGCGCAATTACGACCTCTCAGTGGAAAACGACGCAACGACCCGTGTGGGCGGCAGCCAGACCAGTACGGTCGACGGCAACTCCATGACGGTGGTGGAAGGCACCATGGAAACGGTGAGCACCGACGCGATTTCGATTACGGATGCCGCCACGAGCATTACCGGCTCGTCCGTTGGCTTTGTCGGTTCGGGTGTGAGCATCTCCGGCTCGCAGATCTTCATGGCTGGGTCGAGCATCAACGTTATCGGCAGCAGCGTTGGCGTGACGGGCTCGTCGGTCACCGCGACCGAATCGAGTGTCTCGCAGACCGGCGTGTCGTTCAGCACCGTCGGCTACTCGGTGACGTTCTGAAACCGGCATCTCATGGTCCACACACACCACGCACAATGAAAATCATCAAACCCACGCCACTGGGTGTCCTGACACGCCCGCACCGGGCCGCAGGCAGCGAACATCTGGGCGTCGCGATTCCCATGATGGTGACGCTCGGCGAAACCCCGCGCCTCGTCAGCGAGTCGGAACTATGGGACACGGTCGGCGCGGAGCTGGCCGGCTTCCCGCTCGATGCGGCGCTCCCCAAACCGCGAGCCGAGTTTCTGCTATCGGCGCGTGCCTACGGGCGGTATTGCGACCATACGAATACGTGCCGGGTGGGTATCCGTTTCGCCGGTGTGGAAAAGGCGTTGCTCGTGTCGGGCGAGCGCCGCTGGGCAGGTTCGGCGCCCTCGGCCGCCGAGCCGTTCGAGTCCCTCGCGATCGACTGGCCTCTCGCGTTTGGCGGAGCCGGCTACGCGGACAATCCCCGCGGCCGCGGGTTTCACGGCGTGTCGGCAAACAGCGAGCGGTCACAGCAGCAGCTATCTCAACCGCTTCCCAACGTCGAATACCCGGCGGAGCGCTTACGCGGACCCGGACAGATCGTCACGCCAGGCAGTTTCACGCCAATCGCAGCCGACTGGCCGCAGCGCCGCGCGCTCTACGGAGCACTCGACGCGCAATGGCGCGAAAGCGATTGTCCAGGCTTTCCATGCTCGATGGACACCCGCTACTTCAATATCGCGCCCACCGATCAGCAATTCCCGGCGCTCGATGCCATGCCGGACGGCGCGGCCTATCGCATCGTTCATATGCATCCCGAACAACCGGTGATAACAGGCGCGCTGCCGCCGCTGCGTGCCCGTTGCTTCCTGCAGCGGCAATCCGAAGACACGCTCGCGGAGATTCCGATGCGTCTGACGACGGTGTGGTTCATTCCGCATCGCGAGCGGGCCGTGATGATCTTCCACGGCATAGCCGGGATTCGGGAGTTCGACGCGCAAGACGTCGCATGTCTGCTACTCGGCGCCGAACTGAGCGGCGAGCCGCGTTCCGCAGCCGACTACCGGCGCACCTTCGACCGGCGCATGGACCGCAAGCACGGTGCGCTCCATGCGCTGCGCGACCAGGATCTGGTGCCGCCGGCACTGCTCATCACGGCTGACGACGCGTCCACCGACGCCACGTCGCACGATGCGCTAGAGCGCAATCTGCAGCAACGCGCACGTCAGCAGATCGAGCGAGCGCGTGCGGCAGGCCTCGCGCCTGGCGCTTTCGATGCAGCGCCGACGCAGCCCCCTCGCATCGACCAACTGGCGGAGTTCGTCGAACAGCAGGAAAGGATCGCTCAGGAGCAGCGCGCAGCACTGGAAGAGAAGCAGCGTGAGATCGAAGCCCGCCACGCGGCAAGCGGAATGGGCAAGCGCGTCAATCCGCCAACCACGCGGCGTGGCCCGCCCGCGCTATCGCGCGATGGCGCGGCATCACGGCGTGCCGATCGGAAGAAGGACCCAAGCCACCTGGAAATCGACGCCGACAAGAAACTCCGCGAGACCTACCGGCATGCCGTCCAGTATCAGGAAGCAGCACCGCGCCTCGACACGGCCGCCGGGCGCGTATTGCAGGAACGCGTTGCCGCGGCGCATGCGCGTGGCGAGTCGCTGGCCGGTTGGGATCTGACCGGCGCGGATCTGAGCCGGATGAGTCTGCGCGGAGCAACGCTGTCCGGCGCGTTGCTGGAAAGCGCCGATCTCAGCGACACCGACCTGACAGGCGCGGTGCTGGGAAACGCGGTACTCGCGCGTGCCACACTCGTGCGTACGGCGTTTGCGCGCACCGACCTGACGGGCGCCAACCTGTCGCTGGCGCAGTGCGACGGCACCGACTTCAGCGACGCCGTGCTCGATCGTGCGCTGTTCGAGAACACGCGGTTCGAGCGTTGCCGGTTGACCCGTGCTTCAGTCCAGCGAACCCAGTTCAGGGATTGCCGCTTCCTCAGCACCGACTTCAGCGAAGCCACCCTGAGCGACCTGGCCTTCATCGAACAGACTTTCGACACTGTCGATTTCAGCCGCGCCAGCATCCGCAAGCTCGCCTTCATCCAGTGCACGCTTACCCGCGTCGCGTTCGCGAGCGCCGATATAGCAGGCTTCGGATTCGTCGAAACCGTCGCGAGCGGTATTCGCTTCGACGGCGCGATCCTTCGCAAGGCCTGCTTCGTCAAAGAGAGTGTGCTCGACAACGCGGATTTCTCGCAGGCGCAACTGAGCGAAGTCAACTTGCGCCAGGTCCGCGCACACGGTGCGAACTTCAGCGGCGCGCGGATCGACCAGTGCGACTTCTCCGACGCCCGCATGCGGTTGGCCGATCTACGCGCGGCAAAGATCGCAGACAGCCACCTCGTGCGCACCGATCTGAGCGGCGCCAATCTGGTGCGCGCCGATTTGATGGGCGCTTCGATGCGGCGCGCCGTCCTGCACGGTGCGAACTTTCGCGAAGCGAACCTGTTCCGCGCCGACTTCGCGGAGGCAGCGATCGACGATACGACACAGTTCGACGGCGCCTATCTGGACCAGGCCAACTTTCATCCGTTCGCCAAGGCGGCAGCATGAGTCCGGAACGAGATCGACTGCAGCAGAGGGTGCGCAACGGCGAGGTCATCGCGGATCAGTCGTTCGGGAGGCTGTCCCTCGAGCATGGCGATCTGTCGGGCGCCATCTTCGAACGAACCACCTTTAGCGGCACACGGCTGGCCCGCGCGCACCTCAGAGAATGCGTGTTCAACGCATGCCGCTTCACCGACGTCGATCTGTCGAACGCCGATCTGTCGAAAAGCGTGTTCCTGAACGGCGAGCTGGTTCGTACGGACTTGTCCGCGAGCCTGCTGGACGATTGCCGGTTGGCCGGCACGCAGGCCAGCGGCACGCTCTTCTCCCGCATGCGCGCCAGCCGTTTCACCTGCCTGAAAAGCGATCTCAGCGCTTGCCGGTTCGACGACGCGCAGATCGAACTCGGCTTCTTCGACGAAACACCGCTGGCAGGCGCCGACTTCACTGCCGCTCTCATCCGCAAATGCTTCTTCTATCGACTCGACATGCGCGCGGTACGTTTCGCACAGACAGTGTTCGAGCGTGTCGTATTCACCGAGTCGAACCTGGCCGGCCAGCACTTCGGCGGGCAGACGTTTCGCGGCTGCCAGTTTATCGACACCGATCTGCGCGGCGCCGATTTCACGTCCGCGCGCCTCGGTCAGTGCAACTTTCAGGGCGCGTCGCTCGAGCAGGCGCTCATGAATGAGGTCGACGCTGCATGCGCGAACTTCTACCGCGCAAAGGTCGAGCGCGCGCAATGCCGCGGCGCGCAATTCGAAAACAGCATCTGGGCCGAGGCGCGCCTCCGGGCAGCGGACTTCACCGGAGCGAATCTGCGCGGCGCGGTGTTCCATCGCGCCGACGCATCGGACTGCCGCTTCGCGCAAGCCCACCTCGAAGGCGCCGACTTTTCGTACGCCGAGCTAAGCGGCGGCAATTTCGATCAGGCCACGTTGGGGCGAACCCAGTTTCATCGAGCCGGTCATGCCGGATGGCGCGGCCGCCCGGGCGCTATCGACAATGACCCCGCTCGATTCGCCGCAGAAGAATGGTCGAAGCGCCGAGACGGCGGCTGACCACCATGCCCATCAATCAGAGACCCCCTATGAAATCGACAGTAGCGGAATTGAGAACGCCTGCGCACGGTCTAGCTCGCGAGAGCCACGACGTCGTGGGCATCGCCGTGGGCATCGTCGTGGCCCTCTTGCCTGACGACGCCGTGCTGGTGGAATGCGACGGTGCCCGACTGCGCTGCCTGCGCGCGTATAGCTGCCTCGTTGCGCCCGAACCCGGCGATCGCGTCGTCGTCTCTTGCGCCGATCCGCAGCAGCGCTATGTGCTGGCTATCCTCGAACGCGTGTCGGCGGGTGAGACGCGGCTTCGCTTCGACGGCGACCTGCTCGTCGAAACGACGCAGAGCCTGCGTTTTTGCGCGGGTCGGGACATCGCCGTCGAAGCCACCCAGGCGCTGCAACTCGACAGCCGACGCATAACCGTCGCAACCGACGAAGCCGAACTCAGCGCCGCTGCTGCGGCGCTCGATTGCCGCGACCTGCAGGCCCGCTTCGGCGCGCTACGTCTGATCGGAAAGACGCTGGAGACGGTCGTCGAACGCATCGTGCAGATCAGCAAAAGCAGCTTCCGCACGATCGAAGCCATCGATCATCTACGCACCCGTCATCTCGACTACGCGGCCTCCGCAAGCCTGCGCCTGCACGGCAAGAACGCACTGCTGACGGCGGAGCGGCTGTCGAAGATCGATGCCGAACAAATCCATCTCGGTTAGGAGAACCTCATATATGGTCATGGTCAACTCAAGCTCGGGCGGCGCCAACGATGCCGTCTGCGTCAACAAGACGCCCCCGTTCGGCGTCCCGGTCGCTTACGACAACAATGCCCAGCGCACCCAGGCCATCCCGAACGTCAGCAACATCCTGACCGGCGGCGCCCCGACGCACAACCTCGCCACCCTCATTCCCGTCACCCGCGGCGACGCGCCGGGTTCGATGGGCGGCGTCGTGTCGGGCACCGTCTGCTCCACCTCGCGCAATATCAACGGCGCGAATACGGTGCTGCTGCACGGCATGCCCACCACCCGCATGACCGATCCGACCCAGCAGAACGCCAACAATGCCATCGGCACCGGCACGTCGCCCAGTCAGACCCACATCCTGAACCTGGCGCCCTGATCCCTCCATGGCCACGTCATGATCAAACACACCCCCCGCCACGCCCTGCATCTGCTCGGCGCAGCCGTCCTGCTGAGCGCCTGCGCCGCGACACCCCAGGCCGTGCCGGTTCCGTACGACCTCTATCTCGCGGCCGGATCGCAGGTGAATCCGGACAGCCGCGGGCGACCCGCGCCGATTCTGGTCGGCATCTACGAACTGAAGTCCACAGCAGCGTTCGATTCCGGCGACTTCACGGCCTTGCAGGATCACGCGGCCGCCACCCTCGGCGACGACCTGGTCTCGTTCGAACAACTGATCCTGCTGCCAGGCGAGCACAAGCTGATGCGCCGGCCGGGGAATCCGGCGAGCCGTGCGCTCGGCATCGTCGCCGGTTATCGGGTGCTCGGCAAAAACGTCTGGAAGGCCACGGTTGTGCTGCCCGAGGGCAAGGATACGAGCGCGTTCATGCTCTGGTGGTCCACGCCGCAACCGCTGCGCTTGCAAGTGAAATTGGACGCCGGCGGCCTGACCGCCACAACGACGGACTGGACCCATTGATGAAGCATGAAAATCTGCCGCTGAAGGACTCCGGCGTGTCCAGAGGCAAAGTCGTCTGGTCGGAAGGCATGTACTTGCGGCCACAACATTTTCAGCAACTCGAGCGCTATGTCGAAAGCTACGTCCAGCAGCGCTGCCTGGGATTGCAGGGGGCGTTCTGGGGCTTCCTCGGCGTCGAGATCGATCACGACGCGCTCGCCCTGGGCAAGGTGTCGTTGACGATGGCGCACGGGGTGTTTCCCGACGGCACCCCGTTTCGGCTTACCAGTCCGGATGAGCTTCCGGCGCCGCTCGACGTGCCCGCCCA
This sequence comes from Paraburkholderia phenazinium, assembly GCF_900142845.1. Classification (NCBI taxonomy): domain Bacteria; kingdom Pseudomonadati; phylum Pseudomonadota; class Betaproteobacteria; order Burkholderiales; family Burkholderiaceae; genus Paraburkholderia; species Paraburkholderia phenazinium. The sequence goes on from NZ_FSRU01000003.1 coordinate 869,757, forward strand.
TGCGAGAGACGAGATCGTGCTGCTCGCCTTGCCGCTCAGGCGGCCCGGCGGCGAAGACACGATCTTCGAAGAGCAGGCCGATTCGCCGGCGCGCTACGGCGTGTGCTCGCGCGAAATCGCCGACAGCAATGCCATCGCGCTCGGACCTGCCACCGTGCAGATCGCCCGGGCGCGTCTTCGTCTGGTGCTGGCATCGCAGCTCGGTAGCGAGTGGCAGGCGCTCGGTCTGCTGCGCATCGTCGAGAGGCGCAGCGACAACCACCTGGTGCTCGACCCCGGCTATATCCCGCCGATGCTCGTCGCCGGCCAGCACCCCACGCTCTTCAACTACCTGCGCGAACTGGACGGACTGCTCGAACAGCGCGGCGAAGCGCTCGCACAGCGGCTCTCGCAGCCGGGCCGCGGCGGTGTGTCCGAGGTGGCGGATTTTCTGCTGCTGGCGTTGATCAACCGCGCTCAGGCCGACACCTGGCACGTTCGGGAGACGGGCCAGGTGCATCCCGAGCAACTCTTTCAGCAGTGGCTAGGACTCGCCTTCGATCTCTGCACTTACACGCGCAACGAGCGCCGGCCCGTGGTACGTCCGGCTTACCGTCACGACGACCTGCAAGGCAGCTTCGTGCCGCTCATGACCGAGCTGCGCCGCGCCTTGTCGACCGTGCTCGAACAGAATGCCGTCGCCATCGAACTGCAGGAGCGCGCGCAGCGGGTCTGGGTCGCGCAGGTTCCCAATCTGGAACTCCTGCGCAACGCCGGTTTCGTGCTGGCCGTGCATGCCGACCTGCCGGCCGAGACGCTGCGCACGCGCTACCCGGCGCAGGTCAAGATTGGCCCGGCCGAACGGCTGGCGGAACTGGTGCATCTGCATCTTCCGGGCATCGCGCTGCGCCTGCTGCCGGTCGCGCCCAGGCAGATTCCGTACAACGCCGGCTATCACTACTTCGAGCTGGATACCGGCGGCGAGTTGTGGAGGCAACTGGAGAAATCGAGCGGCCTTGCCTTGCATGTCGCCGGCGATCTGCCGGGACTCGCCATGGAGTGCTGGGCGATCCGCGGCTAACCCACGCGCCAAGCGAAGCTAAACGAGACGAGAGCTGACGGAGAAGCCCGATGAGTGCCGCTGTTCAATCGCACACACCCCCACCGCCGGCGAGCTCAGCGAATGCGCTGGTCGTCGCCGCCCATACCTTGCTCGCCACGCTCGCGCAAATGCGCGTCGACGCGGCGATCCAGCCGGAGCGCTTGCGCGAATATCTGGTCGACGAAATCAGACAGTTCCAGACTCGCGCGCAGCAAGCCGCGATCTCCGTCGAGACCATCGTCGGCGCGCGCTATTGCCTGTGCTGCGCGCTCGACGAAGCCGCGGCGCTCACGCCTTGGGGCGGCGGCGGAGTCTGGTCGGCGCACAGCCTGCTGGTCGCGTTCCACAACGAGACCTGGGGCGGCGAAAAATTCTTCCAGTTGCTGGCGCGCCTGTCGTCGAGTCCGCACGAGCATCGAAACATTATCGAACTGCAGTACTTTTGCCTCGCGCTGGGATTCCAGGGACGCTACCGCGTCATCCAGAACGGCGCCGCGCAACTGGCGACGCTCATGCGGCGGCTGCACAAACTGCTGCACGAGACGGGCAGCGGTTACGCACATCCGCTGTCCCCTTCCTGGCGCGCCGCTGATCGCAAGGCTTCGGTCACGCTGCGCCGCGGGCTGCCGGCGTGGGCATGGCTGTGTCTCGCCGGTTTGCTCGGCGGCCTGAGCTTCGCCGTCTATCTGTGGTCGTCGAACCGCGACGGCGACCGGACCACAGCCGCCATCGACGCCATCCGTCTGCCGGCCATCAGCGCGGCCAGGCCTACCGCGTTTTCATCGGGCATCGCGCCGTTGCTCGATGCGGAACTGACAAGCGGTGCGATTACGGTGCGCGACGAAGCCGACCGCAGCGTCGTCGAAATCCGCGGCGACGGCCTGTTCGACTCAGGCTCCGCGACCACCAAAGCGGCCTATTTGCCGGTGCTGATGCGGATCGCCGAGGTACTCAACCGGCTCGAAGGAGACATTGTGATCACGGGACATACCGACAACCAGCCGATCCGCGACAAGCGCTTCGCCTCGAATCTCGAACTCTCGCGGGCTCGTGCGGAAGCGGTCAGGCAGTTGCTGCTGTCGGCCGGCCTCGACCGTACGCGCCCTATCGTGGCGGTAGGACGCGGCGACACCCAGCCCGTCGATACCAATACGACGGCGGAGGGCCGCTCTCATAACCGGCGCGTGGATATCGCGCTCCTGACGCCCGCCGTCACGCGGGATCTTTCCGGAACGACGCGCAGATGAACGTTCTCAAGCGGCTGTTGGGGTTGTTGCTGTCCCGTGAAGCATGGGTGCTGGCCGGCCTTCTATTGCTCGTGCCGGTGGTCTGGGTCTACGGCCCCTTGCTGGCGATCGGCGACATCCGTCCTCTGGCGGCGGCTGGCGCGCGCTGCCTGTGCATCGGGCTGGTGCTGCTCGTCTGGCTCGCCTGGGTGATCCACCGCAGCCCGGCGCGGCCAGCCAGCGAAGGCGTATTGGCGCGTTTGCGCCGACGCCAGGCGACACCGCGCGATAACCCTGCCGGCGACGCAGACGGCGAACGTATCGCCGAGTTGCGCACGCGTTTTCGCGAGGCGCTCCATCTGCTGCGTCACGCTACGGTGCATGCGGGCCGCTTCTCGGCCTGGCTCGACAGGTTGACCGGCCAGTATGTCTATCGGCTGCCGTGGTATCTGGTCGTCGGCAGCAGCGGCGCGGGCAAGACCGCCGCGCTTGTCAACGGTGGACTTGAATGGTCGATCGCCGAACAGTCGGGCGAGGCCGCGAGCCGCCGCGTCGAACCGACCCAGCAATGCCGCTGGTGGTTCAGCAACGATGCGGTCCTCGTCGACACGCCGGGCCCTTACCTGGAAGCAGCCGATGCCGGCGAGCGGCGCGGGGCCGAATGGGGAGAACTGCTCGCCCTGCTGAGAAAATACCGGCCGCGCCAGCCGGTCAACGGCGTGCTGCTGATGGTCGGCATCGACGATCTCCTGGCCTTGAACGAAGCCGACCGCGCATCCTATGCAACGCGACTGCGCAAGCCATTGCAGCTCCTGCAGGCGAAGCTCGATGTCCGCGTGCCGATCTATCTGTGCTTCACGCGGATGGATCGCCTGAGCGGCTTCAGCGATTATTTTTCCGGGCTGAATCGCGATGACCGGGCGCAGGTCTGGGGGATGGCGGCGACGCCGGAGGACACGACACCTGGCCACTCGGGTTGGCTCTCCGGCGCCGCCTTCGATGCCCTGGCGCGGCGTTTGACCGACGGCTTGCGGGATGTGCTGATCGCGGACCCGGACCTCGACAGCCGCGCGCGGGCCTATCTGTTTCCACAGCAATTCGCCAGCCTGAAGGAAGTCATCGGAGACTTCTGCCAGACGCTGTTCAGGCATTCGCCGATCGAGACCAATCCGCGGGCGCGCGGCATCTACTTCACGAGCGCCCAGCAGAACGGACCGACGCTCGACCGGGTTCTGACGCCGATCAGGCAGGCGCTGCAGGTACCTGACGCAACGCCTGTGCGCGACGCTGCGCATCGCAGCCGAAGCTATTTCCTCAAGCAGTTCCTGCACGATGCGGTGTTCGCCGACGCGGGATGGGCTGGCGTGAGTCGCTCTGTACGGCGACGGCGGCTGATGCTGCATGCGAGCGTGGTAGCGTTGCTCGGCCTCGTTCTGCTGACGTTGCTGTGTGGCTGGACGTTCAGCTACTGGAACAACCGGGCCTATCTCGGCGAAGTGAACGCGCATGTCGCGGCGCTCGACCAGCAGACCCAGCAGCCGCTGGAGCTTGCCGGCGGCGCGTTGCTGCCGCTTGTGCCGCTGCTCGACGCGTTGCGGAGCCTGCCGCGCAGCGAGCGCTTCCAGCTGGACGCGCCTTCGTTCCTGCGCTACCGGATGGGCTTATATCAAGGCAGGAAAACCGGCGACGCAGCCGATGCCGTCTACCGGCGTGCGCTCGACGAGCGGCTGTTGCCGCAAGCCGCTACCCGTCTCGAGAAGATTCTCGCCACCGCACCGGCCGACGACAGCGAATTCAGCTATGACGCGCTGAAGGCATATCTGATGCTCCATGACGCGGCTCACTATGACGCAGGCTTTCTCACCGCATGGCTGATGCTCGACGCGGAAAAGACGCTACCGTCGAACACCGCGCCGGATGAAACCGCGCGGCTGGCAGCGCATCTCACCAACCTGTTCGGCTCGCACACGGTGAGTTCGCCGTTTGCGCTGAACGAGTCGCTCGTGAACAGCGTGCGCGAGCGGTTAGTGCGCGATTCGCTGGCACAGCGCACCTATCACCTGCTGCGTCGGGAACTGCTGCGCAGCGCGGGCGGTGAAACGGTTAGCGTCGTCAGTGCCGGTGGTCCGCAGGCTGGTCTCGTGTTCACCCGTCACAGCGGCAAGCCCCTGACCGACGGCATTCCCGCGCTCTACACCTATCAAGGGTACTGGGACGTCTTCGCTAAACGGGTCGACGGCGCCACAACCCGACTGGAGAACGAGGAACCGTGGGTGCTCGGTATCCGACCTGAGCCGCAAGGCGAAGAGGCGCGGCGCAAGCAATGGATTGCCGAGGTCAAACGTGCGTACCTCAACGACTACATCGACATATGGGACGCCTATCTGAACGACGTCGGGCTGATCGACAGCAAATCGCTCGCGCAAAGCATCCAGATCGCCCGCACGCTCTCCGCGCCCGATTCGCCGTTGAGGCAATTCCTGCAGGTTGCAGCGAACGAGACGACTTTGCTGCGCACACGCAGCAGCGGACCGGCCGCGACCGGACAAGCGCCGAAGGGCGGCGCCGAAGCCGGTCAGGCGCTCTCCGCGCTGTTCGGCAGCGGGTCTTCCGGTCAGCCGCAATACGATGACGCGCGACCCGAGAGCATCGTGGACACTCATTTCGAGCCGCTGCGGCGGCTGGTCGCCGCAACCGGATCCGGCGGCGACGCGGGTGCCGCACCGCTCGAAAGCAACCTGCGTCTGCTCGACGAACTGTACGGTTATTTGAGCTCGGCCAATGCCGCCTTGAGCAGCGGAGCGCCTGCGCCGCAAACGGACGTCTTCGACAAACTGCGTGCGGACGCGGATCGCATGCCGACGCCGTTGCGGAACATGTTCGGCGACTTGTCGCGCAGCGCGGCAGGGCAGATCAACGGCGCCGCGCGGCAGAACCTCGCTCATGACGCGCAGGGCAGTATCGGCAAGGCGTGCCGGCAGACGATCGCCGGGCGCTATCCGTTCGCGCGCGATGCCGGCCGGGATGTCGCGCTCGACGATTTCTCACGGTTTTTCGCCGCCGGTGGCCTGATGGACAGCTTCTTCCAGAAGAATCTCGCGGCGCAGACCGACACCGGCGCAAGCCGTTGGACCTTCAGGCGCAACCTTGCCGGCGGCATGCCCGCCGACACGCACCTGCTCGGCGCCTTTCAGAATGCGGACACGATCCGCAACGTGTTCTTCGCCGGCAATGCGACGGCACCGTCGCTGCAGATCGAGCTCACACCGCTCGATCTGGACCCCGGCATCACGCAATACTCGCTGGACGTCGACGGTCAAACGATCCGCTACGCGCACGGCCCGCAGATTCCAGCGACAGTGAAATGGCCGGGCTCACGCGGCGCAAATCTGGTCAGCCTGCAGATCAGTACACCGAACGGTTCAGACGGCCTGCAAACGCAAGGCCCCTGGGCGCTGCACCGCTTGCTCGACAAAGCGCGTATCACGCCAGGCGCGGCGCCTGAGAGTTTTGTCGCCACCTTCGACTTCAGCGGGCGAAAGCTGGCGCTGCGCGTCACTGCCAGCAGCAGCTATAACCCGTTTCGCCTGTCGCAGATGGAGGCGTTCGCTTGTCCTTCGTGATCTGCATCCGACACGCCGCGTGGCGCGTGGCGCGGCGCCGTGAGCACGCGCTTCGCGACCGGCGGCCTCTCGCCTCGATTCGCTTTTTTGTTTGTTTTGTTTGTTTCGTTTGCCATCAGGAACCTGACGTATGTCTTCCTCTCACATCACACTGACTGTCGTTGCCTACCATGGCCAGGCGCTCGTCGACGGCGCTCGCGCAACGTTCGATACGCACGGCGGCACGATCGGACGGGACGGCAGCAACCTGCTGCCGCTGCCCGGCGACGATGGGCTGGTCGCGCGCCACCATGCCACTGTCAGCTCGCAAGCTGGTCATTGGCAACTGCTCAACACCAGCGGCTACGCGGCGATCGCAATCAACGGCAAGATGCTGGCGCCGGGCGCGCAAACGAACCTGCAGGCGGGCGACATCGTCAATATGGGCGCCTATGTCTTGCGGGCCGGCGTGGATGCAGTGCCCGCTGCGTGGGACTTGCCGGCGCTTGCCGCGCTCGCCGGATCTGAGCGCACTGGCGTGCATCTGGAAGCTGCGGCGCCGCTGCGCTTCGAGATGCCCGCCGCCCCATATCCGGCGGATCCCCTGACAGGCTTCGGATCAAGCGCCGGGACGGCCGATCTGCTTGACACGCCGCTCGATCCGCTCCTGCTGTTCGGCACGGCTCCGGCCTGGTCCAGCGCAACCGCGCTGGAGCCGCCGGGGTTGTTTGCCGACCTGTCCGACACGCGGTCATCCTCTGCCTTCGACGCTTCGAATCGCCCCAATATGCACGGGTATGCCGTGCGCGATGCGGTGCCGGAACACGGCAGTCATCTGCGCTTGCAGATTGCTTCGCTCGCGGCCGCTCCGGCTCAGGCGCAAGCGCAACCGGCCGCCGAGGTGTGGAACTTCGATCCATCCAGCTTCGAGCGCCCGAGGCCGGACAGTTCTGGCAGCGTGACGAGCGGGGATGCAGGGGATGCCACCGCTCCGGGCGTGCCAGACATACCAGACATACCAGACGTACCGGGCGCACCAGGTACCGCCCGGACCGTCGCGCCGGAGTACGGTGCCCAGTTCGGGGCGCCGACCGTGTTGCGGCCAGCCGGTCCGATCAGGATTGTGGAACCGACTGCCGCCGCCCCGCTCATCGAGCCGGCCGACCACCACGCGCCCATCCTGCACGAGCTGGCCCGACACTTCCTTGAGGGCGCGGCGATCGAACCCGGCTCTGCAGCAGAGGCCGGCTTGAACCGGCAGGTCATGTATACGCTCGGAAAGCTCGTCCGCAGTCTGATGCCGCCACGCTCATGACGAAGGCGAAGGTGAAGGTGAAGGGCGACCCACTGAACCGTAGCGACGCTCGCCCAGCGCCCGCCCGCCGCCAGAAAGCCAGGCGGCGCCAAACCGCGGGACAGCCGGCCAGACAGGCGGGTACGGTCCCCTCTGCTATATTCTTCCCATCCTGCCCTTTACCAGTTCGCGACACGTGGAACAACTACCGTTATGGGCGCAGATAGGCGCCGTCTTCCTGCTGCTTATCTGCTCCAGTTTCTTTTCGATCTCCGAAACGGCGATGATGGCGCTCAACCGTCACCGCCTGAAGCATCTGTCCAATCAGGGCGTGCTCGGCGCCAAGACGACGCAAGGCCTGCTCGCCCACACCGACGAGCTGCTAAGCGTCATCCTGATCGGCAACAATCTGTTCAACACGATCATCCCGGTGCTGACCACCTCGGTCGCGCTGCATACGTTCGGCCGCAACAATCTGGTGCTGTCGATTGCGACCGGTATCGTCGCATTCCTGATCATCGTCTTCGCGGAGATCACGCCGAAGATCGTCGGCGCGACGTTTCCGGAAAAAATCGCCTTGCCGGCGAGTCTGCTGATCGCCCCGCTGATGCGCGCGACGAAGCCGATCGTCTGGTTCGTCAACCTGTTCGCCAACGGCATCCTGCGCATCCTGCACATCAATACGAAGGGCGCGCACGACCAGCGACTTTCGACCGAGGAGCTGCGCACCATCGTCCTCGAGTCCGGCAGCTTCATGCCGACCAAGCACCGCAGCATCCTTCTGAACCTGTTCGATCTGGAGAACATCTCCGTCGACGACGTGATGATTCCGCGCCGCCGGATCGAAGCGCTCGATTTCGATGCGCCGTTCGAGCAGATTCTGCATCAGCTCGAAACCTGCTATCACAACAAGCTGATCGTCTATCAGGGCGACATCGACCGTGTGCTCGGCGTGTTGCACGTGCGCAAGACGCTGTCGGCGCTGCACAACCAGGAGCTTGAGCGCGAGACCTTGCGCGAGCTGCTCGCCGAACCGTATTTCGTGCCGAGCGGCACGCCCGTGTTTCAGCAGTTGCAGTACTTTCAGGAGAGCCGTCACCGAACCGCGCTGGTCGTCAACGAATACGGCGAACTGCAGGGGCTGGTCACGCCGGAAGACATCATCGAGGAACTGATCGGCGAGTTCACCACCTCGATCCCGCGTAGCGCGAATTCGCGCGGCGGCTGGAACGAAAACGGCGAATGCATCGTCGCCGGCAGCATGCCGCTGCGCGAACTGAACCGCTGGCTGCAGCTCACCCTGCCGACCGACGGGCCGAAGACCCTGAATGGCCTGATTCTGGAAATCCTCGAAGAAATTCCCGATGGCGACGTGTGCGTGCAGATCGCGGGCATCAAACTCGAAGTGATGCGCAGCGACGATCAGGCGGTGCGCACCGTCAAGATTTTCAAGCCGGGCGCGAAGGGTGGGAAAAAGCTGCGGAGCTGATGGGTAGGTGTGCTGGGCGTAACTAGTGCCGGGGTCTGTCCATCGAACGGATGGGCTTTCCGCGGCCGTCTGCCGTCTACCGTCTGCGGCATACCTGGCCATCCGGCCGAATGGCGGTAACGCTCCGCCTGCCCGATGATGGAGTCGTCTTGTTCTACAGGCGGCTCCCGGCCGGTTTCCGATGTCATCCTCGCCCCGCTTCACACCGGCTAGCACCGCTGATCGTCTGGCGCCCACCGTTACAACGGGCGTGCCCTATCGTGCCATGGCACTCGAGGTCGAGCCTGCCGCCGCACCTGCCACGCCCGCACCCGCGCCGCCGGCCCAGCATTCGGCACGCGCGTTCGACAGTACAAGCCGCGACGACACGCCCCGCCGCGAGCCAACGCCCGGTGTCGCCGAAGCGGACAACACCCCCGCAGTCCGTCTGCTGAGCGACACGCTGCGGGAAGCCACCCGCCGTAACGCCTCGGACCTGCATGTCGAACCCACCGAACATGGCTGGCGCATGCGGTTGCGCATCGACGGCGTGCTGCACGCCATCGCGCAACCGCCGGCCCATCTGCGCGACGCCTTCATCACCCGCGTGAAAGTGCTCGCGCGCATGGACATCGCCGAACGGCGCGTGCCGCAGGACGGACGCCTGCGCATCGCCACCACCCCAGGCAAGTTCGAAGACTATCGCGTGAACTCGCTGCCCACGTTGTTCGGGGAAAAGCTCGTCCTGCGACGACTCGACGCGCTGCCCGCCGCCCTCTCGCTCGATTCGCTTGGCCTCGATCCCGCTCAGCGCGCCACGCTCGAGGCAGCCATCAGCGCGCCGCACGGACTGGTGCTGGTGACCGGTCCAACCGGCAGCGGCAAAACGCTCTCGCTGTACTGCTTCCTGCAGAAGCTCAACGCCGAATCGCGCAACCTCTGCTCGGTCGAAGATCCGGCGGAAATCCAGCTCGCCGGCATCAACCAGGTCAGCGTGCGCGAGAAGGCCGGTCTCACCTTCGCCGTCGCGTTGCGCGCGTTTCTGCGCCAGGATCCGGACGTGATCATGGTCGGCGAAATCCGCGACGAAGAGACCGCCGACGTCGCCGTCAAGGCGGCGCAAACCGGCCACCTCGTGCTCTCTACGCTGCACACCAACGACGCGCCGGCCGCCATCGCGCGCCTGATCGATATCGGCGTCGAGCCGTATCACCTGGCCGCCGCGCTACGCATGGTCACCGCGCAACGGCTGGTGCGGCGGCTATGCGTCGTCTGCCGGACAGCGGCGCCGCAATCGGCAGCCGCGTTGCGCGCGGCCGGCTTTAGCGAGGATCAACTCGACGGCTGGCATCCCTACGTCGCTGCGGGCTGCGACGCTTGCCACCGCATTGGCTACCGTGGGCGCGTCGGCATTCACCAGGTGATGCCGGTGTCGGACGCGATGCGCGAGCTGATCGTCGCGAATGCAGGCACGCTCTCGCTCGCCCGGCAGGCCCAGGCTGAACGGGTGGGCACGCTGCGCGAGGCCGCGTTGGCGCGCGTGCGGGACGGCACGACCAGTCTCGCCGAAGCACTCGGCGCAACCGAGGTCGTATAACCATGAGGACAACTGAAGCCGAAGCACGCGAGATGCGCTTTGCATGGCGCGGCGTCGATGCCGCGGGCACACAGCACAGCGGCACGCTCATCGCGGCAGACGCGAGTGCCGTGCGCACACTGCTCAAGCGCGACAACCTGTTCATCGTCGAACTCACGCCACGCGGCGTCGCGCCACGCCCTCAGGCACGCGCCTCGGAAGTCACGCGCTTCACCCGTCAACTCGCCAGTCTGCTGCGCGCCGGATTGCCGCTCGCGTCTTCGCTCGAACTGCTCGCGCAAGCCCCTGCGCCACGCCAGCGCGGTATGTCGCGCATCGTCGGCGCCCTGGCGCGCGACATCACGAGCGGCCTGAGTTTCTCGGCGGCGCTCGCACGGCATCCGGCCCAGTTCAACCCGCTGTATTGCCAACTGGTCGCGGTCGGCGAAGCGGCGGGCGCGCTCCCCGCGGTACTGGCGCGCGTCGCCGACGACCGCGAACGGGGCGCCGCGCAGCGCGCCAAGGTCAAGGCCGCGCTCACCTATCCCGTCGCGATCCTGCTGCTGGCACTCGCCATCACGGCTGCGTTGCTGGTATGGGTGGTGCCGACCTTCAAGCAGATCTTCGACGGCTTCGGCGCCCGCTTGCCGGCGCCCACGCAAATCGTCCTGGCGCTCTCCGACGCCACGGCGCGCTGGAGCGTGCCGGTGCTCGCGTCGACGGTGTGCGCCGGTTTTGCCATGGCTTCCCTGCTGCGGCGCTCTGAAGCAGCACGCGTGACGCTAGCCCGCCTGATGCTGCGCCTGCCGGTCGCCGGCACGCTGCTCGCGACCCTGTGTGCGGCACGCTGGAGTCGGGCGCTCGGTACGCTGCTGTCAGCCGGTACGCCGCTCGCCGACGCATTCGACTCGCTGACCCATGCCACGGGCAACGCCTGGTTCGATCGGGCCACGGTCGAGATCGCCGCCCGCCTGCGGCGCGGCGAACGGCTCGCCGCCGCCATGCGTGCCGCGCGTTGCTTTCCGGCCGAGGTGGTTCAGCCCGTCGCCGTCGCAGAGGAGTCCGGTGCATTGGATACGATGCTGATCGACGTGGCCTCGCTTAGCGATCGTCAGGTTGACGAAAAGATCGGCACCCTGGCGAGCCTCTGCGAACCGCTGGTGATCATCGTGCTGGGGACGCTGGTCGGCGGCCTTGTCATCGCGATGTATCTTCCCATTATTCAACTCGGCAACGTGGTGTAGCATCGCAGCCGAATCCAACTATTTCGCCATGCCGGCTACTCAAGCACTCGTGTCAGATACTTCCTTCAGCGCCCTTCATGGTCACGTCGCGGCCAGCCTCGGCGCCACCTTCGGCAGCTTGCCCGCCGGCGTGCAGATTGCGTTTGCAATCGTGTTCGGCCTGGTCATCGGCAGCTTTCTGAGCGTGGTCGCGCATCGGCTGCCCATCATGCTCGAGCGTGCATGGCGCGAAGAAGTCAGCGAGGCAACCGGCGTGCCGCTCGAAGACGACGGCCTGCCTGCGCGCTACAACCTGTGGCTGCCGCGCAGCGCATGTCCGCACTGCGGCCACGTCCTGCGCTCATGGGAAAACATCCCGGTGCTGAGTTATCTGCTGCTGCGCGGTCGCTGTTCGGCATGCAAGGCCTCCGTCTCCGCGCGCTATCCGTTGCTTGAGATCGCCAGCGCCGCGTGCGCAGCGGGTGCGCTGGCCGTGTTCGGCCCGAACGCCATGGCGCTGGCCGCCTTCGGCCTGTGCGCGGCCTTGCTGGCCATGAGCGCGATTGACATCGACACGCATCTGCTGCCCGACTCGCTGACGCTGCCGCTGCTCTGGGCCGGCCTGATCGTCAATTTCAACGACATGTTCGCGAGCTTGCACGACGCCGTGCTGGGCGCGATTGCGGGCTATCTTGTACTCTGGGTGGTGCACTGGCTGTTCAAGCTCGTACGCGGCGTCGAAGGCATGGGCTATGGCGACTTCAAGCTGCTCGCCGCGCTCGGCGCATGGCTCGGCTGGGCCGCGTTGCCGCAGATCGTGCTGATCGCCGCGGTGGCCGGTGCGGTCGTCGGCCTGGCGGCGACCTGGCGTGGCCGCATGCGCTTCGAGGAGCCGCTGCCGTTCGGTCCGTTCCTCGCCGCAGGCGGCGCGCTTACGCTGTTTCTCGGCACGCCCCTCTATCTGGCACTCGGAGGCTAAAGCATGTTTGCTGTGGGACTGACGGGCGGCATCGGCAGCGGCAAGTCGACCGTCGCCGACCTGTTTGCCGCGCGCGGCGCGGCGATCGTCGACACCGACCTGATCGCGCATCAGATCACTGCGCCAAACGGCGTCGCAATGCCGAAGATCGCCACTGAGTTCGGCGCCTCGTTCGTCGCAGCGGACGGCTCGCTCGACCGTGCCCGCATGCGTACCCTGATCTTCGGCGACGAGGGCGCACGCCGGCGTCTCGAAGCCATCACGCACCCGCTGATCCGGACCGAGACCGAACGTGCAAGACATGAGGCCAGCGGCCCGTATGTGATGCTGGTGGTGCCGCTGCTGGTCGAGTCGGGCAGTTGGAAAACGCGCGTGAACCGGGTCCTGACGGTGGACTGCAGCGTCGAGACGCAGATCGCCCGTGTGATGCGCCGCAACGCCTTCAGCCGCGAGCAGGTTGTCGCGATCATCGCCCGTCAGGCGACTCGCGAAGCACGCCTTGCCGCCGCGGACGACGTGATCGTCAACGAAAACGCTTCCGTAGAAGAACTCGGCGCGCAGGTCGAAGCGCAACATAGGCTGTATTTGTCCCTGGCAGACGCATGAGACTGCGGCGCCCGCCCGCGGCGACAAGAAGGCGGCTTGCCCTGCTGTCGCAATAAAGCACGGACAGCACACTCAAACAGGCGCGAAACAAGCGCAAAAATCAGCGAAAGCGCATCGGGAAAGTGTGTGATTGCTAGGGTAGTCTCACGGCATTAGAATGTTCTGCATTCCCGTCACCGACCACGCCCGAGGCGAGCCCGCTTGATCCTTTACGAGTATCCCTTCAACGAGCGAATCCGGACGCTGCTGCGCCTCGAAGACCTCTTCGAGCGCTTCACGTTCTTTCTGACTCAGGAAGATGCCAGGGAACACCATGTCGCGCTGACAACGCTGTTCGAAATCTCTGAAGTCGCCGGTCGCGCGGATCTGAAGTCGGATCTGATGAAGGAACTGGAGCGGCAGCGGCAAACGCTTGCGCCGTTCCGCGGCAACCCGGGCATCGAGCAGAACGCGTTAGAGGCCGTGCTGGGCGAGATCGAACAAACCCTCTCGGGGCTCTCGCAGATGCAGGGCAAGACCGGCCAGCATCTGGCGGACAACGAGTGGCTCGCCAGCATCCGCAGCCGCGCCATCATCCCGGGCGGCACCTGCAAGTTCGACCTGCCGTCGTACTACGCCTGGCAACAGACACATCCGGACCAGCGCCGTCAGGACATCGCCAAATGGGTGACGCCGCTCTTGCCGCTGCGCGACGCCGCCACCATCGTCCTGCGCCTCGCGCGCGAGTCCGGGCAGGCCTCGAAGGTCATGGCAATGCAGGGCAGCTACCAGCAGATGCTGTCGGGCCGCTCGTATCAGTTGATGCAGGTGCGTGTGTCGCCGGAATTGCGGGTAATTCCCGAGGCCAGCGCCAACAAGTACATGCTGTGGGTGCGGTTCACCGTGCAGGACGGCGATCTGCGGCCGCGTGCGGTCGACGTGGACGTGCCGTTTCAACTCACGCTTTGCAGTCTGTAGCGCAGATTACGCCGTCGCGGGGCAGCGCCTTTCAAGCAGCGAAAATGCCCCTATATTAGAAACTTGTCCCGTTTGCGATTGACTGCCTGAGCGAATGATCACTGTCGTTAAATGCCCCACCTGCGGCAAGGATGTCCGCTGGACACCGGAGAGCCGCTTCCGCCCCTTCTGTTCCGAGCGCTGCAAGCAGATCGACCTCGGCGCCTGGGCCGCTGAGAAGTACAAGATCGGCAGCACCGACGAAGAACCGCCCTCGGACGACGAGCCGAGCGGCGATTACAACCCGCATTAGGCGCGGGCTGGCCGGCGCGGTAAAACGTGCGGCCGGCGTACGGCCGCGTCGATCTTACCGCCCTGCCGCCGCTATTCGGCGGCAAGCCATTCAAGCACCGGAATGGTCGCCGGCAATAAAGGCGACACCTCGGCCGGCAGCGATTGCCAGACAAATGCCTGGCCTTCGCGGCCGTGCGGCTCGCCGGTCCACTGCGTCACCTTGCAGAAGTAAAGCCGCACGTAGGCATGCGGGTAATCGTGCTCCAGCGTATGCCAGCGGTGGCTCGCCTCTACCTCGATGCCCAGTTCCTCGTGCAGTTCGCGGGCCAGCGCCGCCTCGACCGACTCACCGGGCTCCAGCTTGCCGCCCGGAAATTCCCAGTACCCTTCATAGGGCTTGCCGGCCGGCCGCTGGGCCAGAAGATAGCGTCCATCCGGCTGCACCAGCACGCCGACGGCCACTTCCGTGACCGGGCGCCCGTCGGGGTTCACGGCGGGGTTGGCAGGGGTCGTGGAAGCCGTCATGCCTGCGACTTCCGGCCGGAGCGGTCACGGGCGAACTGCCACGCCACGCGTCCCGAGCGCGAACCGCGTTCGAGCGCCCACACCAGCGCGTCGCCACGCGCCGCCTCGACCTCGGCGGCATCGCAGCCGAAATGCTGCAGCCAGTGCCCGACAATCGTCAGATAGTCGTCCTGCTTGAACGGATAGAAGCTGACCCACAAGCCGAAGCGCTCGGACAGCGAGATCTTCTCTTCCACCACTTCGCCCGGATGAATCTCGCCATCGGACGTGTGCTTGTAGGTCTCGTTGTCGCTCATGTACTCAGGCAACAGATGGCGCCGGTTCGACGTGGCGTAGATCACCACATTGTCGGATTGCGCGGCCACCGAACCGTCGAGCGCCACCTTCAGCGCCTTGTAGCCCGACTCGCCCTCTTCGAACGACAAGTCGTCGCAGAACACGACGAAGCGTTCCGGACGCTGCGAGATCAGGTCGACGATATCGCCGAGATCGTGCAGGTCGTCCTTGTCCACTTCGATCAGCCGTAGCCCGTCTTTGGCGTACGCATTCAGGCAGGCCTTGATCAGCGACGACTTGCCGGTGCCGCGCGCACCCGTCAACAGCACGTTGTTGGCCGGCTGCTTGTGCACGAACTGACGCGTGTTCTGCTCGATCAGGCCTTTCTGGCGGTCGATATTCTGCAGGTCGTCGAGCGTGATGTCCGAGATGGCCGGCACCGGCTGCAGGTAGCCGCGGCCCTGGCGCTTGCGCCAGCGGAAGGCGACCGCCGCCGACCAGTCGACGTCAGGCGTTGCAGGCGGAAGCACGGCTTCCAGGCGGCCAAGCAAGGCCTCGGCACGAGTCAAAAACTGTTCGAGTTTATCCATGACGAAGAATCAAAGCGGTTGAGGTGCGAGTCACCAGCGAGCGTACCCGCCAGGTGACAGACTGGATCACGAGCGATAGTCGGCGTTGATGCTCACGTAGTCGTGCGACAGGTCGCAGGTCCAGATCGTGGCCTGCGCATCGCCACGGCCCAGCACGACGCGGATCAGAATCTCCGCCTTTTTCATCACACGCTGGCCGTCTTCCTCGCGGTATTCGGGATTGCGGCCGCCCGCCTTCGCCACCAGCACGTCGTCGAGATACAGGTCGATCTTGCCGACGTCGAGGTCGGTCACGCCCGCGTAGCCGATCGCCGCGAGAATGCGGCCCAGGTTCGGGTCCGATGCGTAGAAGGCCGTCTTCACCAGCGGCGAATGGCCGATCGCGTAAGCGATCTGGCGGCATTCCGCCACATTCGAACCGCCTTCCACCTGCACCGTCATGAACTTGGTGGCGCCCTCGCCGTCACGCACGATCAACTGGGCGAGCGTCTGCGCGACCTCGGTCACCGCATCGCGCAACGCCGCGTAGGCGGGCGAATCGGTGGACGTAATCGCCGGCAGACTGGACTTGCCCGACGCGATCAGGATGAACGAGTCGTTGGTCGACGTATCGCCGTCGATGGTGATGCAATTGAACGAACGGTCCGCCACGTGCTTGACCAGCGCGTCGAGCACCGGCTGCGCCACCGCGGCGTCGAACGCGAGGAAGCCGAGCATGGTCGCCATGTTCGGCTTGATCATGCCCGCGCCCTTGCTGATGCCGGTCAGCGTCACCGTATGACCGTCGATGCTCACCTGACGCGAGGCCGCCTTGGGCAGCGTGTCCGTGGTCATGATCGCCTGCGCGGCGTCATACCAGTGTGCGGCCTGGCGGTTCGCCAGCGCGGCCGGCAGGCCGGCCTTCAGGCGGTCGAGCGGCAGCGGTTCGAGAATCACGCCGGTCGAGAACGGCAGCACCTGCTCCGGTGCAATACCGGCCAGACGCGCCAGTTCGACGCAGGTTTCACGAGCGATCACGAGGCCCGGCTCGCCGGTGCCCGCATTCGCATTCCCCGTGTTCACCACCAGCGCACGAATCCCTTTACCGCTTTCGCGCACATGTTCGAGATGCTCGCGGCAGACGATGACCGGCGCCGCGCAAAAACGGTTCGACGTGAACACGCCGCCGACCGTCGCACCTTCTTCGACGGAAATGACGAGCACGTCCTTGCGGTTCGGTTTACGGATGTTCGCCTCGGCCCAGCCTAGCGTAACGCCGGCGACGGGGTGAAGTTGGGCGGCATCGATGGAAGGGAAATTGACAGCCATGGTCGCGACCTGTTGTCCAAGTTGAAAATGCCGGCATGAAGCCGGCATCGGAAAATCATAAAAGGGTAGTGCGGCAGGAGCCTCACCACCGTGGAATTACCAGCAAAGCGCTGGGTAAAACAACGCGGCGCGCTTTACGCGCGCCGCCTTTTCAGTCTCACGCAATCTTGCCGTGGCACTGCTTGTACTTCTTGCCGCTGCCGCACGGGCAAGGGTCGTTACGGCCCACCTTCGGCACGCTGTCGCCCAGCGGCTCGGCGGAGGCATGCGTGCTGTGGCTCATGGCGTCGCCGATCATCGCGGCCGTAGCCGCCTCAGCGGCAACCGGCGCGGCGGCCTCGGCGAATTCGGCATGGCGGAACTCGACATGCTCCAGCTGGCTAGTACCCTGCTCTTCGAGATCTTCCGCCACCTGTTCCAGCTGCGCCGTCGATTCCACCTGCACGTTCATCACCACACGCGTGACGTCGAGCTTCACCGCGTCGAGCATGGCCGCAAACAGTTCGAAGGCTTCGCGCTTGTATTCCTGCTTCGGATTCTTCTGCGCATAGCCGCGCAGATGGATACCCTGGCGCAGGTGATCGAGCGCGGCCAGATGTTCGCGCCACGCGCGGTCCAGCGTCTGCAGCATGATTGAACGCTCGAAGCCGCTGAAGTTCTCGCGACCCACCAGTTCGACCTTTGCCTCGTACGCTTCGTCCGCAGCGGCAATCACCGCTTCGAGGATTTCGTCCACGCTGATCGACGACGACTCGTTGATCATTTCCTGAATGGCGAGATCGAGCTGCCATTCGTTGCGCAGCACTTCTTCCAGCTCGGGCACGGACCATTGCTCTTCGATGCTGCCGGCCGGCACGAACTGATGGACGATGTCGGTAATCACACCATGACGCATGGCGCCGATGGTTTCGGTGATGTCGTTCGCCTCGAGCAATTCATTGCGCTGCTGGTAAATCACCTTGCGCTGATCGTTCGACACATCGTCGTATTCGAGCAATTGCTTACGAATATCGAAGTTGCGTGCCTCGACCTTGCGCTGTGCCGATTCGATCGAGCGCGTGACGATGCCCGCTTCGATCGCCTCGCCTTCCGGCATCTTCAGGCGGTCCATGATGGAGCGCACCCGGTCACCGGCAAAAATGCGCAGCAGCGGATCTTCCAGCGACAGGTAGAAGCGCGACGAACCCGGGTCACCCTGACGGCCGGCACGGCCGCGCAGCTGATTGTCGATCCGGCGCGATTCGTGACGTTCGGTGCCGATGATGTGCAGACCGCCTGCGGCCTTCACCTTGTCGTGCAGTTCCTGCCATTCGTCGTGCAGCTTCTGGATGCGGCGCTGTTTCTCGTCGGCGGGGATGGCCTCGTCGAGTTCGATGAAGGTCGCCTGCTTCTCGGCGTTGCCGCCCAGCACGATGTCGGTACCGCGACCGGCCATGTTGGTGGCGATCGTCACGCGTTGCGGACGACCCGCTTCCGCCACGATCTCGGCTTCGCGCGCGTGCTGCTTGGCGTTCAGCACTTCATGCGGCAAGCCGGCCTGCTTCAGCAGATGCGACAGCAGCTCGGAGTTTTCGATCGAAGTGGTACCCACCAGCACCGGCTGGCCACGCTCGTGACAGTCGCGGATATCGCGGATGACGGCGTCGTAGCGTTCCTTCGCCGTCTTGTAGATCTGATCCTGCTTGTCGATCCGCTTGGGCGGACGATTGGTCGGGATCACGACCGTTTCCAGCCCGTAGATCTCGTTGAATTCGTACGCTTCCGTATCCGCCGTACCGGTCATGCCGGACAGCTTGGCGTACATGCGGAAGTAGTTCTGGAACGTGATCGAAGCGAGCGTCTGGTTTTCGCTCTGGATCTTGACGTGTTCCTTCGCTTCGACGGCCTGGTGCAGACCGTCCGACCAGCGGCGGCCCGACATCAGACGGCCGGTGAATTCGTCGACGATCACCACTTCGTTGTTCTGCACCACGTAATGCTGGTCTTTGTAGAACAGCGTATGGGCGCGCAGCGCGGCGTACACGTGGTGCATCAGCGTGATGTTCTGCGGCGCATACAGGCTCTCGCCCTCGCCGATCAGGCCCCACTCGGCGAGCAGGCGCTCAGCCTTTTCGTGGCCCGATTCCGTCAGGAACACTTGACGACCCTTTTCGTCCAGCGTGTAGTCGCCCGGCTTTTCGACGCCCGTGCCATCGGCCTTTTCTTCGCCAATCTGGCGCTCGAGCAGCGGCGGCAGCGCGTTCATCCGCACGTACAGGTCAGTGTGATCTTCAGCCTGACCGGAGATGATCAGCGGCGTACGGGCTTCGTCGATCAGGATCGAGTCCACTTCGTCGACCACCGCGAAATTCAGCGAGCGCTGCACGCGCGCGTCGGTCTCGTAGACCATGTTGTCGCGCAGGTAGTCGAAGCCGAATTCGTTGTTGGTGCCGTAGGTGATGTCCGAGGCGTAAGCCTGCTGCTTCATGCCATGGTCCATCTGCGACAGGTTGATGCCCACCGACAGACCGAGGAAGTTGTACAGGCGCGCCATCCATTCGGCGTCGCGTTGTGCAAGGTAATCGTTCACCGTCACGACGTGCACGCCGCGGCCGGTCAGCGCATTCAGGTACACCGGCAGCGTGGCGACGAGCGTCTTGCCCTCACCTGTGCGCATTTCGCCGATCTTGCCGTAATGCAGCACCATCCCGCCGATCAACTGGACGTCGAAGTGGCGCATTTTCAGCACGCGCTTGCTCGCTTCCCGGCAGACCGCGAAAGCCTCCGGCAGCAGCTTGTCGAGCGACTCGCCGCTGGCGATGCGCTGGCGGAATTCACCCGTTTTGGCGCGCAGTTGATCGTCCGTCAATTGCTCGATCTGCGGCTCGAGCGCATTGATCGCCGTGACGGTCTTTTGATATTGCTTGACTAGCCGCTGGTTGCGGCTGCCAAAAATCTTTTGTAGAAAACCGGTGGTCATCGGATCGGTGTCTGCGTCGCGGCTTCGGCCGGCTCACGGCATGCGGTTTGCCCACATGCTGGCCCGGGGTCGGAAATGCCTCGGCGGCTTAGTCCAAGAGTGAATTCGAATCGGGCATTTTAGCACGCGCCCCAGCGCGCGCCTGTGTCAAGGGCGCGACGCAGGGACACCGTGCAGAGCCCCGGCCCAGGCCCCACTGGAGCCGGCCGCGAGCCTATCCCGCGCGGTACAATCCGGGCGTGGGTGCGCATTGTGTGCGCTCACGCCGTCACTATCCTACATGAGCCGCTCCCCGTCGTTTTCAAGGCCGCCGCCGAAGCAGTTCAACACGCGCCGTCCGCAACCGGTCGCCGAGGTGCTCAAGCGCACCGATGCGTTTGCCGCCCTGCGCGCCGGCGTGGAGCAGATCGCCGCGCTCGAAAAGGACCTGCGCCAGTTGCTGCCGGATTATCTGGGTTCGGGCGTCGAGCCCGGCTTCATCAAGGACGGCGTCCTGGCACTATTTGCCGCGCACAACGCGCTGGCGGCCCGTTTGCGCCACCTCGAGCCGCGATTGCTGTCCGATCTGCAGCAACGCGGCTGGGCGGTGAACGCGCTGCGCATCCGCGTGCGTCCGCAGGCGGTGAAGGAACCGCCGCCCGTCAAGCAGGCCCGCATGACGCCCGTCGGGGCGGATGCGCTGCACGCGCTGAGCGAATCGCTCGCGCCCTCGCCCTTGCAGGCGGCGCTCGCCAGGATGGCGGCCCGGCATCTACGGAATCGCGAACCCAAAAAATAAGCGGCCCGAGGGGCCGCTTATTTTTCATCCGCTTCGACTACGCGCCGGGCGCGCCTGAAAATACCCAAACGGGATCAGGCAAACGCCGTCTGCGTGTCGTACGCAAAGCCGCGCGGGGCTTTCTGCGTGTCGTTGAAGGTGACGATTTCATACGCGTCTTCGTGCGCCAGCAGTTCGCGCAGCAGCGCGTTGTTCACGCCGTGGCCCGACTTGTAGGCGGTGTACGACGCCAGCAACGGATGCCCGACCACGTACAGGTCGCCGATGGCATCCAGCATCTTGTGCTTCACGAACTCGTCGTCGTAGCGCAGGCCGTCGTTATTGAGGATGCGGTACTCGTCCAGCGCGATTGCGTTGTCCATGCTCGCGCCACGGGCCAGGCCCATTTCGCGCAGCATTTCCACTTCGTGGGCATAACCGAAGGTACGGGCACGGGCGATGTCGCGCACATACGAGGTATGCGCGAAGTCCACTTCCAGCGCCTGACCGGTTTTGTCCACGGCCGGGTGGCGGAAATCGATGGTGAACTTCAGCTTGAAGCCAAAAAACGGATCCAGGCGGGCGAACTTGTCGCCGTCGCGGACTTCGACCGGCTTCGTGACCTTGATGAACTTCTTCGCCGCGCCCTGCTCTTCAATGCCTGCCGACTGGATCAGGAACACGAACGACGCTGCGCTGCCGTCCATGATCGGAATCTCTTCCGCGGTGACGTCGACATACAGGTTGTCGATGCCGAGGCCCGCGCAGGCGGACATCAGATGCTCAACCGTCGAAACGCGCGCACCGTCTTTCTGCAGGACCGAAGCGAGGCGCGTGTCGCCAATCGCCATCGCGGACGCAGGAATGTCCACCGGCGTGGGCAAATCCACGCGCGAGAACACGATTCCGGTGTTCGGGCCGGCCGGGCGGAGCGTCAATTCGACCTTGCGGCCGGAGTGCAGGCCGATGCCGACTGTCTTGACGATCGATTTGATAGTGCGCTGCTTCAACATGGTGATCTTCTATTCGATTGAAAATCCCAATCGGGACTTTTTATTCCATAGCGCGAAGTATACTCCATTACCCTGGGATGCGTCGTTTCCAAGGGCGTATCAATCTGTTTCGCTACATTACCCAATTGGCAAAGCGTGACGGGCCGATGCCCGGAACGGAGGCGTTTCCGGACATCAGCCCGCGTTACGGCTTGTCACACGAATGCCTTGCGGCCGTTGCCCCGGCACAACGTCGCGCCGGAAAAGGGCCGTTCAGCACTCCAGAACTAGCTCAACGTAGCGAGGATACTCCCAGCATCGCTGACTTCGAACTTGCCGGGTGCCTCGACGTGCAGCGTCTTGACCACGCCGTCGTCGACCACCATCGCGTAGCGCTGGGAACGGATTCCCATGCCGCGCGCCGACAGGTCCTGCTCCAGACCGAGCGCCCGCGTGAAAGCCGCACTACCGTCCGCCATCATGCGCACCTTGCCCGAGGTGTGCTGATCGCGTCCCCACGCGCCCATCACGAACGCGTCGTTGACGGACACGCACCAGATCTCGTCGATGCCGGCAGCGCGCAACTGCTCGGCGTGTTCGACATAACCCGGTACATGTTTGGCCGAACAGGTCGGGGTGAACGCGCCCGGCAATCCGAAGATCACCACGCGCTTGCCCGCAGTCTGTCCGCGCACGTCGAAGCTGTTCGGCCCGATCGTGCAGCCCGCACGCTCGTCTTCGATCAATTCAAAGACGGTTGCGTCGGGTAGCTTTTCACCCACCTTAATCATGCTCAGTCCTTCACATCGATGCGGAGCGTGCCCGCACGTTGTCGTGTCGCAGTGGATCATGCAGTTGCGCACCTGCCCCTACTTGTCGCGCCATCTGCCGGCGACAGCCGCCCCTTCCGCTTCGCGAATCCGAAGAGGGCACCTGTCCTGGCCGCGTCTCACAAGAAAACGCAGCCTGCTTTGCCGTTCCACCCGCCACGCTCGTGCACTCCCTGCTGGCACGCAATCCACGTGCCGCAGCGAAAGCCTGCTCGTGCGCGTCAGTCCGCCTGCTTGCGCAGGAATGCCGGAATATCGTACGTATCGACGCCCTTTTCCTGCAGCGCCTGCACGTGCGAAGCCGCCGTGTCACGCGAAGTGCGCCACACTGCCGGCGTATCCAGCGCGCCGTAGTCTGCCGTGCTTGCGTGGTGTTGCGGAGCGTACGCGTGTTGCATTGCACCAATCGGCTGATTGTCCGTGCCGGTGCGCAGCAGCGTCATCGGAGCCGATTGCTGCTTCTTCGCCGCACGGCCCAGACCCGTTGCCACGACCGTCACGCGCAGCGCGTCGCCCATTGCATCATCGTATACCGCGCCGAAAATCACGGTAGCGTCTTCTGCAGCGTAGCTCTTGATGGTGTTCATCACTTCGCGCGTTTCCGACAGACGCAGCGAACGGCTCGAGGTGATGTTCACCAGCACGCCGCGTGCACCCGACAGGTCCACGCCTTCCAGCAGCGGGCTAGCCACAGCCTGCTCGGCAGCCAGACGGGCGCGATCGACGCCGGCGACCGTCGCCGTGCCCATCATCGCCTTGCCCTGCTCGCCCATCACCGTCTTCACGTCTTCGAAGTCGACGTTCACCAGACCGTCGACGTTGATGATTTCCGCGATACCGGCAACTGCGTTGTTCAGAACGTCGTCTGCGCACTGGAAGCACTTGTCCATCTCGGCGTCATCGCCCATCACCTCGAACAGCTTGTCGTTCAGAACGACGATCAGCGAGTCGACGTGATCCTCCAGTTGCTGCGAACCGGCTTCTGCTACACGCATGCGCTTGCCGCCTTCGAATTCGAACGGCTTGCTGACCACGCCAACAGTCAAGATACCCATTTCCTTGGCGATCTGCGCCACGACCGGAGCAGCCCCCGTGCCCGTGCCGCCACCCATGCCTGCGGTGATGAACACCATGTGCGCGCCACGCAGTGCGTCTGCGATGCGCTCACGTGCTTCTTCTGCTGCGGCGCGGCCCATTTCCGGCTTGGCGCCGGCGCCGAGACCGGTGTTGCCGAGCTGGATCACCGCGGTGGCACGCGAACGCGACAGAGCCTGCGCGTCCGTGTTCATCACGATGAAGTCGACGCCTTGCACGCCGCGGTTGATCATGTGCTGAACGGCATTGCCGCCAGCGCCACCGACTCCGACCACCTTGATAATGGTGCCGTTGGTTTCGGTTTCCAGCATCTGGAATTCCATGTTGCCTCCGTCAAGATAAAAAATTGCAGCCACTCGGCCGTTATTCGGCAGGAGATCGGGCAACCTCCTGTCGCGCGCCAGCCGCCGGCACCAGCGCGTGTTTTGAAAACTGTTCGTACAGCGAATGCTTTAGAAATTGCCCAGGAACCAGTCCTTCATGCGCGTGAACACCTGGCCCATCGAACCGGATTGCACCGCCACCTTGCGGCCGCGCATCCGTTGCGAACGTCCTTCCACCAGCAGGCCCATCGCGGTCGAGTAGCGCGGATTGCGCACCACGTCGGCCAGACCGCCCGCGTATTCCGGCACGCCAATCCGCACCGGCTTCAGGAAAATGTCCTCACCCAGTTCGACCATGCCGATCATCATCGACGCACCACCGGTCAACACCACGCCGGAGCTCAGCAGTTCCTCGTAACCCGACTCGCGCACCACCTGCTGCACGAGCGAAAACAGTTCTTCGACACGCGGCTCGATCACCGCCGCCAGCGCCTGGCGCGACAGCGTGCGCGGACCGCGCTCGCCCAGCCCCGGCACTTCGATCATCTCGTCCGGATCGGCGAGAGCCTGCTTGGCGATGCCGTAGTCCACCTTGATGTCTTCCGCGTCCGGCGTCGGCGTGCGCAGCGCCATGGCGATGTCGCTGGTGATCTGGTCGCCGGCAATCGGAATCACCGCGGTGTGACGGATCGCGCCTTCGCTGAAGATCGCGATGTCGGTCGTGCCGCCGCCGATATCCACCAGCACCACGCCCAGTTCCTTCTCGTCCTCGGTCAGCACCGCCAGCGACGACGCCAGCGGCTGCAGGATCAGGTCGTTCACTTCGAGCCCGCAGCGGCGCACGCACTTGACGATGTTCTGCGCCGCGCTCACCGCGCCCGTCACGATATGCACCTTCACTTCGAGGCGGATGCCGCTCATGCCGATCGGCTCGCGCACGTCTTCCTGACCGTCGATGATGAATTCCTGGGTCAGGATGTGCAGCACCTGCTGATCGGTCGGGATGTTGATCGCCTTGGCCGTCTCGATCACGCGGGCGACATCGGCCTGCGTCACTTCCTTTTCCTTGATCGCCACCATGCCGCTCGAATTGAACGAGCGGATATGGCTGCCGGCGATCCCGGTGAATACGTTCGTGATCTTGCAGTCGGCCATCAGCTCGGCTTCTTCAAGCGCACGCTGAATAGACTGCACGGTGGCCTCGATGTTCACCACCACGCCTTTCTTGAGCCCCTTCGATTCGCTCTGGCCGAGGCCGATCACCTCGTAGTGACCTTCGCCTTTCAGCTCGGCGACGATGGCCACGACCTTCGACGTCCCAATGTCGAGGGCGACCAGCAGATCTTTATAGTCTTTACTCATAGCGTGCTCATTGCGTGTGATGTTCCGTTACTTCTTGCCTTTGTCGGGTTCGCTGATAAAGCGCATGCCTGCTGCGCGAATCGCGAAACCGTTCGGATAGCGCAAGTCCGCATACTCAATGTCCTTCCCCCAACGTTGCGTCACTGCCGCCCACGCCGCCGTCAGGCGCCGGCTGCGATCGAACAGCGTCTGCTGGTTGCGCTCGCGCCCCAGCTCCACCTGCGTGCCGTTCGACAGCTTCACCGTCCAGGCGTAACGCGGTGACAGCGTCACTTCGTCCGGCGTCGCGCCCAGCGGCGCAAACCATTTCTTGAAGTCGCGATACCGCGCGACCACTTCTTGCGCCGTGCCGTCGGGGCCGTCGAAGGCCGGCAAGTCTTCTTCGAGCTCGCCCTGGTTCGCCGTGAACAGTTCGCCGTCCACGCTCACCAGTTGATCGCTGCCCCACGTTCCAAGCGGTTTGTACTCTTCCAGCGTGACAGCCAGCGCATTCGGCCAGACGCGCCGCACACTTGCGTGACGCACCCATGGCATCTGCTCGAAGGCCTGGCGCGCCGCATCCAGATCCACGGTAAAAAAGTTGCCCTTCAGCCGGCCCACGACGCCAGCGCGCACCGTCGGCGTGTTGATGTGCTCGGTGTCGCCGTCTATCTGGATTTCGCGCAGCGCGAAGCTCGGCCGCTGCACCAGCCAGATCCCACCTGCCGCCAGCAGCACGAGCACCAGCAACGCGTGCAGCGCGTTGGCGGCGAGATTGAGCTGGCGAACGTTGTTCCACATAGCGATGACGTCAGTCCTTCAGCGTGAGCGCCAACACGCTCACGACCAGTTCTTTGTAGCTGATGCCGACCGCGCGCGCCGCTTTCGGCGGCAGCGAGTGATCGGTCATGCCCGGCGCCGTATTCACTTCGAGGAAATATGGGTTGCCCGCGCCGTCCAGCATGAAATCGGCACGGCCCCAATCGGTGCAGCCGAGCACGTCGAAGGCGCGGCGCGCCAGCGTCTTCAGGCGCGCTTCCTCCGCCGGCGCCACGCCGCACGGAATCAGGTACTGCGTGTCGTTGGCGACGTACTTCGCGTGATAGTCGTAGAACTCGCCCGCCGGCACGATGCGGATCACCGGCAGATCGAGGTCGCCGGCGATGCATGCGGTGTACTCGCCGCCGCCTTCGATGCTCTTTTCCACCACCACGATCCTGTCGAACTTCGCGGCTTCTTCGAGCGCGGCCGGCAACGCGTCGGCGCTCTTCACCTTGATCACCGCGACGCTCGAACCTTCGCTCGCCGGCTTTACGAAAAGCGGCAAACCGAGCTTTGCGACGATCCCCGCGGCACACGCCGCGTAGTCGTCACCGCGCAGCACTGCTTCGAACGACGGCGTCGGCACGCCCAGTTGCTGCCACACGAGCTTGGTGCGGAACTTGTCCAGACCGAGCGCCGAACCCAGCACGCCGCTGCCGGTATAGCGAATGCCGTAAAAATCGAGCGCGCCCTGGATCTGGCCGTTCTCGCCATAGCCGCCGTGCAGCGCGTTGAAGGCGCGCACAAAGCCCTCTTCCTTCAACGCCGCGAGCGGACGCTCGGCGGGGTCGAACGGATGCGCGTCGATGCCGGCCTCGCGCAGCCCTTGCACCACGAGGCGGCCCGAGTTGAGCGACACTTCGCGCTCGGCGGATTCACCGCCGAGCAGCACCGCCACTTTGCCGAACGCTTTAGGATCGATACTGCTCATTTCACACCTTCGTTTTGCGCGAGACGACCCGGCACACCGCCGATCGAACCCGCACCCATCGTGATCACCACATCGCCTTCGCGCACGAGGCTCGCGAGCGCATCCGGCACTTCATCCACCGTTTCGACAAACACCGGCTCGGTCTTGCCCGCGACGCGGATCGCGCGTGCGAGCGCCCGGCCGTCGGCTGCCACGATCGGCGCTTCGCCCGCCGAATAAACTTCCGTCAGCACCAGCGCGTCGACGGTGGACAGCACCTTCACAAAGTCCTCGAAGCAGTCGCGCGTACGCGTGAAGCGGTGCGGCTGGAACGCCAGCACCAGACGCCGGTCCGGGAACGCACCGCGCGCCGCTGCGATGGTCGCGGCCATTTCGACCGGGTGATGGCCGTAGTCGTCGACCAGCGTGTAGGTACCGCCGGTCTCGCCACCCGAACTGACCGGCACTTCGCCGTAGCGCTGGAAGCGCCGGCCTACGCCGTTGAAATCTGCCAGCGCTCGCTGGATATCGGCATCTTTCACCTCAAGTTCAGTCGCAATCGCAATGGCGGCGAGGGCGTTCTGAACATTGTGGATACCCGGCAGGTTCAACACGATGTCGAGCGGCGCCGCATCTTCGCGCATCGCCGTGAAATGCATCTTGCCGTCATGCGCCTCGACGTTGACCGCGCGCACCTGCGCATCGGCCGCGAGACCATAGCGGATGATCGGCTTCGAGACGAACGGCAGGATCTCCTTCACGTTCGGATCGTCGACGCACAGCACCGCGATGCCGTAGAACGGCAGTCGATGCGTGAACTCGATGAACGCCTGCTTGAGCCGCGCGAAATCGTGGCCGTAGGTGTCCATATGATCGGCGTCGATGTTCGTGATGACTTCGATCACCGGGAACAGATTCAGGAACGAAGCGTCCGACTCGTCCGCTTCGGCGACGATGAAGTCGCCCGTACCCAGACGTGCATTGGCGCCGGCACTGATCAGCCGGCCGCCGATCACGAAGGTCGGATCGAGTCCGCCCGCGGCGAGCACGCTCGCCACCAGCGAGGTGGTCGTGGTCTTGCCATGCGTGCCGGCGATCGCGATGCCCTGCTTCAGGCGCATCAGTTCCGCGAGCATCACGGCACGCGGCACGATCGGAATGCGCCGATGGCGCGCCGCCAGCACTTCCGGGTTGTCGCTGCGCACGGCCGTCGATACGACCACGGCGTTCGCCCCTTCGATGTTCTCAGCGGCATGGCCAATCGCAATGCGTGCGCCAAGCGCCGCGAGCCGGTCGGTCACCGCGTTCTTCGTGAGATCCGAGCCGCTCACCTGATAGCCGAGGTTGACCAGCACCTCGGCGATGCCGCTCATCCCTGCGCCGCCGATGCCGACGAAATGAATATGTTTGACGATGTGTTTCATTGTTGCCTTCCTTCTGTGCTCGGGCTCCGGCTCGGGACGACGCCTGCCGCTTCCGCGCAAATCTGCGCGACCTGCTCGGTGGCATCGGGTTTCGCGAGCGAGCGCGAACGCTCTGCCATCTCCGCGAGACTCTCGCGGGTCTGACCGCGCAACCATGCAGCGAGGCCTTCCGCCGTAAGGTCGCGTTGCTGCACCACCAGCGCCGCGCCGTGGTCGGCGAGGAACGCTGCGTTGGTTGTCTGGTGATCGTCGACCGCGAACGGAAACGGCACGAAAAACGCCGCCACGCCCACTGCCGCGATCTCGGCGACCGTCATCGCGCCCGAACGGCAGATCACCAGATCCGCGTTCGCGTAGGCGCTCGTCATGTCGTCGATGAACGGCACGAGTTGCACGTCCTCACCGGTCTGCAAGCCTGCTTCCGCGTAGTTCGCCCGCAGCCCGTCGATATGCTTCGCGCCCGCCTGATGCACGATGCGCGGACGTTGCTGCGGCGTCAAAACAGCCAGCGCGCGCGGCACCACTTCGTTAAGCGCGGTGGCGCCCAGACTGCCGCCCACCACCAGCACATTCAGCGGACCGCTGCGTTGTGCGTAGCGTGCTTTGGGTGGCAATGTGCGCGCAAGTTCCTCACGAATCGGATTGCCGGTCCATTCAGCGTGCGGCAATGCGTTCGGAAACGCCACCAGCACACGTCTGGCGAGCTTCGCGAGCACCTTGTTCGCGAGGCCGGCGATCGAATTCTGTTCGTGCAGCACGAGCGGACGACCGCTTAACGCCGTCATCACGCCGGCCGGGAAGGTGATGTAACCGCCCATGCCGAGCACCACATCGGGCTTCACACGACGCAGCACGCTCAGGCTTTGCGCGCACGCACGCAGCAGGTTGACCGGCAGCATCAGCTTGGTCTTCAGTCCCTTGCCGCGCACGCCGCCGAAACGCACGGATTCCATCGGGATGCCGTGCTTCGCGACGAGGGTTGCTTCCATGCCCGCGGGGTTGCCGAGCCACACGACTTTCCAGCCCCACGCCTGCATCAGATGAGCGACCGCCAGCCCCGGGAACACGTGTCCCCCGGTGCCGCCGGCCATCACCATCAGCGTGCGCTGTTGCGTGGGGGTCATACTTTCCCTCCGCGCATCAACACCCGGTTCTCGTAATCCACTCGCATCAGCAAAGCCACCGCCACGCAGTTCAGCAAAATGCCCGAGCCGCCGTAGCTGACGAGCGGCAGCGTGAGACCTTTGGTGGGCAGCAAGCCGAGGTTCACGCCCATGTTGATGAAGGTCTGCGCGCCGAACCACAGGCCAATGCCCTTCGCGACCAGTCCCGCAAACGTGCGATCCAGCGCCAGCGCCTGACGGCCGATTTCGAACGAGCGGCGCACGATCCAGTAAAACATCAGGATCACCACCAGCACGCCGACAAAACCGAGTTCCTCGCCGATCACCGCGAGGATGAAGTCGGTATGCGCTTCCGGCAGATAGTTGAGCTTTTCGACGCTGCCGCCGAGACCCACGCCGAACCACTCGCCGCGCCCGAACGCGATCAGCGAGTGCGTCAACTGATACGCCTTGCCTTGCGCGTACCGGTCGTCCCACGGATCGAGATACGCGAAAATCCGCTCGCGACGCCACGGCGACGCCCACACCAGCAAGCTGAACGTGCCGACCGCGGTGGCCACGAGGCCGCCGAACAGCTTGCCGTTCACACCGCCGAGGAACAGCACGCCCATCGCGATGGCCGCGATCACCATGAACGCGCCCATGTCTGGTTCGAGCAGCAGCAGCGCGCCGACCACGCCGACCGCGAAAGCCATCGGCAGAAAGCCCTTGGCGAAGCTGTGCATGTACTCCTGCTTGCGCACCGTGTAGTTCGCCGCGTAGATCGTCACGGCGAGCTTCATGATTTCCGACGGCTGCATGTTCGTGATGCCGAGCGGAATCCAGCGGCGCGCGCCGTTCACGCCCTTGCCGACGTGCGGAATCAGCACGATCACGAGACTGACCAGCGCGAGCAGGAAGATCTTCGGCGCGTATTTGTCCCACGTCGAAACCGGGATGCGGAAGGCCGCCACGCCAATCACCGAACCCAGCACCACGAAGATGATCTGGCGGACAAGAAAGGCCCAGTCGCGATACGACGAGTACTTCGGCGAGTCCGGCATCGCGATCGACGCCGAGTACACCATCACGATGCCGAGGCCGAGCAGCGCGATCACCACCCACAGCAGCGAGTGATCGTAGTCGAGCATGCGCGAGCGCAGCGGACGCACGCCGTTGACGGCGCTCGCGAGCCCGCTCGCGGTGCGGCTGGCGCTTGCATCGCCGACTGAGCCGCGCTGTTTGGCGAGGCGCGAACCGAAGCGTTCCGACCAGCTCATATCATCGTCCCCCGTTCGGCCGCGATGTCTTCCACCGTGCTGCGGAACACCGCGGCACGATGCGCGTAACCCTTGAACATGTCGAAGCTCGCGCAGGCCGGCGACAGCAGCACCGCGTCGCCCGGCTGCGCGAGCGCCGTGGCGGCGCGCGTGGCGTCTTCGAGCGTGGCGTGATCGGTGAGGGCGATGCCGGTGTCGGCGAGCGCGGCACGAATCTGCGGCGCATCGCGGCCGATCAGCATGACCCCGCGGCACCAGCGCATCACCGGTGCGGCGAGCGGCTCGAAGTCCTGGCCCTTACCGTCGCCGCCGGCGATCAGCACCACACGTTGCGCCAGACCGTCGAGCGCCGCGACCGTCGCGCCGACGTTGGTGCCCTTGCTGTCGTCCACGTAGTCGATGCCTTCGATCGACGCGATCAGCTCGACCCGATGCGGCTCGCCGCGGTATTCGCGCAAGCCGTGCAGCAACGGTGCGCCCGGCAGGTCGATGGCACGCGCGAGCGCATAGGCCGCGAGCGCGTTGGCCGCGTTGTGCAGGCCGCGGATGCGCAGCGCGTCGGCCGGCATCAGGCGCTTGAGGCCGAGGTTCGGCGGTGCGGCAGTTTCGCCCTTGCGACGGCGGGTCGGCGCGGGTTCGTCCGAGGCGTCGCGGTCGTGCGCTTCCACCAGCCAGATGATGCCGTTATCGCGCAGCAGACCGTAGTCGCCGGGACGCGTCGGCTCGGTGACGCCGAAGGTAATCGCCGGTGCCGGGCTGTCGCCCGCTGCGGCGTCCTTCGCGGGGCTTGCCGCGAGCGCCATCACGCGGGCGTCGTCGCGATTGAGCACGCGCACGGTCTGCGGTCCGAAGATCCGGCCTTTGGCGGCGGCGTAGGCATCCAGGCCACCGTGCCAGTCGAGGTGGTCCTGCGTAATGTTGAGAATGACGGCCGCGTCGGGCGCGAACGTGTGCGCCGTTTCCAGCTGGAAGCTCGACAGTTCGAGCACCCATACATCGGGCAACGCGGTGTGGTCGATGGCTTCGGTGAGCTTGTCGAGCGCAGCCGGGCTGATATTGCCCGCCACCGCGACCTTCTTGCCGGTGCGTTCGCACAACAGGCCAGTGAGGCTCGTCGTCGTGGTTTTGCCGTTGGTGCCGGTGATCGCTATTACCTTTGGCGCGTAGCCGCTCTCGCCGAGCGTCTTCAGCGCCTGGGCGAAAAATTCGAGTTCACCCCACACGGGGATGTCTTTTTCACGGGCTTCGCTAATCAGCGGCAACAGATCCGCGGCGAGCGGCGACAGGCCGGGGCTGATCGCCACCAGCTCCACACCTTCGAGCAGCACAGGCGAAAACGGGCCGCCGACAAAGTCGGCATCGATGCCGTGCGCTTCGAGTCCGGACAGATTCGGCGGCACCTCGCGCGTATCCGCCACGCGCAGCCGACACCCGTGCCGCGCGCACCAGCGCGCCATCGCGAGACCGGATTCACCGAGTCCCAGCACGAGCACCATCGGCTTTTGCCGATCCCGAAACTTCTCGCCAAACATTGCTGACTTTCCCTTTGACTTCGAAAACGGCTTAACGCAACTTGAGCGTGGACAACCCGAACAGACACAGCATCAACGTGATGATCCAGAAGCGCACGACAACCTGCGTTTCTTTCCAGCCGGACAATTCGAAATGGTGATGCAGCGGCGCCATCTTGAAGAGACGCCGGCCTTCGCCGAAACGGCGCTTGGTGAACTTGAACCACGTCACCTGCAACATCACCGAGAGCGTTTCCGCGACGAAGATGCCGCCCATGATGAAGAGCACGATTTCCTGACGCACGATCACCGCGACCGTGCCGAGCGCGCCGCCCAGCGCCAGCGCGCCCACGTCGCCCATGAACATCTGCGCGGGGTGCGTGTTGAACCAGAGGAACGCCAGCCCGGCCCCACCCATGGCGGAGCAGAAAATCAGCAACTCGCCGGCGCCGGCAATGTGCGGAAACAGCAGATACTTCGAATAGACCGAACTGCCCATCACATACGCGAACACGCCCAGCGACGCGCCCACCAGCACGACCGGCATGATCACCAGGCCGTCGAGACCGTCGGTGAGGTTCACCGCGTTGCTCGCGCCGACGATCACCAGATACGTCAGCACGATGAAGCCCCACACGCCGAGCGGATAGCTGATCGACTTGAAGAACGGCAGCATCAGGTCGGCGTGCGGGGGCAGGCCCATCGACAGGCCGCTGCGCACCCACGCCATGAACAGGTCGTACACGCGCACGTTGCTCGCTTCGGAGACGCTGAAGGCGAGATACACGGCGGCGAACAGGCCGATCACCGACTGCCAGAAATACTTCTCGCGCGACGACATGCCGCGCGGATCCTTGTAGACCACCTTGCGGTAATCGTCGACCCAGCCGATCACGCCGAAGCCGAACGTCACCAGAATCACGATCCAGATAAAGCGGTTGGTCAGATCGGCCCACAGCAGCGTCGATACCGCGATGCCGAGCAGGATCAGCACGCCGCCCATGGTGGGCGTGCCGGATTTGACGAGGTGAGTTTGCGGGCCGTCTTTACGGACAGCCTGGCCCACCTTCATGGCGGTCAGCTTGCGGATCACCGCCGGGCCGCAGACGAGCCCGATCAACAGCGCGGTAATCGTCGCCGCCACCGCTCGGAAAGTCAGATAACTGAACACGCGCAAGAAGCTTGCGTCATTCTGCAGCCATTGCGCCAGCGCCAGTAGCATGCTTCGGTCCTTCCAGTTCAATGCGCACCGGGCGCTGCGCCCGGTGCAGTGGGTTGTGGACTCGTTACGGCGTCCACCACGCGTTCCATTTGCATGAAGCGCGAGCCTTTCACGAGAAGCGTTGCCGCAGCGCCCTTGCCGGACAATTCCGGGGCCTGCAGCAGTTGAGCGACGAGCGTCGCGACGTCGTCGACATGATGTGCATCCGCGCCATACGCGGTGCAGGCATCGCGCGACGCAGCGCCGAGCGCGTACAGCGCGTCGATGCCGCGCTCTTTGGCGTAAGCACCGATTTCGCGGTGAAACGCCGGACCGTGATCGCCGACTTCGCCCATGTCGCCCATCACCAGCACGCGCGGCGAGGGACGGGAGGCGAGCACGTCGATCGCGGCGCGCATCGAATCGGGATTCGCGTTGTAGGTGTCGTCGATGACGGTGGCGCCCGCGAGCGTACCGAGCGCCGCGCGCTTGACCTGCAGACGCCCTTTCACCGCACCGAACGATTCGAGCCCGCGTTTGATCGCGTCGAGCGATACGCTGGCGGCCAGCGCAGCGGCCGTGGCCGCCAGCGCGTTGTGCGCGTTGTGGTCGCCGAGCACTTGCAGCGTGACGTCGAGGTGGCCTTCCGGCGTGTCGATGCTCAGCAGGTTGCCGGCGAAGACGCCTTTCACCGCGGCGTCGGTCGAACGGCCGTCGTTATTCAGCGCGAAGTCGACGATGCGGTTGCCGGTGGCCGCGACGCGCCAGATGCTCGCGTATGCGTCGTCCGCCGGAAACACGGCAACACCTTCCGGTGACAACGCGTGAATCACGCTCGCATGCTCGAGCGCGACGGCCTCGACGGTGGTCATGAATTCCTGGTGCTCGCGCTGCGCGTTGTTCACCACCGCCACGGTAGGCTCGGCGATCTTTCCGAGCAACGCGGTTTCGCCCGGGTGATTCATCCCGAGTTCGACCACCGCCAACCGATGCACCGCGCTCAGGCGAAACAGCGTCAGCGGCACGCCGATGTCGTTGTTGAAGTTACCCGCAGTGGCAAGCCGCGCGTCCGCGCCGACAGCCGCGGCGAAGATCGACGCAATCATTTCCTTGACCGTGGTCTTGCCGTTGCTGCCCGTCACTGCGACGAGCGGCATCGTGAAGCGGCGCCGCCAGCCGCGCGCGAGCGCGCCGAGCGCGACGCGCGTGTCGGCGACCTGCAAGGCCGGCAGATTCCAGCCGGCCGGGGTGCGCGTCACCAGCGCCGCTGCGATCTGGCGCGCGGCCACGTCCGGCAGAAAGTCGTGCGCGTCGAAGCGGTCGCCCTTGAGCGCGACGAACAGATCGCCGGGACCGGCGGTGCGGCTGTCGGTCGAGACGCGTTCGAAGGCCACACTGTCGTCGCCGAGAACGGTCGCGCCCGGGATCAGCGCGGCGGCTTCGCGCAGGGAAAACATCGCTTCACCTGGCCGGGTCATTCGCCACCTCCGCGCGCCTGCGTAGCACGGGCGGCGAGCGCCAGACGTGCGTGATCCTGATCGGAGAAAGCGCGTTTCTTGCCCATGATTTCCTGTGTTGCTTCGTGCCCCTTGCCGGCCAGCACGATTACGTCTTCACGCGCCGCGCCGCGGATGGCCTGCAGGATGGCGCTGGCGCGATCCTCGATCCGGCGGGCCTTCGACGCGTCCTTCATGCCCGCGGCAATCTGGTCGAGAATCTTCTGCGGATCTTCGCTACGCGGGTTGTCGCTCGTCACGACGACGCCGTCCGCCAATCTTTCCGCAATCGCCCCCATCAACGGACGCTTGGTCGCATCACGATCGCCGCCGCAGCCGAACATGCAGATCAGCTCGCCGCCGCGCGCGGCCGCCATCGGGCGCAGCGCTTCGAGCGTCTTTTCCAGCGCGTCGGGCGTATGCGCGTAGTCGATCACGACGAGCGGCTCGTCGTTTTGCAGACGGCCGCCGAGGCGCTGCATGCGGCCGTTGACCGGCTCCAGTTTTTCCAGCTCGGTCAGGGCGGCGTCGAACGGGACGTCCGCTGCAAGCAGCGCGCCCAGCACGCCGAGCAGGTTGCTGACGTTGAACGCGCCCAGCGTCTGCACTTCGACTTCGGCGTCGCCCCAATCGGAGGTGCTCAGATGGAAGGCCGTGCCGGTTGCGGTGGCGCGCACATCGGCCGCGTGCAGCCAGGCGTCGGCCTGCGGTGCGGCGGCGTCCGGCGCTTCGGTGCGTGTGCCGATACTGTAGGCGATGGTGCGAGCGTGGCCCTGGGTACTCGCCAGCAGCCGGCGGCCAGCCTCGTCGTCATGATTGATCACGGCGCAACGCAATTCCGGCCACGCGAACAGACGCGCCTTGGCGGCCTCGTAGGCGGCGAAGGTGCCGTGATAGTCGAGGTGGTCCTGAGTGAGATTCGTGAACACGGCGATCTCAAACGCCGTGCCGTTCACCCGCCCCTGATGCAGCGCATGCGACGACACTTCCATCGCGACCGCCTGCGCACCCGCATCGCGCAACTGCGCGAGACTGCGCTGCAATTGCGGCGCGTCCGGCGTCGTGAAACCGGTATGCACGAGGTGGCCCGGCAAGCCGGTGCCCAGCGTGCCGATAATCGCGCAGCGCGTGCCGAGCGCGGTGAGCGCCGCGGCAATCCACTGGCTCGATGACGTCTTGCCGTTGGTGCCCGTGACGCCGATCACCCGCATCGCATCGCTCGGGTTGCCGTACCAGCCGCTTGCAATCGAGCCCGCCAGCTCATTCAGCGCGGGCACCGCCAATCCCACCGACGCATCCACCGCGCCAGTGAAGTTTTCCGGCTGATACAGCACCGCGGCCGCACCGCGCTCGATCGCGCTGTCGATGAACGGCCGGTTGTCGGCGCCGTCGACCGCATACGCCAGAAACACATCGCCGGCCGCGAGCGAGCGCGTATCGGCGTGCAGATGAGCGTCCGGCTGCGCGCGAGCGTGCAGCCAGGTGAGGGCGACGGCGATCTGCCGCTGCGCGGGATGCTTCGAACGTAGCGCGCTCATCGCACGACTCCGGGATGATTTTTCGCGTTCGAGGCGATGGTCATTTTCTTGGCGCCGCCGCTGGTGGCCAGTTTCTTCGCCGACGCAGACGGCAGGGTCGGCGCGGCGGGCGCAACCGGCGCCGAATCGTCCGACACCACCATCTGTTTGACCGGCATGTCGGGCGGAATATTGAGCGAGCGCAGCGTGTCGCCGGCGATGGCCGAGAACACCGGCCCCGACACCTGGCCACCGAAGTGGCTGCCGGCCGTCGGTTCGTCCACCGACACCGCGACCACGATGCGCGGATCCGGCATCGGCGCCATGCCGACGAACGACGCGCGGTACTTCGATTTGTCGTAGCCGTGCGCACCGTGCTTGTATGCCGTGCCGCTCTTGCCGCCGACGCGGTAACCCGGCACCGCTGCATCGGGCGAGGTGCCGCCGGGCGCGACCACGGTTTCGAGCATCGCGCGCACTTCGCGGGCGGTGACCGGCGAGAAAATCTGCGGACCGGTGGCGGGTTGATCGCCCGGCGAGCGGAAGATGGTCACCGGCATGATTTCGCCGTCGTGAGCGATAGCGGTGTAGGCGCGCGCCAACTGGAACAGCGAGGCGGACAGGCCGTAGCCGTACGACATGGTGGCCTGCTCGATGCGGCGCCAGCTCTTCCACGGACGCAGATGGCCCGCGGTGGCGCCGGGGAAACCGATCTTCGGCGCCTGGCCAAGACCGATGCTGGTATACATATTCCACATCTCTTCGGGCTTGAGCGTCATCGCGATCTTCGTCGCGCCAATGTTGCTCGATTTCTGAATCACACCGCCGACCGTCAGCACGCCGAACGCGCTGTCGTCGGTGATCGTCGCGCCGTCGAGATTGAAGTGGCCCGGCCCCGTATCTACCAGTGTAGTCGGCGCCACGCGATGCAGATCCAGCGCGAGCGAGATCGTGAACGGCTTCATGATCGAGCCCGGCTCGAACTCGTCCGTGAGCACGCGGTTGCGCAACTGGTCGCCGGTCAGGTGCGAGCGGTCGTTCGGGTTGAAGGTCGGATAGTTGACGAGCGCCAGCACTTCGCCGGTGCGCACGTCGATCACCATGGCCGCGCCGGCCTTGGCCTTGAATTTGTCGACCGCGGCCTTCAGGTTCGTATACGCGATGTACTGGATCTTGCTGTCGATCGCCAGATCCACGTCCTGGCCGTTGTGCGGCACGACCTGTTCGTCGACGTCTTCAATGATGTGCCCCATCCGGTCCTTGATGACGCGGCGGATGCCCGGCATGCCCTCGAGCTGCTTCTGGTCGCCGAGTTCGACGCCTTCCTGGCCTTCGTCCTCGACGTTGGTGAAGCCGATCAGGTGCGCGGCAATCTCGCCTTCCGGATAGAAACGCTTGTACTCGTCGCGCTGGTAAATGCCCGGAATGTCGAGCGCCGTCACCTGCGCGGCGACATCCACCGGCACCTGACGTTTGACGTAGACGAAGTTCTTGTCCTCGGACAGCTTGGCGCGCAATTCGGTATTCGTCATACCGAGCAGCTTGCCGAGCGCGGCCAGCTTGTCGGCGCCGAGATCGTCAGGCACCGCTTCGGGAATCGCCCAGATGG
Source organism: Paraburkholderia phenazinium (assembly GCF_900142845.1). NCBI lineage: Bacteria > Pseudomonadati > Pseudomonadota > Betaproteobacteria > Burkholderiales > Burkholderiaceae > Paraburkholderia > Paraburkholderia phenazinium. The sequence continues at coordinate 907,911 of NZ_FSRU01000003.1, forward strand.
CACGCACCGGCAAGCTCGTGGCCAGCACGAGGCCGTTGCGGTCGAGAATCTTGCCGCGCGTCGCCGGCATCTCCAGCGTGCGCTGATAGCGGCTCTCGCCCTGCTTCTGATAGAACGCGTTGCCCGGGCCCTGAATCCAGAACGCACGGCCGGCCAGCGCGACAAACGCCATGAACAGCATGAACACGACGAGCTTCGAGCGCCACATCGGCAGGCGCACGGACAGAATCGGGTTCGACGCAAACGGGACGCTCTTGCGATTCGACGACTTTTTCATCGCACGCCCCCATGACGGGTGGCGAGCGGGGTCGACGCGGACAGCGGCGCCGAAGTCGGCACCGGCGCGTCTTCAGCCGTAGCGGCGCCCGGGTCGAGCGTCAGGTATTGGGTGCGACCCGTCGTGACAGCCTGCATTTTCAGCGAGTCCGTCGCAATCCCTTCGATGCGCGAGGTCTTCGACAGCGCGCTCTGCTGATATTGAAGCTGCGAATAGTCTTGCTGCAGCTGGCGCTCCTGCGACTGCGCGCGCTGCAACTGGATAAAGATCTGACGCTGCTGATTCGTTGCGTTGACTACAGATAATGCACAACCCATCACGACAATCAGCAGGAAGATATTGAGGCGGCTCATGGCGCGATACGCTCCGCCACGCGCATCACAGCAGAACGGGCGCGCGGGTTCGCGGCGACTTCAGCGTCGCTCGCGAACACGCGGCCGATGATTTTGAGCGGCGGGCTGGGCAGGTCGACGGCACGAATCGGCAGGCGACGGTCGACCGTAGGCGTACTGGCGTGCGCCTGCATGAACCGTTTGACGATCCGGTCTTCGAGCGAATGAAAGCTGATGACCACCAGCCGCCCCCCTTGCTCCAGCAGCGCAAGCGCCGCTTCTAAAACGACTTGCAGCTCCGCAAGCTCTTGATTGATGTGAATCCGTATAGCTTGAAAGGTGCGGGTTGCCGGATCCTTGCCCTTCTCACGGGTCTTGACGACGTTAGCCACGATTTGGGCAAGCTCGCCCGTGCTGACGAGAGGCCCAAGACGGTCGGACTCTGCCCGGCGAGCAACAAGCGCCTTTGCAATCTGAAAAGCAAACCGTTCTTCCCCATAATCTCGTATTACCTCCGTCAGTTCCTGCACCGTGGCCCGCGCCAGCCAGTCAGCAGCAGACTCGCCGCGCGTCGGGTCCATCCGCATGTCGAGCGGGCCGTCGGCGCGGAAGCTGAAGCCCCGCTCCGGATCGTCGACTTGCGGCGACGACACGCCCAGATCCAATAAAACGCCCGACACCCGCCCTACCCCGCGCTCCGCAATCGCTTCGCGCAGTGAAGCAAAACTCTCGTGCACGATCTCGAAACGCGGATCGGCGATTTTCTGAGCCGTGGCGATGGCGAGCGGGTCTTTGTCGAACGCAATCAGCCGCCCCGACTCGCCCAGCTTGCTCAACACCGCACGGCTATGACCGCCGCGTCCGAACGTGCCGTCCACATAAACGCCGTCGGGGCGCTTGACCAGCGCCTCGACCGCCTCTTCCAGCAGCACCGTGCGATGCTGCAATTCGTTTCCCATCGCAGATGCCATATATGTATGCCGCGATCAGAACGTGAAATTCTTCAACGCATCGGGCATGCCCTGCGCCATCGCCGCCTGTTCCTTGGCCGCGTAGGTTTGTGCATCCCACAACTCAAAGTGACTGCCCATGCCCAACAACATCACTTCCTTTTCCAGCAAAGCCGCCATCCGCAATTCAGGAGACACCAGCACGCGACCGGCGCCGTCGAGATCGACATCCGAAGCATTGCCAAGGAAAATCCGGCGCCACCAGTGAGCGTCCATGGGCAGCGCCGCGATTTTGGTGCGGAAGACTTCCCATTCCGGGCGCGGAAATAGCAACAGGCAGCCGTCCGGGTGCTTGGTGATCGTCACCCGGCCTTCTGCCTGTCCTTGCAGCGCGTCCCGATAGCGCGACGGGACGGACATCCGCCCCTTCGCATCGAGTGTCAGCGCCGACGCCCCTTGGAACACTTCCGCTCTCCCCTGTCGATCAGAGTGAGCGCTTCAGCGCTTTACTCTGGTCCCTTGCAAACTCGTTGCGATCGCGACACGGCACGCCGCTCGCCTGTTCTCGAAAATCTACCCGAAACCCCCTCGGGAATCACACAAAAATACACTTTCTCACACTGTCTCCCACTTTAGAGGAAGCCCAAACAGGGGTCAAGGGAGAAGCGCGGATTTTTAACGAAATTTGTTTGTTAGAACAAGGACTTAGCGCGACTCCTTCACGTCAGACCTAAAACGGAAAACCGTTATAAATGAATGCACTAGTGCAACTTGTGAAGGTGATACGTGAAAAGTCCGGGCGAAGCGCGTGGAATCTAAGCGATCTGCGGCGGGGGATAAGCGGAATCAGCGGAGGATTTGAGGCGATTAACCGGACGACGCGCGTTGCGCCGTCCCACTTCGCAGCGATTAAACGTAATAAGCAGTACGGGTCATGATTTTCGACGCGGCGCGCATCAAGGCGCGAGCCGGAAAAGGCAGCTCGACACCGCCGGCATCGATCGCGGCTTTGCCATGAGCGGCTTCGTCCGCGCGCATCTGCTCGACGATGGCGCGCGACTCGAGATCCGCCTCGGGCAGCGCTTCCAGATGACTGTCGAGATGCTGCTCCACCTGGCGCTCGGTCTCCGCCATGAAGCCGAGGCTCACCCTGTCGCCGAAGCGGCCGGCCACCAGACCGAGCGCGAGAGCGCCGGCGTACCACAGCGGATTCAGCAGACTGGGCCGAGACTCGAGCGCCTCGAGCCGCCGGGCGGTCCACGCCAGGTGATCTTCCTCCTCGCGTGCCGCGTGCTCGAAGGTCGCTTTCAAGCTGGGCGAGCGGGTGGCAAGCTTTTGCGCCTGATAAAGCGCCTGCGCGCACACTTCGCCGACATGGTTGACGCGCATGAGGCCCGCCGCATGCTCGCGCTCTTCCGGCGACAGCTCCGGCATGTCGGCCGACGCGTTCGGCACCGGCACCGGCCGGCTCATCCGCGACACGCCCGTCATTGAGCGTAAACCCCGATCCAGCTCGGTAATCAGTTCATCCAGCACCATCCAACTCTCCTGGTTCGACACCTCAGTCCGAATCTCCCAAACGACCGCGCGGCGTGCGTTTGCGCAGCAAAATCGCACGCCGGGAGCGCTTGCTAAGGACTGATTTAATAGCCAATTTTCAATTTTAGACCATGTTGCGTAAACGAAACAGCGGCGTTCCATGCAACCTGCTTTTTCTTTGTGCAGGGTATGCCTTTTGTTACATTACCTGCAACTTCTCGCGAAGTTAGATAGCAAGGTCCAGACGTACCAAAAATATTAGCCTTGTACAAAAAATTCGCAGTTCCTTGGAGATTAATCGATGAAAAAGTCGCTTCTCGCTCTCGCAGCATTGGGCGCGTTTGCTGGCGTCGCTCATGCGCAGAGCAGCGTGACCCTGTACGGTATCGTTGACGAAGGTTTCAACATCAACACCAACGCCGGTGGCAAGCATCTGTACAACCTGTCCAGCGGCGTTCTGCAGGGCAGCCGTTGGGGCCTGCGCGGTACGGAAGATCTGGGCGGTGGTCTGAAGGCCATCTTCGTGCTCGAAAACGGCTTCGACGTGAACACCGGTAAGTTGGGTCAGGGCGGTCTGGAGTTCGGTCGCCAGGCTTACGTCGGTCTGTCGAGCAACTACGGTTCGATCACCCTCGGTCGTCAATACGACTCCGCGGTCGACTACGTCGGCCCGCTGGAAGTCGGCGATCAATGGGGTGGCTACATCGCTGCTCACCCGGGCGACCTGGATAACCTGAACAACGATTACCGCGTCAACAACTCGATCAAGTTCACGAGCAACAACTACAACGGCCTGACCTTCGGCGGCTTGTACAGCCTCGGCGGTGTGGCTGGCGAAACCGGTCGCAACCAGATCTTCTCGCTGGGCGCCGGCTACGCGAATGGCCCGTTGGTCCTGGGCGCGGCCTACCTCAACGTTCGCAACCCGAACGTGAGCTTCTTCGGCAACAGCACGTCGGGCACGGTTTCGACGACGACGTCGAATGTCGCGTCGCCGGTGTTCTCGGGCTACGGTTCGGCCAACACGTATCAGGTTATTGCTGCAGGCGGCGCTTACACGTTCGGCGCGGCAACGATCGGCGGCACGTACTCGAACATCAAGTTCATGAATCTGGGCGCTTCGTACGCCTCGCCGTTCGCAGGTCAAACGGCTACGTTCAACAACGCCGAAATCAACTTCAAGTATCAGTTGACCCCGGCATTGCTGATCGGCACAGCGTACGACTACACGCGTGGCAGCAAGATCGAAGGCGACTCGGCAGCCCAGTATCACCAGGTTTCGGCTGGCGTCGACTACTTCCTGTCGAAGCGCACGGACGTCTACATCATCGGCGTGTATCAGCACGCTTTGGGCGAGACGCTGAACGCGGCCGGCACGGCGCCCACCGCGGCCGTTGCAGCAATCAGCAACCTGACGCCTTCGGCGAACCAGAACCAGTTGACGGCGCGCGTCGGTATTCGCGCCAAGTTCTAATAAGTCGTAACAAAGCTGTATGCCTCAAAGGCGCCTTCGGGCGCCTTTTTTTTGCGTCGACGCTTCCCGATTGCCGCCTGGATGCGCATTCGCGCTCGCGCTCAGTATGCGGCTCGGAAATAGGAACGGCCCAACGAGCGGAGGCTCGTTGGGCCGTTCTTTGGGTCACGCCGGTCAGGCTGATGCGCTTGCTTGTGCGGTGGGGTGAGCCTGTCGTCGTCACCCTTTCCCGCGAGCCCTTATACGCGCCCGTCGCGCAATTCGCGCCGCAAGATCTTGCCGACATTGCTCTTGGGCAGCTCGGTACGAAACTCGATGATTTTCGGCCGCTTGTAACCCGTCAGTTGCTCCTTGCAGAACGCGAAAATGTCCGCGTCGGTGAGCGCCTGATCCTTCTTCACGACAAAGAGTTTCACCGCCTCGCCGGAATGCTGGTCCGGCACGCCGACCGCCGCGACTTCGAACACGCCCGGCAGCTTGGCGACGACATCTTCGACCTCGTTCGGATAGACGTTGAAGCCGGACACCAGAATCATGTCCTTCTTCCGATCGACGATCTTCACGTATCCCGCTTCGCTCACAATACCGACGTCGCCGGATTTGAAGAAGCCGTCCGGCGTCATGACCTTCGCGGTTTCATCCGGCCGGTTCCAGTAGCCCGCCATCACCTGCGGACCGCGGACGCAGATCTCGCCGGGCTGGCCGAGCGGCACCTCGTTGTTTTCGTCGTCGCGAATCGAGATTTCGGTCGACGGCAGCGGCAGGCCAATCGTGCCGCTGTACGAGGTGACGGTCACCGGGTTGCACGTTACACAAGGCGACGTTTCCGACATACCGTAACCTTCGACGATCGGGCTACGCGTCCTTTCATACCAGCGCTTCGCGACGGCTTCCTGCACCGCCATCCCGCCGCCGTTGGCGACGAGCAGCTTTGAGAAGTTGAGCTTGTCGAAATCGGGATGGTTGAGCATCGCGTTATAGAGCGTGTTCACCGCGGGGATGGTCGTCACCGCATAGCCCTGCAGTTCCTTGATCATGCCGCCGATGTCGCGCGGATTCGGAATCAGCACGCCAAGGCCGCCCGTACGCACCGTCAGCAGTCCGCAGACCGTCAGTGCAAAGATGTGATACAGCGGCAATGCGACGACAGTCACGAACTGCTCGATGTCGTCCCGCCCCGCGCGAGCCGGATCGAGCCAGACCTGCGACTGCAAAACGTTAGCGATCAGATTCCGATGCAACAGCGTGGCGCCTTTCGCGACGCCGGTCGTGCCGCCCGTGTACTGGAGGAACGCGACATCTTCCGGACCCTGCTTGACCGGTTTGAACTCGTGGCGTGCGCCTTCGGCAATGGCGGTGTTGAACTTGACGTGACCGGGCAGGCTCCACGCCGGCACCATCTTCTTCACGCGGCGCACGACGAAGTTGACGATCAGCCCCTTCGCGCCCATCAGGTCGCCCATCGCCGCCACGACCACGTGCTTGATCGCCGTGTTGCGCACCACCGCTTGCAGCGTCACCGCGAAGTTCTCGAGGATGATGATGGCTTCGGCGCCGCTGTCCTTGAGTTGGTGTTCGAGCTCACGCGGCGTGTACAGCGGATTCACGTTCACGACCACATAGCCGGCGCGCAGAATGGCGGCGATCGCCACCGGATACTGCAGCACGTTCGGCATCATGATGGCAATGCGGGCGCCGCGCACGATGCCCTTGGACTGGAACCATGCGGCAAGCTTGCGCGACAACGTGTCCAGCTCGCCGTAAGTGATCTGCTTGCCCATGCAGACGAACGCCGGCTTGGTGCGATATTCGCGGAAACTTTCCTCGAACAGGTCGGCAACGGACGAGTACTGACTCGGATCGATCTCTACTGGAACGCCGGGCGGATATGATTTCAGCCAGATTTTTTCCATGCGGCGTCTCCTCCTTTATTTTCGTATGGTCGTGCTAAAAACGCATCGTAGCATGCGACCTACCCCACGATTCGTGAAAAGCACCCGTGTTAGACGCCGCCCTCGAACGCGATTTCCGAGAACCGACGAGCGGTGTGGATGGGTTTTAGCCCGGGATTTCAAACGCGCTCGACTTCGACGAGGCAGTCGTAGAAAGTCGCCGAGCCGCCGAGGTCGGTGAGCGCCTGGCTTGTGACCTGATTGGCATTGCAGCCGTCGGGCGCCAGTTTTTTCCACCAGATGGACAGCCCGACCACCAGACCCTCGCGCGCCTTGTCCGTCACGCGGGCACGCGCCTGCATCGAACCACGGTCGTTAAAGATGCGCACCAGATCGCCATCGAGCACCTGGCGCCGGCTTGCGTCGGACGGGTGAATGTCGATGTGAGGTTCGCCCTCCGTGGAACGCAAACTTTCCACGTTGACGAACGTGCTATTCAGAAAGTTACGGGCAGGCGGAGAGATCATGGCCAGCGGATAACGCGCCGCGAGCTCGGGGTCGCCGTCCGCGGATTCATAGGGCGGCAGGTAGTCCGGAAGCGGATCGAATCCTTGCTGCGCCAAACGTTCGCTGGAAAACTCGCATTTGCCCGACGGCGTGCGGAAACCACCGTCGGCAAATGGCGCGTCCGGCAGGTTGAGCTTGGCCCAACCGGTGCGTTTCAACGACTCCCAGTCGACGCCTTCGAAAACCGGATCCTCCCAGCGGAAGGCATTCGCCGCGACAGACTCGTCCGACTCGAATAGCGCCGGTTCCTGCAGGTTCATGCGGCGGGCGATTCCGCGGAAAATCTCGGTATTGGGCCGTGCCTCCCCTACCGGTTGGATGGCCGGGAGGTTCACCATGACGTGCGTGTGGCCGTAGGACTTGTGAAGGTCGAGATGCTCGAGCTGCGTGGTCGCGGGGAGCAGCAGATCGGCGTAGTCCGCGGTATCGGTCTGGAAATGTTCGAGGACGATCGTGAACAGATCTTCCCGTGCGAAGCCGGCCGCTACCCGCGCCGAGTCAGGCGCCACCGCGACAGGATTCGAGTTATAGACGATGACCGCCTCAATTTTGGGACCAAAGCCGGCGTCGCCCGGATGCAGCAAGGCGTCGCCGATTGCATTCATATTGATCACGCGCGCCTGCCGTGACGGCCAACCGGGCATCAGGTCAGGACGCTGCAGCGCGTGGGTGTTAACCGGCGCCCAGCCCGACGAAGAAAGCAGTGTCCCGCCCGAGCGCTCGCGCCAGGCGCCGGTCAACGAAGGCAGACACGCGATCGCGCGCACTGCGTTACCGCCGCCACGTACTCGTTGCAGTCCGTAGTTCATGCGGATCGCCGCCTTTCTAGTGCCACCGTACAAACGCGCGAGATCGACGATGGTTTGTTCGTCGATGCCGCAAATCTGGGCGACGCGGCCAGGCGAATAGGTGAGCGCGCGAGCCTTTAACTGCTCAAAACCGAGCGTATGGTCGGCAATATAGGCGTGATCGAGCAGATCTTCGGTGATCAGCACGTTCATCATGCCGAGGGCTAGCGCACCGTCGGTGCCAGGCTTTAGCGCGATGTGCTGATGGCATTTTTCTGCGGTCAACGAGCGGTAGGGGTCAATCGCGATCAGGCGGGCGCCGCGCCGCTTGGCTTCCTGTGCGCGCGTCCAGAAGTGCAGATTGGATGCGATCGGATTCGAACCCCAGATCAGAATCAGTTCGCTCTCGGCGAAAAACTCCGTGAGCATGCCGAGGCTCGCGCCGTAGGTGTACTTCAGTCCAGCCGCACCGGCTGCCGCGCAGATTGTCCGGTCCAGTTGGGACGCACCCAGCTTGTGGAAAAACCTCTGTGCGATGCTATCGCCTTGCACGAGACCCATTGTGCCGGCGTAGCTGTAGGGAACGATTGCCTCGGGAGCGCGCGCCGCGATCTCCGACAGACGCCCGGCTGCGAGTTTTAGCGCTTCATCCCAGCCGATGGGCTCGAAGCGGCCTTCGCCTTTGGCGCCGACACGACGCAGCGGCGTGGTCAGCCGCCGCGGATGATGCACCCGCTCGGCATACCGGCTGACCTTGGTACACAACGCCCCTTGAGTGGGCGGATGGTCGGGATCGCCGATGACCTTGATTGCACGCCCGTTTTCCACGGTGACTCGCATCGCACAGGTATCCGGGCAGTCGTGCGGGCAGACTGCACGGGCAAACTCAGTGGGGGCATTCATTGGGACGATCCGTGAAAAGGGCGACGTGACGCGGAGTGTAATTTTATTACGTCCTAAAGGCCTGCAAGCTGCGGCACCGCCAAAAATGCCGGGGGGCGTAGAATTGACCATCACCGAGCCCGGGCGAAGGCGTCTCGAGCCACTCCATGCATAGCGAAACACAACGCACCATGAAACTGATCCCCGAAATCCAGGCCGCTCACGGCGAAATCCAGACCCTCCGACGAACCATCCACGCACATCCCGAACTGCGCTACGAAGAGACTCAGACGTCCGATCTGGTGGCGAAAAGCCTCAGTGACTGGGGTATCGAAGTGCATCGCGGCCTCGGCAAGACGGGGGTGGTCGGCATCCTGAAGCGCGGCAGCAGCAAACGGTCAATTGGCCTGCGAGCCGATATGGACGCCCTTCCAATTCACGAGCTCAACAGCTTCGAACATCGCTCCCGTCACGAAGGAAAGATGCACGCGTGTGGGCACGACGGCCATACTGCGATGCTGTTGGGCGCGGCCCGGCACCTGGTCAAACACGGTGAGTTCGACGGAACGATCGTATTCATCTTTCAGCCGGCCGAAGAAGGCGGTGCGGGCGCGCAGGCGATGATCGACGACGGTCTTTTCACGAAATTTCCCGTCGATGCGGTGTTCGGCATTCACAACTGGCCTGGCATGCCGGCGGGGCATTTCGGCGTGACCGAAGGGCCGATCATGGCGTCGAGCAACGAATTCCGTATCGAGATCACGGGCGTCGGGTCTCACGCGGCGATGCCGCACAATGGGCACGACCCGGTTTTCACGGCAGTGCAGATCGCCAATGGTCTGCAGGGCATCATCACGCGCAACAAGAAGCCGCTCGATACCGGTGTGCTGTCAATCACGCAGATTCACGCCGGGGACGCAGTGAACGTCGTTCCGGATCAAGCGTGGATCGCAGGCACGGTGCGCACATTTACGACGGAAACGCTGGATCTGATCGAAACGCGCATGCGCAAGATTGCCGAGAACACCGCGGCGGCGTACGACTGTTCAGTGAAGGTGGTCTTCCATCGCAACTATCCCCCTACCATCAATAGCAGCGAAGAGACCCGCTTTGCTGCTTCGGTCATGAAAGAGGTAGTGGGTGCGGAAAGGGTCAACGACGCCGTAGAGCCGACGATGGGCGCCGAAGATTTTTCGTTCATGTTGCTGGCGAAGCCGGGGTGTTATGCGTTTCTTGGGAACGGCATGGGTGGACATCGCGATGCTGGCCACGGAGCCGGCCCTTGCATGCTGCATAACGCAAGCTACGACTTCAACGATGAACTGCTACCCGTCGGATCGACTTATTGGGTACGGCTGGCGCAGAAGTTTCTCGCGCAGGCATAGCTCGTGGAGATGCGGTTTGGGAATGCAGGATTGTGCTGACCGTTCGTTGGGTGAACGGGGGTTGCGTTAGCTTCACTGCGTGATGAGCGGTTGTAGCGGGTAGCGGGTCGCACGCGTTTGCACAGCGTGCTCGCGTGTTTTTCCACGCTTTCCGGTTCACGCGCGTAAACGCACAAACCCCACCTTTGCGGGGTGGGGTTTGTGCTTGCTGCTGGGGAGCCTGACGATTACCTACTTTCACACGGGTAATCCGCACTATCATCGGCGTGGAGTCGTTTCACGGTCCTGTTCGGGATGGGAAGGGGTGGTACCGACACGCTATGGTCATCAGGCATGACTTGTTGCCGCACTGCTCATGGAGCAATACAGCCAATCGGGAAGAAGTAGTTTCTGGTGATGCCACCAGAGGGTGAAGCGGTTGGGGTTGTGTTGTTTCTGGCACAACACGTGATCACTCAACCGTGTGCGGGGTTCATCCGAACCACAAGACACACCTGTTATAGGATCAAGCCTTACGGGCAATTAGTATCAGTTAGCTTAACGCATTACTGCGCTTCCACACCTGACCTATCAACGTCCTGGTCTTGAACGACCCTTCAAGGGGCTCGAAGCCCCGGGGATATCTCATCTTAAGGCGAGTTTCCCGCTTAGATGCTTTCAGCGGTTATCTCTTCCGAACATAGCTACCCGGCGATGCCACTGGCGTGACAACCGGTACACCAGAGGTTCGTCCACTCCGGTCCTCTCGTACTAGGAGCAGCCCCCTTCAAATATCCAGCGCCCACGGCAGATAGGGACCAAACTGTCTCACGACGTTTTAAACCCAGCTCACGTACCTCTTTAAATGGCGAACAGCCATACCCTTGGGACCGGCTACAGCCCCAGGATGAGATGAGCCGACATCGAGGTGCCAAACACCGCCGTCGATATGAACTCTTGGGCGGTATCAGCCTGTTATCCCCAGAGTACCTTTTATCCGTTGAGCGATGGCCCTTCCATACAGAACCACCGGATCACTATGACCTGCTTTCGCACCTGCTCGACTTGTCGGTCTCGCAGTTAAGCACGCTTATGCCATTGCACTATCAGCACGATTTCCGACCGTACCTAGCGTACCTTCGTACTCCTCCGTTACACTTTGGGAGGAGACCGCCCCAGTCAAACTGCCTACCATGCACTGTCCCCGACCCGGATTACGGGCCAAGGTTAGAACCTCAAACAAACCAGGGTGGTATTTCAAGGTTGGCTCCACGCAGACTGGCGTCCACGCTTCAAAGCCTCCCACCTATCCTACACAGACCGGTTCAAAGTCCAATGCAAAGCTACAGTAAAGGTTCATGGGGTCTTTCCGTCTAGCCGCGGGGAGATTGCATCATCACAAACACTTCAACTTCGCTGAGTCTCGGGAGGAGACAGTGTGGCCATCGTTACGCCATTCGTGCAGGTCGGAACTTACCCGACAAGGAATTTCGCTACCTTAGGACCGTTATAGTTACGGCCGCCGTTTACCGGGACTTCAATCAAGAGCTTGCACCCCATCATTTAATCTTCCGGCACCGGGCAGGCGTCACACCCTATACGTCCACTTTCGTGTTTGCAGAGTGCTGTGTTTTTATTAAACAGTCGCAGCCACCAGTTTATTGCAACCCCTTCACCCTTCTGGCGCAGGCCAGTCAGGCTACAGGGGCGTACCTTATCCCGAAGTTACGGTACCAATTTGCCGAGTTCCTTCTCCCGAGTTCTCTCAAGCGCCTTAGAATACTCATCTCGCCCACCTGTGTCGGTTTGCGGTACGGTCTTGTTAAACTGAAGCTTAGAGGCTTTTCTTGGAACCACTTTCAGTTGCTTCTTCACCTAAGTGAATGGCGCCACACCCTTGAATTCCGTGCCCGGATTTGCCAAAGCACCTTCTCCAATGCAGCGACCGGGACTTCCAACACCCGGACAACCTTCCGCGATCCGTCCCCCCATCGCATTTAACAATGGTGCAGGAATATTAACCTGCTTCCCATCAGCTACGCATTTCTGCCTCGCCTTAGGGGCCGACTCACCCTACGCCGATGAACGTTGCGTAGGAAACCTTGGGCTTACGGCGAGGGGGCCTTTCACCCCCTTTATCGCTACTCATGTCAGCATTCGCACTTCCGATACCTCCAGCACACTTTTCAATGCACCTTCGCAGGCTTACGGAACGCTCTCCTACCATGCACATAAATGTGCATCCGCAGCTTCGGTATATTGCTTAGCCCCGTTACATCTTCCGCGCAGGACGACTCGATCAGTGAGCTATTACGCTTTCTTTAAAGGATGGCTGCTTCTAAGCCAACCTCCTGACTGTTTTAGCCTTCCCACTTCGTTTCCCACTTAGCAATATTTGGGGACCTTAGCTGGCGGTCTGGGTTGTTTCCCTCTTGACACCGGACGTTAGCACCCGATGTCTGTCTCCCGTGATTGCACTCTTCGGTATTCGGAGTTTGCTATGGCGAAGTAATCCGCAATGGACCCTTCAACCATGACAGTGCTCTACCCCCGAAGGTGATACACGAGGCACTACCTAAATAGTTTTCGGAGAGAACCAGCTATTTCCAGGTTTGTTTAGCCTTTCACCCCTATCCACAGCTCATCCCCTAACTTTTCAACGTTAGTGGGTTCGGACCTCCAGTACGTGTTACCGCACCTTCATCCTGGCCATGGATAGATCACCTGGTTTCGGGTCTACACCCAGCGACTGAACGCCCTGTTCGGACTCGCTTTCGCTACGCCTGCCCTAATCGGTTAAGCTTGCCACTGAATGTAAGTCGCTGACCCATTATACAAAAGGTACGCCGTCACCCCTTGCGAGGCTCCGACTGTTTGTATGCATGCGGTTTCAGGATCTGTTTCACTCCCCTCCCGGGGTTCTTTTCGCCTTTCCCTCACGGTACTGGTTCACTATCGGTCGATCACGAGTATTTAGCCTTGGAGGATGGTCCCCCCATCTTCAGACAGGATTTCACGTGTCCCGCCCTACTTGTCGTACACCTAGTTCTTCCTCGCTGCTTTCGTCTACAGGGCTATCACCTGCTATGGCGGCACTTTCCAGAGCCTTCGACTAACAATGAAGATAAAGAGTACAGGCTGGTCCCATTTCGCTCGCCACTACTCTGGGAATCTCGGTTGATTTCTTTTCCTGCGGCTAC